>NZ_KV793408.1:0-71753 GCF_001808475.1 Klebsiella sp. HMSC09D12 | reverse complement strand
GAGGCAATTGCAATATCTCTGTGAACTTACACACCCTGAGAATGAGAAGGATGAAAGGGCGGCGAGAGCGCCCTTTGCAGATTAAGGACTTAGCTGATGCGCCAGAGCCCGGAGTTGCTCAGCAATAGACTGCAGATTTTTGCCAGGCTCCGTTTTTGGCCCGGTAGAATGGCGTACAACCAGACGAGCCGGAAGGATAGAAGACGTATGTGATGTTTCGTTATCGCCGCTGTCGAGAATGCGCCGAACGGCCTCCTTCCCTTGCAGATCAAGATCCAGCGAAACCGTGGTTAGCGCCGGGTAGAAGAACGAACTCTCATAAGTGTCATCATAACCAATAACCGACTTTTCTCCCGGAATCGGTACCTGGTGCTGGTGAAATGCGCTCAGTACGCCCAATGCCATCTGATCGTTACCTACCAAAACGGCGGTAAAGTTTGGCGTCTCCCGCAGCATTTGCAGCGCGCCAGCGTAGCCGCTTTGCGCGTCCCAGTTGCCGCGAATCACCGTTACCGGCTCCAGCCCGTAACCCTCCAGGGTTTCTATCCAGCTTTTCAAACGCAGTTTGGCCGATACCGAACTTTCAGGGCCGGCCAGCAACGCGATTTCCCGATGGCCCATCTCATAGAGATACTTGACGCTGGCCCGTGTACCGTCCGCCGGATTAAACGAAACGTTAAACACCGAGCTGTAGGGGTCGACATCTAAAAAAAGACAGACGATGTCATCGTTATCAGCGGCTATTTTTTGGGCCTGTTCAGTCTCCAGCGGCACGTTGATGATGACCTTATCCACCAGTTGAGACTTCAGTTCATTAATAGAGTCCTGGATACTTTGGTTGACGCTCTCATCAATCATGGAGATGAGCACCTGATAACCTTCCACGTTCGCATAGCGTTTTACCGCCGCAGCCACCTGGGATGGGGCATGCAATGCAAGGGAAATTGTGACCAGGCCCACGGTACGACTTTGCTTACCTACCAGCTGTTGCGCCAGGCGGTTCGGGACATAGCGCAGCTCCTCAATGGATTTCTCCACCTTGCTGCGCGTGGCTTTGGATACATTAGCAGATTTGTTCAGTACCCTGGACACGGTCTGATAGGAGACGCCCGCATGGCGTGCAACGTCTTCTAAGGTCGCGCTTTTAGACTTCATGGTCCGGTTCCTTGTGTTGTTATCCCTGAATTGTAACAGGGGCAATGTGAAAAAACGCTCATTGCCGTATTCCTCCTCCAACCATAGCCATAAAAAGTATTACGCTCACAATACTACAAATTGTGAATGGACTCACTTTGCGTAACAAAACCCGCCTTTTTATTTGCAGTTAATCACACTATGGCGATCATTCAATTGCCTGATTTCAGGTTTAGGCATTTTATGACATCGGTTATGTGAACGTAATACAAAACAATAAGAGGATAGACATGAACACTACGCTGCGCACACTTTCCGTTGCGTTGGCCGCTGCGCTGATTTCACCATCCGTGTTTGCTGCTTCCGCCACCCTCCCGGGTATCGACTTTCATGGCTATATGCGCGCCGGGGTTGGGGTCTCCGGCGACGGTAGCCAGGCCGAATGGCAAAAAAATAAAATTGGCCGTCTGGGTAACGAATCTGATACCTACGGCGAGCTGGAGCTGGGATCGGAGGTCTACAAGAAGAATGACGTTAGCTTCTACCTCGATAGTATGGTCAGCATGGTATCTGACGGCTCAAACGATAATGAAACCACGCTTGATGACGATGCGCAGTTCGGCCTGCGGCAGCTAAACCTGCAAATTAAAGGTCTGATCCCCGGCGATCCAAATGCAGTCATCTGGGGCGGCAAACGCTACTATCAGCGCCACGATCTGCACATTATCGATACGAAATACTGGAATATTTCCGGATCCGGCGCCGGGATCGAAAACTATACGCTCGGTCCGGGCGCCGTTTCATTTGCCTGGATCCGCGGGGATGCCAATGACGTCGACTACCGCGTCGATGGCGATAGCAACGTCAATATTAACTATCTTGATTTGCGCTATGCGGGCTGGAAGCCGTGGGCCGGATCCTGGACCGAATTTGGTATCGACTACGCGATGCCGAATACCACTAAAAAGCAGGATACCTACGGCGGACTCTATGATGCTGAAAACGGCGTCATGCTAACCGGTGAAATCAGCCAGGATATGCTGGGCGGTTACAACAAAACGGTTCTGCAATACGCAAACAAAGGACTGGCGCAGAACATGGTGTCCCAGGGGGGCGGCTGGTATGACATGTGGAACTACGTCAATGACGCCACCGGCTACCGCGTTATCAATACCGGTTTAATTCCGATTACTGAAAAGTTCTCTATTAACCACGTCCTGACCTGGGGCTCCGCGGATAACATCACCGATTACACGGATAAAACACGCATGCTGTCGCTGGTGGCGCGCGGGCAGTATCAGTTCACCGAATATGTGCGCCTGATTGGCGAAGTGGGCGGCTTCTACCAAAAAGATAGCTACAAAAATAATACCGATTACAAACAAGCCGGTGAGAAATACACCATTGCGCTGGGCCTGGCCGATGGACCTGACTTTATGTCGCGCCCGGAACTACGAATTTTCGCTTCATACCTGAATGATTCCGAAAATGGTAAGCCGTTCGAAGATCGGACCGCCAATAATACATGGAACTTTGGTGTACAGGTCGAAGCCTGGTGGTAATAGCCGTTTAACTGTTTTATCGCCAACTGTAAAGTTGTTAATTACCCTCCGGTAATGATTATTGCCATTGAATGCCTGTTATATTTTCGGGATAACTCATTATTGCGTTATCCCGTTTTATTTTATTTCCGGCTGGCAAAGTGCTCATCAAGTAATTGCCGTAAAGCATCCGACTGCTTACCGAAAATAGCATGCACCTGCTGCCCCAGGATAATAACCCCAAGCGCTCCCTGCTGCTGTAAGGCCTGAGAATCAACTATCGATAGATTATTCACCGTGACGCGTAAGCGGGTAATGCAGGCGTCAACGTTAATAATATTGCCTTCACCACCAAACGCCTGAATTAAATAATCAATCTGTTGTTGCTCCGCATGACTTAAAGGTACCGCCGCACGAGGCTGCGAGAAGTAATTCAGAAAGGATTTTAAACTCACCATACCAGACTCCTGATTAGCAGATAAAAAAACGCCTGCTCGCAGGAGCAGGCGCGGGGAGAGAAAAATTACGCGCGACGACTGAGGATACGGCAATCCCATGCATTTAAGACCAGCGGCGTATTCAGCGCCGTACCGGTGAGGCAGTCCAGATAGCCTTGCGGCAAAACCACGCGATGCTGCTGCGCGCTGTAGTTTTGCAGGAAAACGTAGGCGGTTTCACCATCCGTGCGTGCGGTCGCTACTACGCCCGGCGGGAAATCAGCCTCAACCGCGCGCGGCAGAGAGAGTTCTTTCATCAGGCTGCAGAAGAAGTCCCGCTGGAAGGCCAGATCGTTGCGCGACGCAACGTGCCATGCCTTGCCATTACCAAAGTGATTGACGGTGACCGCCGGTCTTCCTGCATAAAAATCATCGCGATAGGTAGCCAGCGGCTGCGCGCTTTCAGCATGAATCAGTTCACACAAATGGCGTACCTGGTACGGCCCCTGCAAGCCAGCTTCATTACCCGCCAGCCCCTGTACCAGGTTGCGTTCGCCGTCGTTCAGGCAGTCAATTTCTTCCGCCCAAATGCCCAGCAGTTTACGCAGCGGGCCCGGGAAACCGCCGAGATGGCAGAGGTCGGACTCGTTCACTATCCCTGTCCAGTATGTTGTAACTAAATGACCGCCGTTAGCCACAAACGCTTCGGCGCGTTCGGCAAATCCCTCACGAACCATATACAGCATTGGCGCAATGACCAGTTGATAAGGACTCAGGTCAACGTCAGCATCGATAACATCAACCGCAATCCCCTGCTCCCAGAACGGACGGTAATGTTCGTTGACGGTATTTTCATACTCCATGCCGAGATTACGCGGCCCCTGAGCATCATCCAGCGCCCAGCGATTTTGCTGATCGAAGATAATCGCCACTTTCGCATCCGTCCGGCAGCCCACGACGGCTGGCAGCTGGCTTAACATCTCGCCGAGCTTCGTCACTTCACGGCCCACGCGCGTATCCAGATGACCGACATGATCGATAATCGCGCCATGGAACTTCTCCACCGAACCGCGGCTTTTACGCCACTGAAAATACTGCACCGAATCCGCACCGTGCGCCACCGCCTGCAAAGAGGAGAGAATATGCATTCCCGGCTTCTTAAGCTTACTGGTTGGCTGCCAGTTGGTCGCACTGGGAGTGGATTCCATTAATACAAACGGCTTACCGCCCTTCAGGCTGCGCATCATGTCGTGATACATCGCGGTGTAGCAGGCCAGCGTGGTTTCATCTTTATCGCGATGCCACATGGGGTAGCTGTCCCACGAGATAAAGTCCAGCGTCTGCGCCAGCTGCCAGTAGTCGTAATCGTAGAAATACTCCATGAAGTTGGTGGTCACCGGCAGTTCGGCATTCGCCGCTTTCAGCGGAGCAATCTCATGGCGGCAGAAGTCGGTCACCTGGGCGGTATTAAAGCGATGCCAGTCAAGGTTGAGACCATGAATTGAGACTTCTCCCTGCGGCGCCGGAGATTCGATCTGCGACCAGTCGCTATAGGTGTGGCTCCAGAAGGTACTCCACCAGGCGTGATTGAGATTATCCAGCGTTTCATAGCGCGCTTTCAGCCAGTCGCGGAAACGCTCCTGACACAGGCTACAGTGACACTCCCCGCCGTATTCGTTGGAGATATGCCAGCCCAGCACCGCCGGATGCTGCGCGTAACGTTCCGCCAGCAGGGTATTAATCTTCAGGGTTTTCTCACGATAGACCGGCGACGACATACAGTGGTTATGCCGTCCGCCGTGCAGGGCTGGCACCCGATCGCGACCAACGCGCAGCACCTGAGGATATTTCTGCGACATCCACGCCGGGCGCGCACCGCTTGGCGTAGCAAGAAAGACATGAATTCCGGCGGTATACAGTTTTTCCAGAATACTGTCCAACCAGCCAAACTCAAATACGCCCTCCTGAGGTTCAAGCTTCGCCCAGCTGAATATCCCTACCGACATCACATTGCATTTTGCCTGCTGCATCATGGCAATATCTTTGTCGATAATATCCGGATAATTCTCCCATTGCTCCGGGTTATAGTCGGCGCCATGCAATAGCGTATTAACCTTCGGACTCAAAGGCGCAAATTTTTTCATAATAAACATCCTGAAGTGTAAAACTG
The DNA here is from genome assembly GCF_001808475.1 of Klebsiella sp. HMSC09D12. NCBI lineage: Bacteria > Pseudomonadati > Pseudomonadota > Gammaproteobacteria > Enterobacterales > Enterobacteriaceae > Klebsiella > Klebsiella sp. HMSC09D12. Next base: position 66,471 of record NZ_KV793408.1, on the reverse strand, counting down.
AATAATTAATTAAATACCTTCATCGACGGCAATGCTTTTCCCTGGCAATCAAACAGCGCCTGATTTTCCCGGGCATTTCCCTCTTTCCACTCATCGTGGATATATTTCATTCCGGCAGGCGTCGCCCAGGTATTTCCCGGAACGGCAATCCACGTCGGCTCCCAATAAATAATACCTTTACCGCGATGCTGCGGAACATCGGCAACGGCCTGCATTAAGTCGTGAATATAATTATATTGTCCCTGGACGGTGGCGGGGTAACCACCATCTTTTTCTTCTTTCGCCTGGAAGCTATTTTCGGCATTGTCGCAGTTATCCAGGGTATAAGCGTAAGCGGCCTCCACCACTATCACGTCTTTGTTATAGCGTTGGCTGATATCGTCCATATTGGCTTTCAGCGCGCTAATCGGGCCATTCCAGTAGGTATACATCGACAAACCAATGATGTCGTAAGGGACGTTACGCTTGCTGATTTCATCAAACCACCAGCGGAAGGTGTCGTTTTTCGTGCCTTCGGCCAGATGAAGCATAATTTTAACCTGCTCACCGCCGGTGAGATTTTCCTTCAGTCCATCGATGGCGGCATTCAGCAGCCCAGCAAGACGATCGAACTCGCCGCCGCCCTGCCCCCAGCTTTTACCTTCCGGCCACAGCATACCGCCGTTGATTTCGTTGCCGATCTGCACCATATCCGGCAGCACGCCCTCCTGCTTAAAGCGGGCAATCGTGTCGCGGGTATAATCGTGGATCGTGGTTTTCAGCTGCGGATAGTCCAGCTTCTCCCAGGCTTTCGGCTTGAACTGCTTACCCGGATCGGTCCAGAAATCGCTGTAGTGGAAATCAAGCAGCAGCTTCATCCCCTGCGCTTTTGCCCGCTTCGCCAGCGCCAGCGTCGTCGCCAGATCGTTATCGCCGCCGCCGTAGCGCTGGCCTTTAGCATCTTTGGGATCCACCCACAGGCGCAGACGAACGTAGTTCACGCCATCGGCCTTGAGGATCGCGATCGGATCCTGCTGCTGATTGTTGTGATTAAAGAACTTCGCGCCGTGTTTTTCCGCATCCAGCAGCGTAGAGATATCCGCGCCTTTAATAAAATCAGCGGGCATATTGCTAAACGCCTGCGTTTGCAGCGCATCTGCCGCCAGCGTACCGGCGGAAAAACAGCATGCCAGAGAAACAGCAAGCCACGCGGGTGTTAATCTTTTCATGGGGTTATCCTTTTGTACTGCCTGAGGTGAGGCCGGAAACAAAGTACTTTTGTAGCGCCAGATAGAGAATCGCCACCGGGACGGCAATCAATACCGCTCCCGCCGCGTAGGTGGTGTAGCTGGCGCCCATCTTCTGTGCGACCAGGTTATACAGGCCAATCGGCAGCGTGTACTTATCCGGGGTACGCAATATGGTGCTGGAGAGAATGAAATCCCCCAGCGGACCGGTAAATGAAAACAGCGCCACCACCGCCAGAATAGGCTTCGACAACGGCATGATGATCTCGAAAAAGATACGGAAGCTGCTGGCACCATCCATCCGCGCGGATTCATCCAGATCTTTGGGGATCGCGTCCAGATACCCCTTCATGAGCCAGGTATTCATCGGGATCATGCCGCCCACGTAGATCAGTACCAGCGCCAGATGACTGTTGATTAGCCCCAGCAGCTGAGAAAGGACAAAGATCGCAATCAGCGCCGAGAACTGCGGAATCATCTGCAACAGCAGGAACAGCATCAGTCCGTTCTGCCGCCCTTTGAAACGAAAGCGGGAGAACGCATAGGCGGTGAAGCTCACGCTGATTAGGGTCAGAAGCATGGTCATGAAGCTGATTTTCATCGAGTTCCAGTACCAGGTGAGATAATTCACATTGCCGTTGAACAAATCCGCGTAATGCTGGAACGACAGGTTTTCAGGAATAATCGACGTACTCAGCAGACTGTTCCCGGCGTTCAGCGACGCCCCTACCGTCCAGACCAGCGGGTAAATAATGATCGTCGAGACAAAGATGACCACCAGCCAGGTGAGTGACAGGCGAATCCACTTTTCGCGTTTAATACTCGGTGATTTAGCCATGTTGCTTCCCTTACGCCATATCGTCATTTTTAAAGGATTTTGTGGCGCGGAACTGCCACAACGCCAGGCCGACGACGAAAATCGACAGCAGGATCGTAATAGTGGCCGCGATAGCGTATTGCGAAGACGACATGGTGAGTTTGTAGATCCACGACACCAGAATATCCGTACCGCCGGCATTCGACCCCGCCACCGCAGGCCCGCCGTTGTTGAACAGATAGATGATATTGAAGTTATTAAAATTGAAGGTGTACTGAGTAATAATAATTGGCGCAATCGAGTACAGCACCAACGGCAGAGTAATGGTCCGCAGCCGGGTAAACGCGCTGGCACCATCCATCGTGGCCGCTTCATAGAGATCGTCCGGAATCGCCTGCAGTACGCCGGTGGTCATGGCGAAAACAAACGGGAAGCCCAGCCAGGTTTGCATCATGATCAGCGCCGTCTTAGTCCAGAACGGGTCGGTCAGCCAGGCCTTCGGACTGATGCCGAAGAAAGACAAAATGGCGTTGTTAATGACCCCGAATGAATCATTGAACATCCCGGCAAAAACCAGAATCGTCACAAACCCCGGCACCGCCCACGGCAGAATAAAAATCGTGCGGATCATTGGCTTGAAACGCAAATCCTTCTGGTTAACCAGAATCGCCAGCAGCACACCAACGGTGCATTGCAGGGTTGTCGCCAGCAGCGTCCACACCACCGTCCACTGCAGGACATCAAAAAAGGTCGAGCGCCAGATGGATAATGTGAAGATGTTGATGAAGTTTTTGAACCCCACCCAATCGACCAGCTTCGCGGGCGGCGTGTGGTAAAGGTTGTAGTTAGTAAAGGCGATCGCAAAGCCAAACAGAATCGGGAAGATGACCACAAACACCAGCAGAATAAAGCCCGGCGTAATCATCAAATAGGGAAAACCGTCGCTGAGCAGCATCTGATATTGCTTGCGTACGCTGTTCAGCGCCATACCCTCATCGCGCTTTTTACCGTTAATCCAGGCATCGCGCAGCGAGAGGAAATAGACTAACAAACCAAAAGCGATAATCAGCACGCTGATTATTCCTTCCGCCAGCAGGAAGATAGAGTTATCCCGCGGGACTTCTTCGCCTAAGGTGTATAACCCCCACAGGCCTTCGCTGAGAAAGTCATAGAAAATGCTCATAAAACTGCTCAGCAGCACCAGGAAGACAATCCCCTTCAACCACTGGCGGTGATAAAACTGACCAAAACCCGGCACGATAGCCAGCAGCAGGCCGCACCACGCGTGGCGTCCTGCGCCACGCGCTTCGGCAATATTTTCGCTGGGATTGATAATCACACACGACTCCTTCTGAAAACGGGAGGGCCTCCTCCCGTTCTGTTACTTCACCTGATTACTGATTGCTGGCCTGCATGGCTTCGATCTGCATCTTGATCTGCTTCTCGGCGTTATCCAGCGCTGCCTTCGGCTCCTGTTTACCGGTCAGGCTCAGCTCCAGGGCTGCGTTCGCCGGGCCCCATACCTCCCCCATTTCCGGTATTCCTGGCATTGCCGTCGCCCGTGCTGACTGCACCGCCACCGCGCTGGCCTTCTCGTCATTCTTAATCAGCGGATCGTCAATCATTGCCTTCAGCGGCGGGATTTCGCCGGTCGCCACATAGCGTGCTTTCACATACTGAGGCTGGTTAATAAACTCAATAAACTGCTGCGCCAGCGCTTTATCTTTACTCCACGTCGAAACCACGTAGCCTTTCACGCCGAGGAAGGAGCTCATCGGTTTGCCGTCCGGCAGCGTCGGCAGAGGCGCAACGCCATAATTAATGCCTGCCGCTTCGTATGGCTGGAAAGCCCACGGGCCGTTAATCACCGCCGCCGCTTTCTTCTCGGTGAACAGGGAATCGATGGCGTTCAACCCGTTGTCACCGAGGATCCCTGCCGGGAAAACCTTATCGGTATAGAATTTTTTCAGGAAAGTGACTGCTTCCACTGCGCCGGGTTTGTTGAGACCGACATCCTGCGGGTTGAAGCCCCCTTTATCGTTTTTGCCAAAGATATAGCCGCCCATTGGACCGATAGCGCCCCAGCTGTAATAAATCTGGTCGAACTTCGCCAGCAGACCGTATTTCCCCTCTTCGCGCTGCTTCTTCGAATAGTCGAACCACGCCTGCAGGCTATCCAGCGGCTGGTCGATCAGATCTTTGTTGTAAATCAGTACCAGGGTTTCCACCGCTTTAGGTACGCCGTAAAGCACGTTATCCATATGGAAAGCGCTGATTGACGCAGGCGTAAACGCCTCCTGCTTCTCCTGATCCAGAGTCAGTGGAGATAGCAATCCCTGGACAACCGCTCCGCCTAGCTGGTCATTAGGGATCACCAGGACATCCGGGCCGATGCCCGCCGGACCATCAAGACGCAGCTTTTCCAGCTGTTGGGCGTACGGCATCTCCTGCACGTTCACCTTAACGTTGAACTGCTTTTCAAAATCACCGACTGCGGCTTTGATGCCAGCGGATTTTTTGATGTCTTCCCAAACGTTGAGCTGCCCGGCCGCGTGCGCCTGCAGGCTCGTTAGCTGCCCGGCAGCCAGAGTGGTAAGGATCAGTGCAGCAAGAGTGTTCTTTTTCATTATCAACCTCATGTGAAGGTATAACAATTTAATGGTTTTTATTAAGTAATGTGACTTCAGCAAATCTCTTAGCAAGTTGATTAACGGCAGTTCATAAACAAAACATCCGTCATGTTTGATTTGTTATACGCTACGCTTTGAAGGCTGATAAAACTACTGGAAGCTACTCGTTGTGTGATCATCATTGCAGAAATGAAACATCGTTGTATGGCGCTAAAACCGTGGAAGTTATAGTCGCTGCATGATTTTAGTGTCGTTGAGCATCGTTCGGCTGAATTGTTACACGTTATACAAATTCCGCATCGCAGCCCAAATCCCAACGGCAAAAATGGCTAACAATCCGGGGAGTGTTGATGTCCAATATACGACTGAGGAATGTCACCAAACGGTTCGGCAGTACGGTGACGCTGCATCAGGTAAATCTTGATATTGAAGATGGTGAATTTGCGGTGTTCGTCGGCCCGTCCGGCTGCGGTAAATCGACGCTACTGAGGATGATTGCCGGTCTTGAAGAGGTCAGCGAAGGTGAAGTGCTAATTGGCGATGAGGTGATGAATGATGTCGTTCCTGCCCATCGCGGCGTCGCTATGGTATTCCAGTCCTATGCACTCTATCCGCATATGACGGTGGCGGAAAATATGGGCTATGGCCTGAAAGTGAACAAAGTACCAAAAGATGAAATTCGCCGTCAGGTTGAAATGGTGGCGAAAACGCTGCAGCTCTCTCATCTGCTGGATCGTAAGCCTAAGCAACTTTCCGGCGGTCAACGTCAGCGCGTTGCCATCGGCCGCGCTATTGTACGTAATCCACGGGTGTTTATGTTTGATGAACCCCTTTCTAACCTCGATGCCGAACTGCGCGTTGAGATGCGCCTGCATATCGCCAAACTCCATCACGAGCTCAAAACGACCATGGTTTATGTTACTCATGACCAGGTTGAAGCGATGACTCTCGCCGATAAAATCGTGGTGATGAACTACGGCAAAGTTGAGCAGATGGGATCGCCGATGTCGCTGTATTACAACCCGGTGAATAAATTCGTCGCGGGATTTATCGGTTCGCCGAAAATGAACTTCCTTCCCGCGACGGTTACCGCATGGCAGCCGGGCCAGCTTAGCGTGAAGATGGCGCAAGATCATAATCTGACGCTCAATATCACCACCTCACCGCTGCAGCCCGGCGCTGCCGTCACCCTCGGTATTCGTCCTGAACATCTCTCTACCGATGTGAATATCGGTACCGTGGTTGAGTTTCAATGTGAAGTGGTCGAGAGACTGGGTAATAATACCTATCTATTTGGCCAGTGCTACGGCCACGATAACGTCAAAATTCTGCTGCCAGGCGACGTTCACTTTCGCCCCTGGCAGAAAATCAGCGTTGCCTTCGACGATCGCTACTGCATGGTGTTCGACGAAAACGACCTGCGGATTAGCACCGACATCGCCGCGCCGGATGCCCACTAAACGCAACATCTGGCTGTCATGATTGCGCTTTAGAATATGAACCTGTGCTGGCGATGCTTATTGGCTGCCAGCATACCAGCCCTCGTTTTTCTCCGCGCCGTTTACAGCTTCGGGCGTCGCGGATCATCCACTGTTAGCCCGAATTCGCTGCTCTCTCGCGGTTCGGGCCTTTTTATCCCGTTTACCTAATCGTCCTTTTTATCTTTCGCGTATACTCATCGCACCCCTTAATAAATTTAGGAAATGCTCATGACGACCCGGCATCAGGTGAGCCTGGTTACAGGGGTACTGATACTGGCCATTATTTTGCCGGTGGCGCTGAGTATTTGGTTGGCAATGCAGCAGGCCAAAGCGCAGTTTTATACCGGACTGGACAACTTTTCCGTTCGGGTACTGGCTCGCGTTCAGCAGGTAGCCGATCAGGCAAGAGAGGCGCTGAACGAAGCGGATGCCGATACCGCCGCGACCTGCAGTCCGCAGCATCTGCTTAATATGCGGCGGATTGCCTACACCCACCGCTACGTGCAGGAAGTGTTGTGGTTACATGGAGGTATTCCGCAATGCTCTTCTCTTGAAGATCATCGGGTATCAGTAACGTTTCCTGCTCCCGACCATATTACTGCCGACGGCTATCGTACCTGGCTCACCTCGGTTAGCGATCTCGGGCTACAGCATAAAATGACGGCAATGGGCAGCGAACATCATGTGGTGATGATCGATCCGGTTTCATTTATTGATGTGATTCCGTCAGGCCAGGAAGAGATTCACACACTCTTGTTTGGCACGAAGCGCGATCAAATTATCATCAGCAGTAAACCGCTCGACGCCGCCGCCTGGGAGCACATTAAGCGTCTGGATGTCGAAACCTTGACGCTTGATAGCACCGTTTATCGCCTCCGCCGCATCCCTGAACTAGGGCTGGCGATCGCAGCCTGGTCATCAACATTACCGCTCCAGCAAAAACTACATCAACAGCTAATGCTGTGGTTGCCGATTGGTTTATGCACCAGCCTTCTGGCCTCATTCCTGCTTCTTCGCCTGCTGCGAAGGCTGCGCTCTCCGCGTTACGGGATGCTGGACGCGCTGAACTCCAATGCTATACAGGTCTATTATCAGCCTATTATTTCGCTACAGACTGGCAAAATCGCCGGCGCGGAAGCACTTGCCCGCTGGAGGCAGCCTGACGGTAGTTATTTATCGCCGGATATTTTTATCCCGCTTGCCGAACAGACCCGGCTGATAACCCGGTTAACCGAAGATATCGTGCGGAAAATTTTCGCCGATCTCGGAACCTGGCTGCGCCAGCGCCCGGAAGTGCATATTTCGATCAATTTATCTGTCGATGATTTGCGTTCGCCAACGCTGCCGATACTCCTGCAGGAGCAGCTCCAGCACTGGGGTATCAGCGCTCAGCAGATCATCCTTGAAATTACCGAGCGCGGCTTCGTTGACCCGCAAACCACTCTGCCCGTCATCGCCGGCTATCGTCAGGCCGGACACCGTATATCTATTGATGACTTCGGCACCGGCTACTCCAGCCTGAGCTATTTACAAAAACTGGACGTCGACACTCTGAAAATCGATAAATCGTTTGTCGATACGCTGGAGTACAAACCGCTGACGCCGCATATTATTGACATGGCGAAAGCGCTTAATCTGGCGACCGTCGCCGAAGGCGTCGAAACCGAAAGCCAGCGCGACTGGCTGCGCGTTCACGGCGTGCAGTACGCCCAGGGTTGGCTTTATAGCAAAGCGCTGCCAAAGGAGAAATTTATCCTGTGGGCTGAAAACAACCTGAAAGCGTATTCAACGCCGCCTGCGAAAAATACCTACTGAGCCTATTTCAGATAAGATTTAATCACCTGCATGACCACTTCAAGGTCAGCTTCACGCTGGCCTTCTTCCGGCTCTTTGACGACATGATCCGTTAAATGCCCCTGAATAACCTGCATCATCATGCCGTTTACCGCACCGCGAATGGCGGCCAGCTGCTGGAGAACCTCTGCGCATTCATGTTCGCGGTTGAGCATTTTTTCCAGCGCAGCGCTCTGCCCTTGAATTTTCTTCAGTCGGGTCAATAACATCTTCTTGTGACGAACAGTATGTGACATTACGCGCTCCACTCTTTGATGACTCGATCGTTTCCATTAACGACCCCCGTATGTAACAAGGCCAGCATACCATGCTCTACTCCCCGGGAGTATTTTTCTACCAGGGGGTAGTATTTATATACTAGGGGGGAGTAGCATGAGATCACTTTTGGCAAGGGACCACGTTATGAACGATTTCACTTCACTGCTGCAACAGGGGAATGCCTGGCTATTCATTCCCAGCGCGATCCTGCTCGGCGCGCTGCACGGTCTGGAGCCCGGACACTCGAAAACCATGATGGCGGCATTTATTGTGGCAGTGCGCGGAACGTTGAAGCAGGCTGTACTACTGGGGCTAGCGGCGACGGTATCGCATACGGCCGTGGTCTGGCTGGTAGCGATGGCAGGCCTGTGGTTTGGCCGCGGTTGGGATGCGCAAACGTCAGAACCCTGGTTTCAGCTGATCTCAGGGATCCTTATTGTGCTGATTGCCTGCTGGATGCTGCGGCGTACCTGGCTCGAATCTCGTACACACCAACGCGATCGTGATCATAACCATAACCATAACCATAACCATAACCATAACCACGACCACGACCACGACCACGACCACGACCACCATCATGCACACCATCATCCGCATCAACACCATCCTCACGCGCATCCGCTGGTGGCCACCGCAGAGTGGCAGGACGCCCATCAGCGCGCGCATGCGGAGGAGATCAACCGCCGCTTTAACGGACAGCGGGTCACCACCGGACAGATCGTTTTGTTTGGGCTGACGGGCGGGCTAATCCCCTGCCCGGCGTCAATTACCGTATTGCTTATTTGCCTCCAGTTGAAAAAGGTTTCGCTGGGAGCCACGCTGGTGATGAGTTTTAGCGTTGGGCTGGCGCTCACCTTAGTGGCTTCAGGCGCAATTGCCGCCCTGAGCCTGAAGCACGTCGCCAACCGCTGGCCGGGACTAAACGATCTCTCACGGAAAGCGCCGTGGATTTCCGGTGCGCTGATTATTGTGGTGGGTTGCTATATGCTGCTGCACGGCTGGCGTAATCTGTAGGGCTTCTATCGCCATCCCCACCGACTATGGGGATGGCAAAGATGAATTACTCATCGAGGAGCGGGGAAAACCCGCCGTATATCATTCGTTTTCCATCAAATGGCATATTTTCGCCAAACTCTTTCATCCGCGGGTCAGCCATCATTTTAGCGTTGGCGGCATCGCGCGCCTCTTTAGAGGGGTATTCAATCCAGCTGAATACCACCTCTTCATTATCTTCAGCTTTTACCGCCAGACGAAAATCGGTCAGCTTGCCATCCGGGACATCATCCGCCCAGCACTCGACAACGCGTAGGGCGCCAAACTCTTTAAATAGCGGCAGCGCCTTTGCCGCCATCGCGCGGTATACCTCCTTATTTTCCGCCGGTACGGCAACAACAAAACCATCAACGTACTTCATGAGTATGCTCTCCGAAGTGAACAGTACCGCCGGACAATCCGGCCGTATCTGCAGTGATAAGTTTAGTCTCCAGCGCGGATAGCAGCTTAATATCAGGAGATGGCCTCGCCCGGTTTCGCCAGCGCCTTACGTGCAGCCGACTGATGAAACCACGGCAGGCAGAGCTGAATCAACGGCCCAATGGTTATCGCATAGAGTACGGTTCCCACGCCAAATTTGCCGCCCATCATCCAGCCAATCAGCAGAACGGAAAGTTCAATCGCCGTGCGAATGCCGCGCAGCGACCATCCGGTACGTGCATGCAGTCCGGTCATCAGCCCATCGCGCGGACCGGGGCCGAAACCTGCGCCAATATACATTCCCGTCGCCAGCGCATTCAGTACGATAGCCCCAGCCAACAGCAGGCTACGCGCCACCAGCGATTCTAACGGCGGCAGGATAGCCAGAGTGGCGTTTGCCGCCAGGCCCAGCACAATCACATTGCTTACCGTGCCCAGCCCCGGCATTTGTCGTAGCGGGATCCACAGCAGCAGCACCGCCGCGCCCGTCAGAATCATCACCGTTCCGAAATCAAGATTGAACTGTTTGCCGATCCCCAGATGAAAAACATCCCACGGATCGGCCCCCAGATTGGCATGAACAAACAGCGCGGTCGACACGCCGTACAGGACCAGACCAATATAAAGTTGCAGCAAGCGACGTACCATTTTCCACCTCAGGACAATTGCGATTCCCCTCATCATCAGTAAAAATGGATTGATAATTAATGGCCAGTTTTAAAAAAGTGGATTGCTATGTCATCTCGTCGCTTTGGTTCACAATCGCTGGTGCGCCTGCTCGGTCACTGGCAGGAATCCGGTTCCCGCATGCCGCTCTGGCGTCAGCTGGCGGAAGCGCTGCGCCTGCTGATTCTCGATGGCCGCCTTGCGCTGGAAACCCGTTTGCCCGGCGAACGGGAGCTGGCGGCGGCGCTGAATATCAGCCGTACTACGGTTGCCAGCGCGCTTGGACAGCTACGGGAAGAAGGCTATCTCTACAGCCGTCAGGGAAGCGGTTCGCGGATCGCTTTGCCGGAGCGGACGGTGGAGATCAAGACCAATAAACCGGACTCGCCGTCGGTCAATCTGGCCGTCGCCGCGCTCAGCGCCGGGCCTGAAATTCATCAGGCTTTCAGCCAGGCCCTGAAAATCATGCCGCAGCACTTAGCCAATACCGGTTACGATCAGCAGGGTCTGCCGCTTCTGCGTGAAGCGATCGCCCACCGCTATAGCGAACGCGGCCTGCCAACCCGAAGCGATGAAGTAATGATTGTTAACGGGGCACTTAGCGGCCTGGCATTGGTTTTGCGCTTATTTACCGGGCCCGGCGATCGGGTGGTGGTGGATGCGCCGACTTATCCTATGGCGATTAGCGCGATTCAGGGAGCATCATGCCGCCCGGTCAGCGTGGCGTTACCGCAGCAGGGATGGGACTGCGACGGTTTAGCGGCGACAATTGCCCAAACGGCGCCGCGGCTGGCATGGCTGATGCCGGACTTTCATAACCCTACCGGTCGCTGTATGGATAGCCCCACGCGCCAGCGGGTAGCAGAGATCGCCGCGCAAACCCGCACCACGCTGGTAGTAGATGAAACGATGGTCGACCTATGGTACGACGCCCCGCCGCCGCCGCCTTTAGCATCGTATAATCCTGATGCTCCGGTGATAACCATCGGCTCTGCGGGAAAAAGCTTCTGGGGCGGTTTGCGCATAGGTTGGATCCGCGCATCCTCGCGCACCATTGCATCTCTGGTTCAGGCGCGGGACTCCCTCGATCTCGGCTCCCCGCTGCTGGAGCAGCTGGCCTGCTGTTGGCTGCTGGAGAATGAGAAAATGCTGTTGCCGTCGCGGCGCGCCATGCTGGCAACCCGTCGGGATATGTGCGGCGCGCTGATGGCGGAGTATTTTCCCCACTGGCGCTTCACGCCGCCGGAAGGAGGACTCTCTTTTTGGGTTGAGTTACCCGGGATGCTGGCAACGCTGTTTTCCGTTCGCGCGGAAAGCCGGGGAATTCACATCGGAACAGGAACGCGATTTGGCCTGGCGGGCGCCTTTGACCGCTATTTACGCTTACCGTTTACGCTTGCGGATGATGAACTACGTCACGCTTTTAATATATTGCAGCCGTTATGGCATAGTCTTACGGAGCAGAAAGAGAGCTTCCGCCCACGGAAAATTATTTAATAAAATATCGACGGGCTGGAGCCAGCCCGTCAAAAGCCATCATCCGTGATGCATATGAGATGTTTTTATAAAATTGCGCTTCAAGTTTGTCTTCGTGTCGTGTCAGTCCGATGACAAAAATGAAATATTTTCATTAATGCTGTCGCGGAATCGGAAAACCTTTAAGGGAAATAATAAAACCGTCTTCATCTTTTTTAATTTTTGCGCCCGTATCACACCAGTCGGAGGCAATGCGAAAGAACTCATCACTACCGATATTCCAGTTCAGGCGTACATGCTTCACATAGCCGGAACGCAGCATGGCGCACGCTTCGCTATAGTTGCTGGCTGTAGAGAGTTGTTGTTTCATTTTTTCTTCTTCAGGAGTTTACGTAATGCTTTGATTTCTTTAGGGGTTAATGGAGATGCTTCCTCTTCGGTGTGCTGGCTATCAATATCTTCTTCCGAAACCCCCGCCTCGTCTGCTGATTCCGCTACCTGGAAGGCCAGCAGCAGCAGTTTCTCCGTAGCTGTTCCTAAATTTTCGTTATTTTCTTCCGCATACTGACGCAGCTTTTCTTTTAACTCACTATCAATTTTGACGTTCAGAACCACAGTAGTCATAGTCACGCTTCCCGTGAAATATAATCATCATATAACTAATACACGAACTTAACATGCTGATCCAGAGATATATTTTTGGCTTATATCTAACAACAGTTTCCCATCAGTAATCTGCACCTGATATATGACATTAAGATGACAATAATATTTCACTTAAATTTCAAATTTATGACGTAGTGAATTTTTAGCATAAAAAAATGGAGTTTTAGAAACGAAATAAATTCACACTTTAATTAAGGATATTAACCATGAAGGGGATATGAAGCAGCTGATTTGTGCGAATCGCGCCAGGGACACGCTGAAATGGGTGGGGGCCCTGCCAGCTACATCCCGGCACACACGTCGTCTGCTCTGGCTGCTTCCTTCCGGACCTGACCTGGTAAACAGAGTAGCGTTGCGGGAGAACCAACAGAGCCCCCATTGAGAGCGCTAGTTACCTAACGCGCTGGCGCATTATCCCTGCTGAATCCTTGAATTGCAAGCCACCGCCGATCGGGTGCTGGTTTATTGCGCAAAGTCGCGTCTCCACAGGCTTTTCACGATAAATGATCCCGCGCCCCTCAAGAGATTGCGAGCATACTCTCAGCAAAAACTCCTTCCGGCAGCCATAATGTGGATTATTCACCGCCCCTTTTATCATCAAGGCACTATCTCAACGGAATATGAATGAGTGAATCACCGCGTTCATCACCACCCTGACAATGCCGCCCATTCCTGAAGTGTCTGTGCCCTTCCACGGTTTACATTTTTTGCGTCCGGGACTGCTCATTGATTTTGTCACGATTAGCGCTAATCAGCTGCTGGCCGTCCCCCCGGTTGCGCTGCTCTACTCAACCGTTGGCGTCCTTCAGCACGCTGAATTACGTAAACTTCCCATCGAAGCCAGCGGTCTCGTGGTGTATCCGATATCACCCCTTAAGCTCCCGGCCATGCGCGCCAAACTGATGATTAACGCCCAGTCTGAACGCCCGAAGTTTCTTGAAGCCCTGCTAACCATACGCCGCATGAAAATGTTCATGGTATGCAGGTGCTGGGTCTGACGCTGGAATTCACCGTAGTAAACCCGGCTTAATCCACCCGCTGTACAGCCCATGATGTAACGCTTATTCTGAACTTTTACCGGCAACAGGACCTTCCATGGATTCTCACGATACTTTTCCGCAGCGCGTCTGGCAAATTGTCGCCTCAATACCAGAAGGATGCGTGGCGACCTACGGCGACGTTGCTCAGCTGGCGGGTTCACCGCGCGCGGCGCGTCAGGTTGGTGGGGTATTAAAACGTCTGCCGGAAGGTTCCACTCTCCCCTGGCATAGGGTGGTCAACCGTCACGGCGATATCTCTCTCACCGGGCCGGACCTGCAGCGTCAACGCCAGGCGCTATTAGCGGAGGGAGTCCAGGTGTCAGGCAGTGGGCATATTGATCTACAGCACTACCGCTGGATTTATTGAAGACAAAAAAATGCCCCTGGGAAGGGGCATGATGTGGAGTTACTGCACGGGCGGAACGTTGTTGTTCGCCACCGGTACCGCCGTTTGTTGGACCGGCACCAGCACCAGATCGGCACGGTTGCCGCCCTGGTTAATCACCGTCTGTACGGTATCGGTAATGAACATCAGCTGACCGTTAACGGTAATCGCCGCGCTGAGAAGAATGCGGGCATTAGGCTGGATTTGCGCCTGGTTATAGGGCAGAACAAAATTAAACGGCGCCTGCTTCCCTTCGGTCCTGACCGCTTTTTGCGCCAGCACATGCGCCGGCGCATCGGCCAGCGACGCATCCGACAGAGTTAGGGTCAATACTGCGTCCGGCGGTAACGCCACGCGCTGGCGAATATTGATAGTCCCGGATACGTTAGGCTGCTGCTGCGAGGAGCTTAGTGAAGCAATGCCATAAGGATCGGGCGCCGCCTGGTTCGCTGCATTGCTGTTGTGATTATTCGCACAGGCAGACAACGTAGCCGCTACGGCTATAGCACTTAACATATAGGCAAATTTCATTCTTTTCTCCTTTCATCCCTTTGAGCATGTTCGACCGCAATGCAATGCGGCGAAACATTTTCACCATGAATAAGTGTGGCACAGTTCTCAATTTTCGCCCGGAAAAGCGCCATATTCAGATTATTACTGCCTGCAACGTCCCGGCAGCAAAAGTGATACGGTGAGCATAATGCCGCTTTCTGGGGATCCTCTGTCGGCCGAAACAGGGGTTATTACCATCCGCCGGAAGCAGCTAAAAGCAAATGAATCATCTCGTCTGGCGCGTAGCCTCGGCTCACAAGAGTGAAGATGGCGCCTCTTCCCCGTTTACGGGTTGGCCGCCACGAAAGCTCGCGCGGGGTTCTGAAACCAACAGGCGATGAATAGTTGCAACCATCCATAACTAACAATCCCGCAGCCTGGGAGATTTACGTCGGAAAAAACGTCCCTATTCAGTTTATTGCACCCATCGGACCACTTACGATTCCAGGTTATACTTTGCCTCAATAACGCGCTGCGCAAGGCAGTCATCATTGATTGAGGGTAATTATGAGTCAGGCATTAAACAATCTGCTGGCATTGTTAAATCTGGAAAAAATCGAAGAGGGATTGTTCCGCGGGCAGAGCGAGGATCTGGGATTACGTCAGGTCTTTGGCGGCCAGGTGGTCGGTCAGGCACTATATGCGGCAAAGGAGACCGTCCCCGCAGAACGCCTGATCCATTCGTTTCACAGCTACTTCCTGCGTCCCGGCGACAGCCAGAAACCCATCATCTATGATGTTGAAGTCCTGCGTGACGGCAATAGCTTCAGCGCCCGCCGGGTGGCGGCGATTCAGAACGGGAAGCCGATTTTCTACATGACCGCCTCATTTCAGGCGCCAGAACCCGGCTACGAACATCAGAAAACCATGCCAGCAGCCCCCGCGCCGGATGCGCTGCCCTCTGAAACGGACATTGCCCGCAAGCTGGCCCATCTGCTGCCGCCGCAGGTCAAAGAGAAATTTCTTTGCGATAAGCCGCTGGAGATTCGCCCGGTTGAATTCCACAACCCGCTGAAAGGTCACGTTGCAGAACCGACGCGTCAGGTCTGGATCCGCGCCAACGGCGCTGTACCGGAAGATCTGCGCATCCATCAGTCTCTGCTGGGCTACGCTTCTGACTTCAATTTCCTTCCCGTTGCGCTGCAGCCGCACGGCGTCGGTTTTCTGGAACCGGGAATGCAGGTGGCCACCATCGATCACTCAATGTGGTTCCATCGCCCGTTCAACATCAACGACTGGTTGCTTTACAGCGTAGAAAGCACCTCCGCCTCCAGCGCGCGCGGTTTTGTCCGCGGCGAGTTCTATACGCAGGACGGTACGCTGGTAGCGTCGACAGTACAGGAAGGCGTCATGCGTAACCGAAGCCTTTTCCCTGCAAAATAGGCGCTTACGCCGGTAAGCGCCAGGCTTAGCGTAAACCGCCAGCTTACTGGCCCGCCGCACATTGCGCTGACTGGTGCTGCTGGCGGCCGGTAAGGTCCCGGGTATAGTTTATAAAACCGCGTAAAAGGTTATTTTGAGTATGCCGCCGCCAGCACAAGGTTAAGGTGGTCGTTGCATACGCTTCTTCCAGCAGACAGTAGCTTACGTCCGACATGAGTACAGAGCTCTGCGTTTCAGGCACCAGCGCAACGCCCATGCCCATTGACACTAAACCGATAGCTACCGATACATCACGCGTATACTGAATTTTCTGAGGAGTGAACCCGGCCTCCCGGCAGGCGCTAACCGCCGACCAGCCTAACCCTACGCCGTAGGGATCCTTTTGCACAAAAAATTGCTCTTCGCGCAGCGATGCCAGAGAAATTTTTCGGCGATTGCCCAGTTCATGATTACGCGGCAAGACGGCAATAAGTGAACGAGTAGCGATATTCATATATTCCAGCTGTTCATATTGCGGTATCGGTGAGCGAACAAAAGCAATATCCAACCGTTTATCCAATAATAATGTTAATAAATCATGTGCGTTATGTTCTTCAATTATCAGATCGGTCTCGGGTTTCTTATATCGGTAATTTTTTATTAACAAGGTTAATGCCGGATCGAGAATAGATGAGCCAACATAACCCACTTTTAACTGTCCTTGATGCCCGCGACGCAAACTGTTTACACTTTCAAGAAACCTGTCGCAGTGGCCCAGAATAATCCGCGCTTCGTCAAGCAAAAATAGTCCCTCCGCGGTCAGTGAAACATGCCGCCGATCGCGAACAAACAGCATTATGCCGAGCGCGTTCTCAAAGTTTTTAATCTGCTGCGTGAGCGCAGGCTGCGTCACGTTCAGCCTCAACGCCGCCTGCCCAAAATGCAGCTCTTCAGCCAGAACCACAAAGGCATGTAGTTGCCGATAATCCATAGCGTCCTCCTTGAAGTCACTAATAATAGATCCTTATTAAAACAATGGGTAATGTTATTGGACTCTTATTTCTATTTATCGAAAATTAAACCTGTCACGATGATTAAAAATCAGGGACGGCGCTATATAGCCGCCGCTATCATCGTTTAGTAATACTTAAAGGAGAATTTAATGGTTAAGGAACAGCAAAAAGTGACCGATCTGCGTTCCGCATTGGCTGTATTAAGCCACTACGATGATGAACTGATCTATACCGATGAACCCGTTGATCCAATCGCAGAATTATCTGGCGTATATCGCTACGTCGGCGCACATGGCACCGTTCAGCGCCCCACACGAGTTGGCCCGGCCATGATTTTTAACAAAGTCAAAGGATACGATGATGTCAAAGTCTTGATCGGCTTGCTTTGCTCGCGCAAGCGCGTCGCCCGCCTTTTTGGCACCACGCCTGAAAACCTGGCTTTTATGCTTAAAGATTCCGTCGCCAATCCTATTGCGCCGATTGTTATTCCACGCGACCAGGCCGTATGTCAGGAAGTTATCCACCTGGCGACCGATCCTGACTTTGATATCCTGAAAATCTTGCCCGCGCCAACCAATACCCCGGAAGATGCTGGCCCGTACTTTACGCTGGGCATGTGCTACGCCGCCGATCCAGAAACTGGCGAGCACGACGTCACGATCCATCGCTTGTGCGTCCAGAGCAAAGATGAAATCTCAATGTATTTCGTTCCGGGACGCCACCTTGATACTTTTCGCCAGAAAGCGGAAGCCGCCGGAAAAGCCCTGCCTATCTCCATTAGTATTGGCGTCGATCCGGCAATTGAAATCGGAGCCTGCTTCGAGCCCCCGACAACGCCTTTAGGTTTTGACGAGCTATCAATTGCCGGTAGCTTGCGCAACCAGGCGGTAGAACTCACCGATTGTGTCAGCGTGAATGCGCTGGCTATCGCTAATGCCGAAGTCGTCATCGAAGGCGAGCTCTTGCCTGACGTGAGGGTCCGTGAAGATCAGAACACTGATACAGGTAAAGCCATGCCAGAGTTTCCTGGCTATACCGGCAGCGCCCAGGCGCAGGTGCCGGTCATCAAAGTCAAAGCCATTACTCATCGCCGTCATCCAATCCTGCAAACCTGCATCGGGCCAAGCGATGAGCACACCAATCTGGCCGGTATCCCAACGGAAGCCAGTATTTTACAAATGGTTGAAAAGGCACTGCCCGGCTTCGTGCAGAACGTTCATTGCCCCTCGCCGGGCACGGGCAAGTATCTCGCCGTTTTACAGGTAAAAAAACGCGGACCAGCAGATGAGGGCAGGCAGCGTCAAGCCGCACTTCTCGCATTTTCAGCTTTCTCAGAATTGAAGCATGTCATGTTGGTTGATGAGGATGTTGATGTATTTGATATTAACGATGTGATGTGGGCAATGACAACGCGTTACCAGGGGGATGTCAGTACTATTTTTATTCCCGGAGTACGCTGTCACCCGCTCGATCCTTCATCCGACCCAGCATTCAGCCCGTCAATACTCGGCCACGGAATCGCCTGTAAAACAATTTTTGACTGTACCGTTCCCTGGAACCTGAAAGAGAATTTTCAGCGCAGCAAATTCCTTGAAGTGGATGTCAATCGCTTTATTCCCGGCTTCAAAAAATAGTCGCTCACTTTTGGCAGGTTCGCAATCCGCAAAACCTGCCGGAAAGTGAGTGCGTTTGCGGTCCGACAACAGCAAGCGATATTTCGCAAATACTAACAAGGAAAAACAATGATAGGGCCAATCATTAACTCTACTTCAACGCTTATCGGCGGGATCGTCGGCGGCTTAATTGGGGATCGATTAAGTGATAAATTCCGTACCGCGCTGCCTCTGACTTTTGGCGCAGCCTCCATGGGAATGGGGATTACGGTTATTATCAAATTATATGCGCTACCCGTTGTTGTCGCCTCGTTACTCTTCGGCGCAATTATCGGTGAAATATTTTCTATCGAGAAAAACATTGGCCGTGGCGCATCAAAACTACGTTTTATCATTGATAAAATTGCCCCGCAGAAAAGCGGCAGCACGTTATCGCAAGAGGAGTATCTCGACAAATTCGTTGGAATTCTGGTGCTCTTCGTGGCTTCGGGAACGGGCATCTTTGGCGCTATGCAGGAAGGAATAACCGGCGACATATCGATACTGTTAACTAAATCATTTCTCGATATCCTGACCGCCGGTATTTTTGCCACCCTGCTTGGTCTTTCGGTCGCCACTATCGCGATCCCGCAATTTATCGTCCAAATGATTCTGCTCTTTATCGGGCAATCAATAATGCCAATGCTAACGCCTGATATGGTTGCTGATTTCTCCGGGTTAGGCGGATTTATTATGTTTGTGACGGGTTTGAGAATTTGCGGTATTAAATCATTCCCGGTCGCCAATTTACTGCCAGGTCTGATCATCGTCATGCCCCTCTCCTGGCTTTGGGTCTCAACGCTATTGCCCTGGATCCAATCGATTAGCTAACCATGCAAAAAGCGGAGCCTGGCTCCGCTTTTACGATTAACAAGGTAACGATGAATCAGGCGTTGTAGGCGTTTTCGCCGTGGCTGTTGACGTCCAGACCTTCACGCTCTTGATCTTCCGGTACGCGCAGGCCAACGGTCATATCGGCGACTTTGTAACCAATAAAGGCGACCACGCCGGACCAGACGATGGTGATACCGATACTTTCCAGCTGTACCAGAACCTGGTGGCCCATGGTCACGCCTTCCGCATAACCGACGCCGCCCAGAGAAGTCGCGGCGAAGATACCGGTCAGGATGCATCCGACGATACCGCAGACACCGTGGACGCCAAACACATCGCACGGGTCATCAACGCGCAGCCAGCGCTTCAGTACGGTGACACCCCACAGACCCGCCAGACCCGCGGCAATTCCCACGATCAGAGACCCGCCGACGCCGATGTAACCACAGGCCGGAGTGATGCCGACCAGACCGGCAATCGCCCCTGAACAGGCGCCCAGCAGCGACGGCTTGCCGCGGGTTGCCCACTCGCCGAAGGTCCACGCCAGGATAGCCGCCGCTGTGGCAACCACGGTGTTAACGAAAGCCAGACCGGCAATTTCGTTCGCCGCGCTGGCTGAACCCGCGTTAAAGCCAAACCAGCCAACGTAGAGGATAGCGGTGCCGGTGAATACCATCGGCAGATTATGCGGTTTGAACGCTTCTTTACCAAAGCCCACGCGTTTACCCATCATATAAGCGCCCACCAGCCCGGCAACCGCGGCGTTAATGTGTACAACCGTTCCGCCGGCGAAATCAAGCGCGCCGTGGGTAGCCAGCAGACCACCGCCCCATACCATATGGGCGATCGGGATATAAGAAAGCGTCATCCACACCACAACAAAAATCAGTACCGCAGAGAAACGAATACGTTCCGCCAGCGCGCCGACGATCAGGCCGACGGTGATACAGGCAAACGAGCCCTGGAAAGCAACGTGGATGTATTGATAGAAGCTGCCCATCAGCGCTTTCAGCTCAATATTCTTCAGCAGCACCCAGTCGAAGTTGCCGAAGAAGCTGCCGCCGGTACCGAAAGCCAGCGTGTAGCCATAAACCACCCACAGCACGCAGACCAGTGCAAAGGTGACGATAACCTGCGTCAGCATGGAAAGAACGTTTTTACCGCGGATTAGCCCGCCGTAGAACAGCGCGATGCCCGGAATGGTCATAAACAGCACCAGCGCGGTGCAAATCATCATAAAGGCGTTGTCGGCTTTATCCGCTACCGCCGGTGCGGCCATCGCCAGCCCCGGAAGAAGAGCCAGCGCTCCCAGACCTGTCTTCATTGTTGCTATCTTCATTGTTTCGTTCCCCATCACTGTGTGGTCTGAAAGTTACAGTGCCGCTTCGTCAGATTCGCCGGTACGGATGCGAATGACGCGCTGCAGCTCGGCGACAAAAATTTTGCCGTCGCCAATCTTTCCGGTGTAAGCCGCTTTACTGATGACATCGACGACTTCATCCAGCTGATCGTCGGCAATCGCGACGTCAATCTTCACTTTCGGCAGAAAATTGACGCTATATTCGGCGCCGCGATAGAGCTCCGCGTGGCCTTTCTGACGGCCGAACCCTTTAACCTCAGTGACCGTCAGGCCCTGAATCCCCATTGAAGATAATGCTTCACGCACGTCTTCCAGTTTGAATGGTTTGATTACCACGGTAACCAGCTTCATAAGTCCCCTCCAGTCAGAATTCGGTAATGGCCGCAGCTAACACGAATCTAATAAAGCAAGGGCTATGCCAGAAATGAAAAAGGGCCGCCAGGCGGCCCTTTTTGAGGAGGAAAAAGAAGAATCTGGCGGAAACGAAGCGGCAAAACGCCGCTTTAGCCTTAAATTGCACCATTTCAGTGCGCGTACTGTGACGTTTTTGCACCACCGGAAACCGCAAAGCAGAAGCTGCCTGTTTATGGTGCATCAGGCGATAAGCGACTCTTCCTGCGAGCTGGCGGCCAGTTCTTCGCCCGCCAGCTGCAGCTGATACATCTGCCAGTAGCGGCCTTTGGCCGCCAGCAGCTGCTGATGATTGCCGCGCTCGACGGCCTGACCCCGATGCAGCACCAGGATCGTGTCAGCCTCAACGATAGTCGATAAGCGGTGCGCAATGACCACCAGCGTCGTATGCTCGCGCACCCGTACAAGCGCCTGCTGAATCGCCTGCTCGGTGCCAGAATCAATATTAGCCGTCGCCTCATCAAGTATCAGCACCTGCGGCGTATCGACAAGCACCCTCGCCAGCGCAAGCAACTGTTTCTGCCCAACGGAGAGATTGTTCCCCTGCTCGCCCAACTGAGTATAAATACCGTTTTCCATTTCACGGGCCAGCTCCGCCAGCTGTACCGCCTCCAGCGCCTCCCAGACCTGCTCTTCGCTGATGTCGCGACCGAGGGTAACGTTGGCATAGAAGGTGTCAGCCAGCACCACCGGATCCTGCTGCACCATCGCAATCCCCTGACGCAGCGCGCTGTGGCTTAAGGACGACAGCGGACGACCATCGATGCGAATCTCTCCCTGAGTTAACGGGTAGTAGCCCATCATCAGGCTGGCCAGGGTGCTTTTACCGCTCCCGGTATGGCCGACCAGCGCCACAAAGCTGCGCGACGGTATGTCGAGATTGATATCCTGCAACACCAGGCTATCGTCGCGGTAGGCAAAAGAGAGATGCTCGATAGTAATCGAGCCGCTGCGCAACGGTTCGCTATCGTCGCCCCACGCCTGACGCGGTTTGTCCATCAGTTCGAAAACGCGCTCGCCCGCGACGACCGCCTGCTGCAGCATTGATTGCTGGGTCGTCAGTTCGATCAGCGGCTCGTTTAGTCGTCCAAGATAGCTAATAAAAGCGTACAGAACCCCAACCTCAATCGTTCCGCTGCTGCTGAAACCAAACAGCATCAACAGACCGCAGAGAATTAACGAAGAGAACAGGCTCAGCAGCGGGCGCAGCAGGAAACCATCAAGGCGCAGAGTTTGCATACGCGCCAGATAGTGCGCGTAGCTGGCCTCGCGCATCCGTTCGCCGAACCGCGCCTGCTGACGGAACTGCTGAATAACGCCCATTCCGTTAATCACTTCATTAAAACCGTCGTTGATATCCGCCAGCCACGCGCGAACCCGCCTGACGATGGGCGTACTGTAGCGTTGATAAATCATCATCACGATCAGTACTGCCGGGAAAATAGCGATAGCCACCAGCGCCATTCGCCAGTCAAGGCTGAACATCGCCACCAGCATCGCGCCAATCAAAGCCGCGCTACGCAGGACGGTAGCCACGACGGTCACATAGAGATCGCGAATCACTTCGGTATCGTTGGTCACCCGCGAGATGAGCTGCCCGACCGGCTGGGTATCAAACTCGCTGAGCGGCTGACGCAGGGCGGCGTCCATGACGTCGCTGCGAAGCTGTTGCACCACGCCCACCGCCGCGCGGTTAAACAGCAGCGCCTGGCAGTAATGCAGACCCGCGGCGAGGAGTTGCAGGCCGATGTAGGCTGCGGCCAGGCCGCAGACCAGCTTCAACGGCAGCGAGTTCTTCGCTACCATATTGTCGATAAAGTAGCTGATCAGCAGCGGGCCGCTCACCTCCGCCACCGCCGCGACCCACATGATAGCAACCGCTATCGTTAACGGTTTACGCCACGGAGAGCCGTAGGCCAGCAGGCGCTTTAATGTCGGCCAGAGTTCAGTAAAACTACGCACCGGCGACCTCCTCATCTTCCAGCGGAACATCATCCAGCGCCGCTTCCAGCTGCTGATAACGGTACATATCGCGATACCAGCCCGGCTGCGTCGCCAGCGCCTCATGACGACCGCGCTGGGCAACATGCCCATGCTGCATTACCAGAATTTCGCTGGCCTCGGTCAACGCCGACAGGCGATGAGCGCTGATAATTACCGTCCGCCCCTCACCCCACTGGCGCAGGTTGTGCAATATCTGATGCTCCGTTCGACCATCCACCGCCGACAGCGCATCATCCAGGATCAGGATCTCCGCCTCCAGCAGCAGCGCGCGGGCGATGGAAATACGCTGTTTTTGCCCCCCGGAAAGCATAACGCCGCGCTCGCCGACTTCGGTGTTATACCCCTGCGGCAGGCGCAGGATATCCTCATGCACGCTGGCGAGCCGGGCAACGCGTTCGATTTGCTCCTGCGTGGCGTCCGGTTTACCGAGAGCAATATTGCTGGCGACGGTATCGGAGAACAGGAACGGCGTCTGATTGACTACCGCCAGCCTGGCGCGCCAGCTATCCAGCTGCAGTCGGGTCAGGGGAACGTCATGAAAGCGGATATCGCCATCGGTAACGTCAAAATGACGCTGAATCAGTGCCAGAATCGTACTCTTACCGGAGCCGGTTGGGCCGCAAATTCCCAGCATTTGCCCGGGCTGGAGCGTAAAGTTAACTTTTTCCAGCGAGGCCTTGTTCGCCTGCGGATAGATAAACTCGCGCACGGCGACGCTAAGCGTACCGCGCCCTTCCGGCGTCGGCTCGCTGCCGTCGTTCACTACCGGCGCCTCCTCCAGCATGGTGCGAATACGCGCGTAGGCCGCGCTGCCGCGCTCCACGATGTTAAACATCCATGCCAGAGCCAGCATTGGCCAGATCATCAGGCCGAGGTACATCACAAAGCTGGTGAGCTGACCCAGGGTCAGGCTGCCCTGGATCACCATCCAGCTGCCGCCGCCGATGGCCAGCAAGTTAGCGGTCCCGATAGCGATATAAATCGTCGGATCGAAGCGAGCATCAATGCGCGCCACGCGCATATTTTTCGCCCCGGTATCCGCAGCGTCGGCAGCAAACTGCGCCGACTGTCGGTCTTCAAGACCAAAAGCTTTGATCATGCGAATGCTGGTCAGGCTTTCCTGGGTGCGGTCATTGAGGCTGGAGAAGGCCGCCTGAGCGACGCGAAAACGCTCGTGTAATGCATCGCCGTTACGCTTAATCGCCAGCGCCATCAGCGGCATCGGCAGCAGCGCCAGCAGAGTGAGCTGCCAGCTGATTTGCGTCGACATCACAATCAGCACCGCGCAGCCCATCACCAGTGAATCCACCAGCGTCAGCACCCCCTCACCGGCGGCGAACACCACCCGATCCACGTCGTTGGTTGCGCGAGCGATGAGATCGCCGGTACGGTGGCGCAGGTAAAAGGCCGGATGCTGGCGGCTGAGCTGGCGATAGAAATCCTCACGTAGCTCGACGGCCAGCTGATACGATGCGCCGAACAACAGCACGCGCCAGACATAGCGCAACAGATAGACCATCACCGCAATAACGACCAGCAGGCCAATCCACATCCACACCTTTTCCGCGGTGTAATGTTGTTTTGTTACGCCGTCAACCACGATGCCCACCACTTTCGGCGGCACCAGTTGCAGGATGGCAATAATAATCAGCAGAGCAATAGCGCCGAGGTAACGGCGCCACTCCCGGCGGAAATACCAGCTAAGTTGGGCAAATAATCGCAAGCAGTTAAATCCTGAGTGTGTAATTCGTAGCGGCTGCTGCCGTTAATCAATAGGCAAGGCTGTAGTGTATTTTATCTGTTCCATGGCAAAACTCGAAGTGACATCCGAGAGTCCCGGCACGCTGTTAACCAGACGTTTATAAAAATCATCATAGTTCTTCATATCCGCCACCTGGACCCGCAGCAGATAGTCATACTCGCCGGCCATACGCCAGAAGCCGAGGACTTCCGCCATCTGCGAGACCTCGCTGACAAAGCGGCAATACCAGTCGCTACTGTGGTGCTGAGTCTTAATCAGTACAAACGCCGTCAGCCCAAGCCCGACCTTTTCCGCATCCAGCAGCGCGACGCGCCCGCGAAGAATACCTTCGTCTTCCAGCCGCTTCAGCCGCTTCCAGCAGGGCGTGGTAGTCAGATTAACGGCATCGGCCAATGCCTGCAAAGAGAGGGTGCAGTCGGTTTGCAGTAAAGAAAGCAGCTTACGATCAATTTTATCTAACATTGGGCGCCTCAGGAGAAAAATTTACTCCTTTTATTGTAATTGAAAGGCTAAATGGCAACAATTTTTCCTTCGATTTCCGCTAAGCTGGGCACAAAATGACAAACAGGAATTTGAGATGAACAGCGCCTGGGTAAAACACGCGATTAGTGAAATTAATGCCGATTATCAGCGTTCCGCCGACACGCACCTTATACGTCTGGCGCTGCCGGCGTTCCCTGGGATCCAACTCTATCTGAAGGATGAAAGCACCCATCCAACCGGTAGCCTGAAGCATCGCCTGGCCCGCTCGCTGTTTCTGTATGGCTTGTGCAACGGCTGGATTAAAGAAGGAACGACGATTATCGAATCCTCTTCCGGTTCGACCGCCGTCTCTGAAGCTTACTTCGCTCGTCTCTTAGGCCTGTCGTTTATCGCCGTGATGCCTTCCTGTACGGCAAAGCGTAAAATTGAACAAATTGAGTTTTACGGCGGTCGCTGCCATTTCGTCGACAGCGCCTGTGAAATCTATGCCGCCTCCGAAACGCTGGCGCGCGAGCTGAACGGTCATTATATGGATCAGTTTACCTTTGCCGAACGGGCTACCGACTGGCGAGGGAATAATAATATCGCCGACAGTATCTTCCGTCAGATGAGCCATGAGCCGCATCCGCAGCCGTCGTATATTGTGATGAGCGCGGGCACCGGCGGTACCTCTGCGACTATCGGACGCTATATTCGCAGTCAGGGTTACGATACGCAGCTGCTGGTGGTTGATCCGCAAAACTCCGTGTTTTTGGACTACTGGCAAAGCCGCGACGCCAGCCTGCGCAGCCCGGTCGGCAGTAAAATTGAGGGCATTGGCCGGCCGCGTGTCGAACCATCGTTTATTCCCGACGTGGTCGATGAGATGCTGCGGGTACCGGATGCCGCCAGCATCGCCACCGCGCTATGGCTGGAAACGCTGCTTGGGCGCAAGGTCGGCGCCTCAACCGGCACCAACATGTGGGGCGTACTGCAGCTGGCCGTACGGATGCGCGAAGAGGGACGCACCGGCTCTATCGTCACGCTGCTGTGCGACAGCGGCGAACGTTATCTGGAAAGCTACTACAACCCGCAGTGGGTGGCGGCCAATATCGGCGACGTCTCTCCCTGGCAGGCGCAAATTGCGCAAATGCTGCAGGCAAAATAAAAAAAGCCAGATATCACAGGATATCCGGCTTGCTGGCAAGGTCTCTTTATTCGGGGGAATAAGGAAGATCAGGATAATCCAGCCAATGAGTCAAAAAATGGGAAACGGCCTGATGACGGCAGTCGCCAATAACCGGTAGATGCGGAAGTTCAAATTTCAGCTGATCCATCGCGTTGCCCATGATCACGCCGTGCCCGACGCTGCCAAGCATTTCCCGATCGTTCATGGCGTCGCCGAACGCCATGCAATCCTGCAACGTCAGGCCCAGATGCTGGCTTAATACCGCCAGCGCCGCGCCTTTGTTACAGCCCCCGGGCAAAACTTCCAGACAATCCATCGCTGAAAAACAGAGATCCGCTCGGCCGCCGAGCGCTTCACTTAGTTGCAGCCTTAGCCGCCGGAGATCGTCATGATCGCCGCAGAAGCAGATTTTGGTGACCTGATGCGCCGGCATTCGCTTTGGATCGTATAGCTGATAGCGAAAGCCGCTAAAGACGTGCGCTTGCAGAATTTCTGGAATCTCCTGCCCGGTATACCAGCCGCCGTCGTTGAAAAAATGCATACTCGCCGCGGTATCCCAGGCGCTATGCAGCACCTCTTCCGCCACATCAGGGGCCAGATCGCGACGATACAGCTCTTCACCTTCAAGAGAGTGAATGCGCGTCCCGTTGCCGGTAATTAAAAACGCATCCAGAGAGAACTCGCCGATAACGTGGCGCATCTCCAGAGCATGACGACCGGTGGCGAAAGTCAGGGTGATGTCGCGATCGCGCAGGCGTTTTAGCGTCGAAAGCGTTTTTTCTCCCAGACGATGGTCAGGCATCAGTAGCGTACCGTCCATATCGAATGCAGCCAGTCTGGCCATGTCCTGTTCCCCCTATCGTGGTGGATTTTGCTTGTGTTGCAGTATTGCCTGAGATATACGGAAGTAATAGTGAATAGATAAATTTTATTGTTCCGGGTTTATCATCTACCGCAGGACTAAACAGCGATGAGGCTATTAAACCGTCTGCATCAGTATCAGCGACTCTGGCTACCCTCTTCCGGCGAGCCGCAGCAGGTGACCGTCGGCGAGCTGGCCGAGCGCTGCTTTTGCAGCGAACGACATATCCGAACCCTGCTGCGCCAGGCGCAAGAATCCGGCTGGCTAAGCTGGAAGGCCAGCTCCGGTCGCGGAAAGCGCGGGCTACTCCAGTTTTACAAAGCGCCGGAAACGCTGCGCAATGAAATGATGGAGCAGGCGCTAAGTAAAGGACAGCAGCAGAACGCCCTCGAACTGGCCCAGCTGGCGCCTGTAGAGCTTAAAGCGCTGCTTTCCCCCTTTCTCGGCGGCCAATGGCAGAACGATACGCCTACCCTGCGTATTCCTTATTACCGTCCGCTGGAGCCGCTGCGCCCGGGTTTTATGCCGGGACGCGCGGAGCAGCACCTGGCAGGGGAGATATTTTCCGGCCTGACCCGTTTCGATGCGCAAAGTACCTGCCCGATAGGCGATTTAGCCCATCACTGGGAGGTGTCGCCTGACGGTCTGCGCTGGCACTTTTATATTCGTTCCACCCTGTTCTGGCATAACGGCGATCCGATAAAAACCTCACAGCTGCAGCAGCGGCTTTTGATGCTGTTGCAGCTCCCCGCGCTGCGTACGCTGTTCGCCAGTATCAGCGAGATTAGCGTCACCCACTCCCAGTGTCTGACTATCACCCTGCACCGCGCCGATTACTGGCTGCCGTTCCGCCTTGCCAGCTACTGCAGCGTGCTGGCGCATCCGGACGATCCGGCGATCGGCAGCGGGCCATTTCGCCTGAAGCTGTTTACTCAGGAACTGGTGCGGCTGGAAAACCATCAGCGTTATCATCTCACCCATCCGCTGCTGCAGGCCGTTGAATTCTGGATCACGCCGCAGCTGTTCGAACAGGATCTGGGCACCAGCTGTCGTCATCCGGTACAGATAACTATTGGCGACCCTGATGAGCTGACCAGACTGCGCCAGGTCAGCAATAGCATCAGTCTTGGATTTTGCTATCTGACGCTACGCCAGAGCCCCCGCCTGAATAAAGCGCAGGCCCAAAGACTGGTTTCGCTGATTCATCGCTCCGGTCTGTTAGAAACGCTGCCGCTGGATGAAGACCTGATCGCGCCGAGCAACGAAGTATTGCCGGGATGGACTATTCCGCAGTGGCCAGAAAATGGTGATACACCGCTGCCCGAACGGCTAACTCTGCTCTATCA
This sequence comes from Klebsiella sp. HMSC09D12, assembly GCF_001808475.1. Classification (NCBI taxonomy): domain Bacteria; kingdom Pseudomonadati; phylum Pseudomonadota; class Gammaproteobacteria; order Enterobacterales; family Enterobacteriaceae; genus Klebsiella; species Klebsiella sp. HMSC09D12. Next base: position 37,687 of record NZ_KV793408.1, on the reverse strand, counting down.
CCTTCCCGTAGAGCTACACGCCATGGCGGAGCGCCTTCGGCAACGGCTGGCAGAACTCGGCTGCGAGCTGACGATAATTTTTCATGACGCGAAAAACTGGGATGGTTGCCAGCAGTTTGCGAAGGCGGACCTGATGATGGGCGATCGCCTGATTGGCGAAGCGCCGGTTTATGCGCTGGAGCAGTGGCTACGCTGCGATGCCCTGTGGCCTAATTTGTTGACCGGGGCGCAATATGCGCATCTTCAGGCAACGCTGGATGCCGTTCAGGTATTACCGGACGAACGCAGCCGCAGCGAAGCTTTGCGCAACGTCTTTAACACACTGATGGACGATGCCATCATGACGCCGCTGTTTAATTATAATTATCGCATCAGCGCACCGCCTGGCGTCAACGGGCTGCGCCTGAACGCGCGAGGCTGGTTTGATTTCGCCAGCGCCTGGCTACCGGCTTCGACGCCGTGACGGGGCTGGTGGTCATCTTCATCAGGCGCTACCATATGCGCTTCACTTCGATTGTCAGGAATTACCATGAAACGCGCCGTAGTTGTCTTCAGTGGAGGACAAGATTCGACGACCTGCCTGGTGCAGGCTCTGCAACAGTATGATGAAGTGCATTGCGTCACTTTTGATTATGGCCAACGTCATCGCGCGGAGATTGACGTTGCTCGCGAACTGGCGCTAAAGCTGGGCGCCGTTGCCCACAAAGTCCTTGATGTCACGCTGCTTAACGAACTGGCGGTCAGCAGCCTGACCCGCGATAGCATTCCGGTTCCGGATTATGAACCGGACGCCAGCGGCATCCCCAACACTTTCGTGCCCGGTCGCAACATTCTGTTCTTAACCCTGACGGCCATTTACGCGTATCAGGTTAAAGCGGAAGCTATCATCACCGGCGTTTGCGAGACCGACTTTTCGGGCTACCCGGACTGCCGCGATGAGTTCGTCAAAGCGCTGCACCAGGCCGTCAGTCTGGGAATGGCGAAAGATATTCGCTTTGAGACGCCGCTGATGTGGCTGAATAAAGCCGAGACGTGGGCCCTGGCCGATTATTGGGGCCAGCTGGACCTGGTACGCCATGAAACCCTGACTTGCTATAACGGCATTAAAGGCGACGGCTGCGGGCAGTGCGCCTCCTGTAACCTCCGCGCCAACGGGCTGCGCCAGTATCTGGGCGATAAGGTTGGGGTGATGACTGACATGAAGCAGAAAACAGGACTGCAGTAGCCGGTTATTTCCCGGCGGCGTGGCGGGATCGCAGGCGGCTCACGATGCATAGCCTGGTCTGATACGCAGCAGCGCCTTCGGGGCTAGTTCTGCCCCTTTCTGTGCGCTTGCTCCCGGGGGCGGCGCGATGCGCCTGCCCGGGCTACCGGATCGCAGGCTGCTGAGGACGCGTAGCCCGCGTTACCAGATCGCAGGTGGTTGTGGAGAAGTAGCCCGGACAGGTGCGCAGCACCGCCTCCGGGACATCCCCCTCCGGCTGGCCTGTTAGCGAGGCTCCAGCTGCTCCAGCTTTTCGCGCAGTTCGCCCTCAAGCGGCAGCGCTTTCTGCGTTTTTAGATCAATGCAGACAAAAGTGATAAGCGCATCGGCGACCACCTCGCCGTTAGGGTTAAGGGTAACCACCTGGCTTAGCGTCCCGCTTTTTCCGTTCAGCTGTTCGAGCTTGCTGGTGACGGTTAATACATCGCCCAGTACCGCCGGTCGGCGATAGTTGATATTGATATTGACCACCACAAAGGCGATGTTGCGAGCGGTCATCCAGTGAAAGGCCGGGCTGCTTTCCAGGCCATCCCAGCGCGCCTCTTCGAGAAACTCCAGATACCGCGCGTTATTGACATGCTGATAGACGTCGAGATGATAGCCGCGAACTTTGATTTGTGTCTGCATAGCGCAAATGCCTTATCTTTAATTGTTGTTTTGAGGTCAGAGGTCACACCACTGGTGTGACCTCTTCAGTCTGGCAAATAATAATGACTGTGCAAACTTGTGAAGAAAATTTACAGCTTCAAATGTGACAGATTTCTCTCTACTAGCGAATTGCCCATCCCCGGCACCTGCTTAAGATCGTCAACGGTTTTAAATGGCCCATATTCTTCACGATAGCTGACAATAGCCTGCGCCTTCTTCAGGCCAACGCCGTTCAGCCCCTTCGCCAGTTCTTCGGCGCTGGCGTTATTGATACTCACCCTGGTGCCTTCGCTATCGGGCGCGTTCAACGCATCAGGTGCCTTTGCCTGCGGCGTCTGCACGCTCTCCTTTGTTGCCGGCGACGTCTTCCCGCTGGAAGGCGCGGCAAAAGCGCCCTGACTTCCCGCTGCGCAAACCAGTACGGCGACGGTAAGAAGCGTTTTCAATCCTCGTTTCATGCTGTTATCTCCTTGTTTGTAGACAGCAAGGTCACGATAGCGATGAGGGAAAAAGAGTACAAAAGGCAAAATGCAGAAATGGAAAAGGCCGCGAAAGCGGCCTTTGATAATTGCATCACGTTACTTGCTTTTGCGAAGCAGCACGTAATTATTGTTGCTGATCGATAATGTCGCCGAGCTTAATTTTCGCCGCTTTACGCAGGTTACTCATCAGCGCTTCGAAGGCGATCTGTGCGTTATTCTGGGTGATGCCCTGAATCATCGCCTTTTTCTGCTCTTCCGGCATCGTACCCGCTTTCACTTCATCCAGCGCCAGCAGTACCACATTGCCCTGCATGTCCGTGCCCACGCCGTAGCTGGGCTTACCCGCCTGCGGCAGCGGTAGCGCAAAGACAGACTGGATCAACGCTTCCTGACCGGTACGCGACAGCGTCTGCGGCGCTCCGAAGCTCAGGCCCGCCGCTTTCATCGCTTCATCGCCTTTACCCTCTTTCAGGGCCGTCAGCAGCTTATCGGCATCCAGCTTCGCCTGCTGCTCCGCTTTGTTGTGCTTAACAATATCGCTCACCTGCGCTTTCACCTCCGCCAGCGGTTTGACCGCTTCCGGTTTATGCTCGCTGATGCGCAGAACAAACGCGCGATCGCCGTCGACGGTGATGATATCGGAGTTGCTGCCCGGCGTACCGTTTTCGCCAACCAGACCGCCGTTGAAGATAGCGTCAGAAACCGGTTTGAAATTCAGCTCCTGCGGCAGGTTATCGCGACCAAACCAGCCGGTTTCAACCACTTTCAGACCGGCAACCTGAGCCGCGCCAGCCAGGGATTCGTTATCGTTGCTCGCCGCGTCGCTGACTTTTTGCTGCAGCGCATAGTAAGCATCCAGAGCTTTCTCCTGCTTCACTTTAGCCGCGATATCATCGCGAACGTCAGCCAGCGGTTTTACCTGAGCGGGCTGAACGTCATCCAGACGCGCCACCAGGAAACCGACGGAAGATTTAATTACGCCTGAAAGCTGGCCTTTTTCTTTCAGACCGGCCTCTTTCAGCTCCGGCACGGTAGCCGCATCTTCCAGCCAGCCCATATCACCACCGTTGCGGGCAGAGATAATATCGGTTGATTTTTCTTTGGCCAGCGCGGCGAAATCAGCGCCTTTTTTCAGCTCATCAAGCACCGCCTGAGCATCCGCTTCGGTTTTGGTCTGGATGATGCTGTAGCGATTACGCTGCGGCTGAGTGAACTGATCCTGATGCTGGTCGTACCATGACTGAATTTCCTGGTCAGAGACGTTTTCCTGCATGCTCGCAGCATCCATCTTGATGTAGCTGACGCGGAACTGCTCAGGCGCCATAAAACGCGCCTGGTTCTGCTGGTAAAACGCGTTGATTTCATCGTCGGTGGCGGTTTGCTTCGCCGCCAGCGCGTTTACGTCAATCGTCGCTTCACGGACGACGCGCTGTTGCGACACCAGCGCCGCCAGCTGGTCGGATTCGCCCGGCAGCATAAAATCGGTACCGGCAACGGCGTTAATCAGTTGCTGAGTCGTCAGCTGATTACGTAATGCCTGAGCGTACTGGTCCGTCGTCATCCCCATTTGATTAACGATACGGCTGAAGCGCTCGTTATCAAATTTGCCATCCGCCTGGAAAGCCTGGGTCTTGAAGATAGCCTGCTTGACCTGGTCGTCGCTGATATTAAGGCCCAGTTCACGGGCGTACTGATCGAGCAGCGCCTCGTCAATCAGACGGTTCAACACCTGCTGACGCATGGTCTTTATGTAATTTTCATTGGCCGCCAGTTCAGAAAACTGATCGCCAAGCTGCTGCTGCATGCGGTTACGCTCGCTGGCAACGGCATTTTCAAACTGTGCGCGACCAATCTCCTGGTCATTAACTTTTGCGGCATAGTTGTTTCCACCGCCAATCAGGTAACCACTCACCCCGGTCAAAATGAACGAGACGATAATGATACCGAAAATAATCTTGAGCACGACGCTGTTGGCGGCCGTGCGTAGGTTGTCCATCATGGTGTAACAACGCTCCGCTGTAGATGACTTTTGCTCGCGCAGCATAGCATGTGATGGCCGCCGCGCGTGAGGACGTATTTTGACAAGAAAACGGGGTGATTGTCAGCCCACAAGTGCGTATAAAGTCACATTAAGTCTCATTCTGGCAAATAAAAAAGGCACATCTTGCGATGCGCCCTTGTACTTCGTCACAGACCCCAGTGGGGAAGTCGATCAGTTTACCGCGTCTTTCAGCGCTTTACCTGCACGGAAACCCGGTACTTTAGCAGCAGCGATGGTGATTTCTTTGCCTGTTTGCGGATTGCGACCGGTACGGGCAGCGCGCTCTTTAACAGCAAAAGTACCAAACCCTACCAGCGCAACGTCATCCCCAGCCTGCAGAGATTCAGTAACAGAAGCGATTAAAGCATCTAACGCACGTCCAGCTGCGGCTTTAGAAATGTCCGCACCGGCAGCAATTTTGTCAATCAGTTGAGATTTATTCACTGTTCTCTTCCTCTCTTTATAATTTATATCGCACCAGAATCCTTCGTGGCGCGACCGCGCAGCAGTTATATCAGGACTGTCATGCCCTTACAACAGAGTTGTAATTGACCCCCCTGCCAGCGATCTAAGTTAGCTACACAAAAAAAGGCTGGCAAGTACGAATTTACTTACCAGCCCTATTTTTCTTAGCGCTATTTGCGCGAAATCACTATTTTGCCGTGACGACTTCCATACCAAACGGCTCGTTCTGCAGTGCAAGTGCCAGAACTTCCTCGATTCGTTTCACCGGATGGATATCTAAATCGGCGATAACGTTATCTGGAATTTCTTCAAGGTCACGTTTATTTTCATCAGGAATCAGAACAGTCTTAATGCCGCCACGGTGTGCAGCCAACAGTTTTTCCTTCAGACCACCGATTGGCAACACCTGACCGCGGAGGGTGATTTCCCCGGTCATCGCCACATCGGCGCGCACCGGATTACCCGTCAGGCAGGAAACCAGTGCGGTACACATCGCAATACCGGCGCTTGGGCCATCTTTCGGCGTTGCGCCTTCCGGTACGTGCACGTGGATATCGCGTTTTTCATAAAAGTCTGAGTTAATACCCAGCTTATCCGCACGCGAACGCACCACGGTCAGCGCAGCCTGGATAGATTCCTGCATAACCTCACCCAGTGAACCGGTATAGGTCAGCTTGCCTTTACCCGGAACGCAGGCGGTTTCAATGGTCAGCAGATCGCCGCCCACTTCCGTCCACGCCAGGCCAGTCACCTGACCCACGCGATTTTCACTATCCGCACGGCCATAGTCGTAGCGCTGCACGCCCAGGAAGTCATGCAGGTTGTCGCCGTTAATCTCAATATGCTTCAGCGACTTATCCAGCAACAGCTGTTTGACCGCTTTACGACACAGTTTCGAGATTTCGCGCTCCAGACCACGCACGCCCGCTTCACGAGTGTAGTAACGGATAATGCCGATAATCGCGCTGTCATCAACCGTCAGCTCGCCTTTTTTGAGCGCATTACGCTCTATCTGTTTTGACAGCAAATGGCGTTTGGCGATGTTCAGCTTCTCATCTTCGGTGTAGCCGGAGAGGCGAATCACTTCCATACGATCCAGCAGCGGCGCCGGAATATTCATGGAGTTAGAGGTCGCGACGAACATCACGTCGCTGAGATCGTAATCCACTTCCAGATAGTGGTCGTTGAAAGCCACGTTCTGTTCCGGATCCAACACCTCCAGCAGCGCCGATGCCGGATCGCCCCGCATGTCCGAAGACATTTTGTCGATCTCATCCAGTAAGAACAGCGGGTTTTTAACGCCCACTTTGGCCATTTTCTGGATCAGTTTGCCCGGCATTGAGCCAATGTAGGTACGGCGGTGACCGCGGATTTCCGCTTCGTCACGCACGCCGCCCAGCGCCATACGCACGTACTTACGTCCGGTTGCTTTGGCGATAGATTGACCCAGCGAGGTTTTACCAACCCCCGGAGGCCCAACCAGGCACAGGATTGGCCCTTTGAGCTTGTTAACACGGCTCTGCACCGCGAGGTACTCAAGGATGCGATCCTTCACGCGCTCCAGACCGTAGTGATCGGTGTCGAGGATCTCCTGAGCCTGACGCAGGTCTTTTTTAACCTTGCTGCGGGCGTTCCATGGTACCTGCACCATCCAGTCAATGTAGCCGCGAACGACGGTTGCTTCCGCCGACATCGGGGACATCATTTTCAGTTTTTGCAGTTCCGCTTCGGTTTTCTCTTTTGCCTCTTTCGGCATTTTCGCCGCGTCGATCTTACGCTTCAGCGCTTCGTTCTCGTCAGGGGCGTCGTCCATCTCGCCGAGCTCTTTTTGAATGGCTTTCATTTGCTCATTCAGGTAGTACTCGCGCTGAGATTTCTCCATCTGCTTTTTCACGCGGTTGCGAATGCGCTTCTCAACCTGCAGCAGATCGATTTCTGACTCCATCATCGCCATCAGATATTCCAGACGTTCGTTAACGTCGGACATCTCCAGCACGGACTGTTTGTCCGCCAGCTTCAGCGGCATATGGGCTGCGATGGTATCCGCAAGGCGCGCCGGATCGTCGATGCTATTCAGCGACGTCAGCACTTCCGGTGGGATTTTCTTGTTCAGCTTGATGTAGCCTTCAAACTGGCTGATAGCGGTACGAACCAGCACTTCCTGCTCGCGTTCGTCAATCGCCGGCGATTCGAGATATTCAGCTTTCGCCGAAAAATGCTCGCCGTTATCAGATAGCGCAGAGATGCGCGCGCGCTGCAAACCTTCGACCAGCACTTTGACAGTACCGTCCGGTAGCTTCAGCATTTGCAAAATAGACGCCACGGTCCCGACGGTGAAAAGATCGTTTACACCCGGCTCATCCGTCGAGGCTTCTTTCTGCGCAACCAGCATGATTTTTTTATCATGATCCATGGCTGCTTCGAGACAACGGATAGATTTTTCCCGCCCTACAAACAGGGGTATGACCATGTGCGGATAAACCACCACATCGCGCAACGGCAATACGGGGATTTCAATGCGTTCAGAACGCTCAGGATTCATAGAGCTCTCTCTTAGTTTAAAGTCCGCCAGGTAGCCGACGACGCAACTCAACGACGCGTCGCCGTTAATATGTAAACCAGTATATGGGGATGTATTCCATACATTCAACGGCGGGAATGCAGGAAAAATAAAAGGGGAGATAAAATCCCCCCTTTTTGTTAACTGCTTGAGCAAATTGGTTAATTATTCACCAGATGCCTGCTGCGCTTCCGGTTTGCCGTAAATCAGCAGCGGCTTGCTCTGACCATCGATAACCGAGGCGTCGATGACCACTTTTTCCACATCTTCCATTGACGGAAGATCGTACATGGTATCGAGCAGCGCAGCTTCAACGATAGAACGCAGGCCGCGAGCGCCGGTTTTACGCGCCATCGCTTTCTTAGCGATAGCATCCAGCGCTTCGTCGCGGAACTCCAGCTCAGCGCCTTCGAGGCTGAACAGCGCCTGATACTGCTTGGTCAGGGCGTTTTTCGGCTCTTTGAGGATCTGAATCAGCGCTTCTTCGCTCAGCTCGCTCAGGGTCGCCACCACCGGCAGACGCCCGATGAACTCAGGAATCAGACCAAACTTAATCAGATCTTCCGGTTCAACCTGAGACAACAGCTCGCCTTCGCTGGCCTTGTCGGATTTAGCCTTAACCGTCGCGCCGAAACCGATACCAGAACCGGTTTCAACACGGTGAGAAATGACCTTATCCAGTCCTGCAAAGGCGCCGCCGCAGATGAACAGGATCTTAGAGGTATCAACCTGCAGGAACTCCTGCTGCGGATGCTTACGCCCGCCCTGCGGCGGAACCGCGGCAACGGTGCCTTCAATAAGCTTCAACAGCGCTTGCTGCACGCCTTCGCCGGAGACATCGCGGGTGATCGACGGGTTATCCGATTTACGGGAAATTTTGTCGATTTCATCAATGTAGACGATACCGCGCTGGGCTTTCTGTACGTCGTAGTCGCACTTCTGCAGCAGCTTCTGGATGATGTTTTCAACGTCTTCACCCACGTAACCGGCTTCGGTCAGAGTGGTGGCATCCGCCATGGTGAAAGGCACATCCAGCAGGCGCGCCAGCGTTTCCGCCAGCAGCGTTTTACCGGAACCGGTCGGTCCGATCAGCAGAATGTTGCTTTTACCCAACTCTACGCCGTTGCTGGTGTCGCCATTGCGCAGACGTTTGTAGTGATTGTATACCGCCACCGCCAGCACTTTTTTCGCCGGCTCCTGGCCGATAACGTAATCGTCCAGATGGTGGCGAATTTCGTGCGGAGTCGGCAGCGCGCTGCGCTCGCGATGCGGCGCGACTTCTTTAATTTCTTCGCGAATGATGTCGTTACATAAATCAACGCATTCGTCGCAGATATACACGGATGGCCCGGCGATTAGCTTACGCACTTCATGCTGGCTTTTGCCGCAAAAAGAGCAGTACAACAGTTTGCCCGAACCATCTTTGCGTTTATCTGTCATGAGTCCAAACCTCTTATTAAGTTCTTTGTGCCGCACACGACGACGCAAATGCCATTCTCAGGCGCAAACCGCTATGAAGCGTTGTGCCGCCCTCTTACAACCAAGTATAGCGGCACCCTTGCGCCAGGGGCATCAATTACGATGAGTCAAAATGGAGTCGACGAGGCCGTATTCCACTGCTTCTGAGGCAGACAGGAAGCGATCGCGCTCGGTGTCACGCTCGATCTGCTCAAGAGATTGACCCGTATGATGTGCCATCAGTTCATTCATGCGACCTTTCACCTTCAGGATTTCGCGGGCGTGGATTTCGATATCCGTCGCCTGGCCCTGGTAGCCGCCCAGCGGCTGGTGAATCATCACGCGTGAGTTCGGCAGGCAGAAACGCTTGCCTTTCGCCCCGGCGGTGAGCAGGAATGCGCCCATAGAGGCCGCCTGGCCCATACAAATGGTGCTCACGTCTGGTTTAATGAACTGCATGGTGTCATAGATAGACATCCCGGCGGTAATCACGCCGCCCGGAGAGTTAATGTACAGATAGATATCTTTTTCCGGGTTTTCCGCTTCCAGAAACAGCATCTGCGCCACGATCAGGTTAGCCATGTGATCTTCTACCTGGCCGGTCAGAAAAATGACGCGCTCCTTGAGCAGACGGGAGTAAATATCAAATGAACGTTCGCCGCGTGAGGTCTGTTCAATGACCATCGGCACCAGGGCCATATGGGGTGCAAAGTTGTCTCGTTCGCCACTGTATGACATTTCCGTCTCCTGGATTAATTTGAAAAAAACCGCTGCACTGATTGTAACCTTACGGACGGATTATCAGCCAGAATTTCTGCTGTCGGGCAGAAGTGCATAGATGCACGCTTCATTACGACGCATGATTATGCCAATGCAGTTACGTCTCCCGGTTATGGGGATGACGTCGCCATAATTCAAGCATAACAATCTTTTGCCGTAACGCTATCACTGAAATCGCCTTTTCGCACTCATCCTAAGGCTATCATTGCAATAAAAAAACCCGCAGCCTTTCGGCAACGGGTTTTTACTCAAACCTTAAACCTGGAGGCGAAATTACGCCTGCTGGTTCATCAGTTCGCTGAAGGAAGTGGCTTTTTCAGACACTTTAGCTTTCGCCAGCACGGCTTCAACGGCCTGCTCTTCCAGCGCAACGTTGCGCATGTTGTCCATCAGCTCTTTGTTCTTGCTGTAGAACTCGACCACTTCTTTCGGATCTTCGTAAGCGGAAGCCATCTCTTCGATCAGACCTTTTACGCGATCTTCGTCAGCTTTCAGCTCGTTGGTACGAATCACTTCGCCCAGCAGCAGACCAACAACAACGCGGCGTTTAGCCTGCTCTTCGAACAGCTCACGCGGCAGTTCCAGAGCCTGTTTCTCGTTACCGCCAAAACGCTGAGCAGCCTGACGACGCAGAACGTCGATTTCGCTGTCGATCAGTGCAGCCGGTACGTCGATATCGTTAGCTTTTACCAGGCCTTCGATAGCCTGAGACTTAACGCGATTACGCACGGCGCCTTTCAGCTCGCGCTCCATGTTTTTACGCACTTCAGCGCGCAGACCGGCTACGGAACCATCTTCAACGCCAAAACGTTTGATGAACTCTTCAGTCAGTTCTGGCAGTTCACGTTCTTCAACTTTTTTCAGGTTGATAACGAACTTCGCCGCTTTACCTTTCAGGTTTTCAGCGTGGTACTCTTCCGGGAAGGTCACGTCGATGGTGAACTCTTCGCCAGCTTTGTGGCCTTTGATACCCTCTTCAAAACCCGGGATCATGCGGCCCTGGCCCATCGCCAGGACGAAGTCAGAGGCTTTGCCGCCTTCGAACTCTTCGCCGTCAACGGAACCAGTGAAGTCAACGGTAACGCGGTCTTCAGCATCAACTGCGCCGTCTTTTTCTTTCCAGTTAGCCTGCTGCTTGCGCAGAGTATCCAGCATGGTATCAACATCGGCGTCGGTCACTTCAACAACCGGTTTTTCAACTTCGATCGCTTCCAGACCCTGCAGCTCAACTTCCGGATAAACTTCGAACTCTACCGCGTAGGTGAAATCTTCACCCAGCTTGTATTCGCCCGGAACATAGTTCGGCGCGCCGGCCGGATTAATTTTTTCTTTGATGATCGCGTCAACGAAGTTGCGGCTCATCAGATCACCCAGCACGTCCTGGCGAACAGATGCGCCATAACGCTGAGCAACAACATTCATCGGCACTTTGCCTTTACGGAAGCCGTCAATGCGAACTTTTTTCGCTACGTTGACCAGCTCGCTTTTGACAGCATTCTCGATGCTGTCAGCGGCGATAGTAATCGTTACACGGCGCCCAAGGCCCTGAGTGGTTTCAACTGAAACTTGCATCTTGTTACCTCAAAAAAATCACAGTGCTCGGTCAACTCTGGAAGCGCGAACTGGTTGCTTCGCAGAACCGGGATGCCCTCTTCAAATCAGAAACACATTCCCTGTCGTCAGAATCATCCCGAAGACATTCATAATAAAAGACGCGGCATTATAGCGGCATCACTTTTGTGAGTCGAGAACGGTTGTCGCCCACTGCTGCGGCTTTTTTCACATTTCCCGAGCAAATTTGCCTGCCAAAATGCGCGCATCGCACAATTTTCAGGCAAAACAAAACGGCCCGCAGGCCGTTTTCTCATAAATCTCCACGCAACATACTGGAAAAGCTCCAGCGGTTGCAAATGTGATTTCTACGCGATACTTCCAGCTCCGCGACAAGGAGGAGAAGCAAAGACGGTATCCTGTAGCCCTTCCCACTCTTTGATTGTGTAGGTATGCAACGCCAGAGCGTGCACGGTGCTTGATAGTTCCTCAGTCAACGTTCCGTAAATCATACGGTGACGATTAAGAAAACGCTCGCCAAGGAAGCGATCGCTTACCAACACCACTTTAAAATGACTTTCAGAGCCCGCAGGAACGTTGTGGCGATAGCTTTCATCCACGACTTCAAGATACACCGGGTCGAACGCTGCCCTAAGTTTTGCTTCGATCTGTTCACGTATCATCATGAATTTTCTCCTCCGACAACGCTGTATTGCCGCCATTCCCTTTAAATGTTAGCCGCTTTTACCGCTTCCATTGGGCGAAAACAACAAAAAATTAGCATTCCTCTGATATTTTGCGGCAAAAGTATCAGGTTTACTGATTCTGTCTCGCTGAAGCCCCGTCCGGATGGCGATAACCGATATGGCAAGGCCAGAAAACGCACAAGACGATGAATTTACATGCGTTGCCACTTCCCCTTGCCGTTGGCGATGTTATGATGGCGGGAATTTTCCTCATTACCACTCCACCATGCGTTGAGACCCTGAACATGTTTAAGAAAATTCTCTTTCCTTTGGTCGCGCTGTTTATGCTGGCCGGATGCGCCACTCCGCCGACCACTATTGAGGTATCGCCGAAAATCACGCTGCCGCAGCAGGATCCGAGCCTGATGGGCGTGACCGTCAGCATTAACGGCGCCGATCAGCGTCCGGATCAGGCGCTGGCGAAAGTCACCCGTGATAATCAGCAGGTTACGCTAACCGCCTCCCGCGATCTGCGTTTCTTGCTGCAGGAAGTGCTCGAGAAGCAGATGACCTCGCGTGGCTACATGATTGGTCCAAACGGCGCGGTTGACCTGCAAATCATCGTCAACAAACTGTACGCCGACGTTTCTCAAGGCAACGTACGCTACAACATTGCGACCAAAGCGGATATTGCGATTATCGCGACCGCCGCCAACGGCAATAAGATGACGAAAAACTACCGTGCCAGCTACTCTGTTGAAGGCGCCTTCCAGGCCTCGAACAAAAATATTGCCGATGCGGTTAATAGCGTCATGACCGACACCATCGCCGACATGGCGCAGGACACCAGCATTCACGATTTCATCAAGCAAAACGCGCGTTAATTTGAGTTGCAGACCCGGCCTCGCGTCGGGTCTGCACGATATGCTATGTCCAATCATTATTTACGCATTTTCACGCAGCCAAAATCAGCTATCCTGCTGATTCTCGGTTTCGCCTCTGGATTACCGCTAGCCCTGACCTCCGGCACGCTACAGGCGTGGATGACCGTTGAAAACATCGATCTCAAAACCATCGGTTTTTTCTCGCTCGTCGGGCAGGCCTACGTCTTTAAATTCCTCTGGTCGCCGGTAATGGACCGCTATACGCCGCCGTTTCTTGGTCGTCGACGCGGCTGGCTGCTGGCGACTCAGATCCTGCTACTTATTGCCATTGCGGCGATGGGATTCCTTGAACCTTCCACGCAACTACGCTGGATGGCGGCGCTGGCGGTCGTTATCGCCTTTTGCTCCGCCTCGCAGGATATCGTGTTTGACGCGTGGAAGACCGACGTGCTGGCCGCTGAAGAGCGAGGCACCGGGGCGGCAATCAGCGTGCTGGGCTATCGTCTGGGGATGCTGGTTTCCGGCGGGTTGGCGCTATGGCTGGCCGATCGCTGGCTGGGATGGCAGGGAATGTACTGGCTGATGGCCGCCCTGCTAATCCCCTGCATTATAGCTACTCTGCTGGCCCCGGAACCCAGCGACGTCATTCCGGTGCCGAAGACGCTGGAGCAGGCCGTCGCCGCACCGCTGCGCGACTTCTTCGGCCGCAATAATGCCTGGCTTATTCTCTTGCTTATCGTCCTTTATAAGCTTGGCGACGCGTTTGCCATGAGTCTGACCACCACCTTCCTGATTCGCGGCGTCGGTTTTGATGCGGGCGAAGTGGGCATGGTCAATAAAACGCTCGGCCTGTTCGCCACGATTGTCGGTGCGCTTTATGGCGGCGTGCTTATGCAGCGCCTGACGCTTTTCCGCGCGCTGCTGATTTTCGGCCTGCTGCAGGGGGTATCCAACGCCGGGTATTGGCTGCTCTCAATTACCGATAAACACCTTTTCTCCATGGCGACGGCGGTGTTTTTCGAAAACCTGTGCGGCGGAATGGGCACGGCGGCATTCGTTGCGCTGCTGATGACGCTGTGCAATAAGTCATTTTCAGCCACCCAGTTCGCTTTGCTCTCAGCGCTCTCCGCCGTTGGGCGCGTATATGTGGGGCCTATCGCCGGCTGGTTTGTCGAAGCTCACGGATGGCCTGCTTTCTATCTCTTTTCCGTTGTTGCTGCGGTTCCGGGGATTTTGCTGCTGTTAATTTGTCGCCGTACGCTTGAACATACTCAACGTTCGGAGAGCTTTATGCCGCGCACGCTTTTTCCTCAGGCCTACGGGCTGGCATTAGTTATTCTGGCGATTGGCTGCCTGATACTGGCGATATGGCTACTGCTGCTGGTCCTCAACGCGCTGGATTACACCACCTTTTCCTTCCTCGCGGGCCTGCTTGAGGTTGCCGTTCTTACCGCCGTTGCGGGTATTTTGCTCGGCGCGTTCCTTGACTACCTCGCATTGCGCAAAACCGAGTTGATTTAAATCAGCGCAAGAACGTAAATGGACGTTGTAATTACTAAACGTAATTATAACGTCTTATTAACGATTCTATATTCAATGTACCTGATTTGTTGTTTTGTGCGTTTTAGATTTCTGGAAATTATTGACAATTTTTATGCGAATCTATAAATAATTTAACCGATTCAGCTCAGCTGGTTTTATTTTCGGCTTTTATGATGTCTTTAATTTGATAATTAATTGTTAATTATTTGTGTTGTTTTGCAGGTGGTTATGCTCATTCTCTTATAAACCCTTTCATTCTTATCCCTTTCGTTATCAATCCCGCGTAAATCAAGGTTTGCAAGCTATAATGTCACACTCCGTAACATATGTGACAAGGCAAGCAGAAGCCGCTAACATAGAACAGACACAGCTCCAACTATGTTTACAGTAATGCAACCTTCCCGTAAAATGCCCGTACACTTTAAGCGCCACCAGATTCCGTGGAATTGAGGTCGTTCAATGAGACTTAGGAAATACAATAAAAGTTTGGGATGGATGTCATTAATCGCAGGCACTGTATTACTCAGTGGTTGTGATTCTGCACTCCTCGACCCAAAAGGACAGATTGGACTGGAGCAACGCTCTCTGATTCTGACGGCCTTTGGCCTGATGATGATCGTCGTTATTCCAGCCGTCTTGATGGCAGTAGGATTTGCCTGGAAGTATCGTGCGAGCAATAAAGATGCGAAGTATAGCCCGAACTGGTCACACTCCAACAAAGTTGAAGCTGTGGTCTGGACGGTTCCTATTCTGATCATCCTGTTCCTGGCCGTTCTGACCTGGAAAACAACTCACGCATTAGAGCCGAGCAAACCGCTTGCTCACGATGAAAAACCTATCACCATCGAAGTCGTTTCGATGGACTGGAAATGGTTCTTCATCTATCCGGAACAAGGCATTGCTACCGTCAACGAAATCGCCTTCCCGGCGAACGTACCGGTACACTTCAAAGTGACCTCCAACTCCGTGATGAACTCGTTCTTTATCCCACGTTTAGGTAGCCAGATTTACGCAATGGCCGGGATGCAAACTCAGCTGCACCTCATCGCGAACGAACCTGGTACTTACGACGGTATCTCCGCCAGCTATAGCGGCCCGGGCTTCTCAGGAATGAAGTTCAAAGCTATCGCCACGCCGGATCGTGCAACCTTCGATCAGTGGGTAGCGAAAGCCAAACAGTCTGCGAACGCTATGGACTCCATGGAAACGTTCGACAAACTGGCTGCGCCTAGCGAATACAACAAAGTGGAATACTTCTCTAACGTGAAACCTGATTTGTTTAAAGATGTGGTGAACAAATTTATGTCTCACGGTAAGAGCATGGATATGACCCAACCCGAGGGCGAGCGTGCAGCGCACGAAGGAATGGAAGGCATGGACATGAGCCACGCGGAAACCGCTCACTAAGGGGCCGAGGAAGAAAACGATGTTCGGAAAACTTACACTGGATGCAGTGCCCTACCATGAACCCATTATTGTGGTTACGGTGGCTGCAATTATCATTGGGGGGCTGGCGCTTCTGGCTGCCATCACTTACTTCGGTAAGTGGTCCTACCTTTGGAACGAGTGGCTGACTTCGGTTGACCACAAACGTCTCGGTATCATGTACGTTATCGTAGCAATCGTCATGTTGCTGCGTGGCTTTGCTGACGCCGTTATGATGCGTAGCCAGCAGGTGCTGGCCTCGGCCGGGGAAGCAGGCTTCCTGCCGCCTCATCACTACGATCAGATCTTTACCGCCCACGGCGTTATCATGATCTTCTTCGTAGCGATGCCGTTTGTTATCGGTCTGATGAACCTGGTGGTTCCGCTTCAGCTCGGTGCGCGCGACGTTGCCTTCCCATTCCTTAACAACCTGAGCTTCTGGTTCACCGTTGTGGGCGTGATTCTGGTTAACCTTTCTCTGGGCGTCGGTGAATTCGCGCAGACCGGTTGGCTGGCCTATCCGCCGCTATCGGGAATTGAGTACAGTCCAGGCGTCGGGGTCGATTACTGGATCTGGGCTCTCCAGCTATCCGGTATTGGTACAACGTTAACTGGTATTAACTTCTTTGTTACGATTATCAAGATGCGTGCCCCTGGCATGACCATGTTCAAGATGCCGGTATTTAGCTGGGCATCTCTGTGCGCCAACATCCTGATTATCGCCTCTTTCCCAATTCTGACCGTCACCGTCGCGCTGCTGACCCTGGACCGCTACCTGGGCACCCATTTCTTTACCAACGATATGGGTGGCAACATGATGATGTACATCAACCTGATTTGGGCCTGGGGTCACCCGGAAGTGTACATTCTGGTTCTGCCAGTATTCGGCGTCTTCTCCGAAATCGCCGCAACCTTCTCGCGTAAGCGTCTGTTTGGCTACACCTCGCTGGTATGGGCAACAGTATGTATTACCGTTCTGTCGTTCATCGTTTGGCTGCACCACTTCTTTACTATGGGTGCGGGCGCGAACGTAAACGCCTTCTTCGGTATTACGACCATGATCATCGCTATCCCGACCGGGGTTAAGATCTTCAACTGGCTGTTCACCATGTACCAGGGCCGCATCGTCTTCAACTCAGCAATGCTGTGGACGATTGGCTTTATCGTGACCTTCTCCGTAGGCGGTATGACCGGCGTTCTGCTGGCGGTACCGGGCGCAGACTTCGTGCTGCACAACAGCCTGTTCCTGATCGCGCACTTCCATAACGTCATCATCGGTGGCGTGGTGTTCGGTTGCTTCGCAGGTCTGACCTACTGGTGGCCGAAAGCCTTTGGCTTCACGCTGAACGAAACCTGGGGCAAACGCGCTTTCTGGTTCTGGATCATCGGTTTCTTCGTGGCGTTTATGCCGCTGTACGTGCTGGGCTTCATGGGTATGACCCGTCGCCTGAGCCAGCAGATTGACCCGCAGTTCCATCCGATGCTGGTTGTTGCAGCCTGCGGTGCGGCGCTGATCGCCTGCGGTATCCTCTGCCAGCTGATTCAGTTCTACGTGTCTATCCGCGATCGCGAGCAGAACCGCGACCTCACCGGTGACCCATGGGGCGGCCGTACGCTGGAGTGGGCAACCTCTTCTCCTCCGCCGTTCTACAACTTCGCTATCGTTCCTGTCGTTCACGAGCGTGACGCGTTCTGGGAAATGAAAGAAAAAGGCGAAGCGTATAAGAAACCGGCTGGCTATGAAGAGATTCATATGCCGAAAAACAGCGGCGCGGGCATTGTCATTGCAGCTTTCGCAACGTTGTTTGGTTTCGCAATGATCTGGCATATCTGGTGGCTGGCGATTGCAAGCTTCGTCGGCATCCTGGCGACCTGGATCATTAAGAGCTTTGACGAGGACGTGGATTACTACGTGCCGGTTGCAGTAGTCGAAAAACTGGAAAATCAGCATTTCGATGAGATTAACAAAGCAGGGCTGAAAAATGGCAACTGATACTCTTGCGCATAACGCCCACGCGCACGAACACGGGCACCATGATACAGGACCGATGAAGGTATTCGGTTTCTGGATCTACCTGATGAGCGACTGCATTATCTTCGCCACTCTGTTCGCTACCTATGCCGTTCTGGTGAACGGCACGGCGGGCGGTCCGACCGGTAAAGATATTTTTGAACTGCCGTTCGTTCTGGTTGAAACCGCGCTGCTGCTGTTCAGCTCCATCACCTACGGCATGGCGGCTATCGCCATGTACAAAAACAACAAGAGCCAGGTCGTTTCCTGGCTCGCGCTGACCTTCCTCTTCGGGGCAGGATTCATCGCGATGGAGCTCTATGAATTCCATCATCTGATTGTTGAAGGTATGGGTCCGGATCGCAGCGGCTTCCTGTCAGCGTTCTTCGCGCTGGTCGGCACCCACGGTCTGCACGTGACTTCAGGTCTGATCTGGATGGCGGTGCTGATGGTTCAGGTTTCCCGTCGTGGGCTGACCAGCACTAACCGCACCCGTATTATGTGCCTGAGCCTGTTCTGGCACTTCCTGGACGTCGTGTGGATCTGCGTGTTCTCTGTTGTTTATCTGATGGGGGCGATGTAATGAGTCATTCTACCGATCATAGCGGCGCTTCTCACGGCAGCGTGAAGAGCTACATGACAGGATTTATTCTGTCGATCATTCTGACGGTTATCCCGTTTGCAATGGTGATGAGTGGCTCCGCATCGCATGCGGCAATTCTGGGAACCATCCTGGTTACTGCAGTTGTGCAGATTGTGGTACACCTCGTGTACTTCCTGCATATGAACAGTAAATCGGACGAAGGTTGGAACCTGACCGCATTTATCTTCACCGTAATCATCATTGCTATCGTAGTCGTTGGCTCCATCTGGATTATGTGGAACCTGAACTACAACATGATGATGCACTAAGAGCGGCGAGTATGTTTAAGCAATACCTGCAAGTAACGAAACCAGGCATCATTTTTGGCAACCTGATCTCCGTGATTGGCGGTTTCCTGCTGGCCTCCAAAGGCCACATCGACTATCCGCTATTTCTCTGGACGCTCCTCGGAGTATCCCTGGTGGTCGCCTCGGGTTGTGTTTTCAACAACTATATCGACCGTGATATCGATCGTAAGATGGAACGGACGAAAAACCGGGTGCTGGTCAAAGGGCTGATCTCGCCAGAAGCTTCGCTGGTATACGCCACCGTGCTGGGTATTGCTGGCTTCATGCTCCTGTGGTTTGGCGCTAATCCCCTGGCCTGCTGGCTGGGGGTGATGGGGTTCGTGGTTTATGTCGGCGTTTACAGCCTGTACATGAAGCGCCACTCCGTCTACGGCACGTTGATTGGTTCTCTCTCCGGCGCTGCGCCGCCGGTGATTGGCTACTGCGCGGTTACCGGTGATTTTGACAGCGGTGCCGCGATTCTGCTGGCGATTTTCAGCCTGTGGCAGATGCCCCACTCCTACGCTATCGCGATCTTCCGCTTTAAGGATTATCAGGCAGCGAATATTCCGGTTCTGCCGGTGGTGAAAGGCATTTCAGTCGCCAAAAATCATATTACCGTTTACATCATCGCCTTCACCGTGGCTACGCTGATGCTCTCTCTGGGCGGCTACGCCGGATATAAATATCTGGTTGTCGCTGCGGCCGTGAGCGTCTGGTGGCTCGGTATGGCGCTGCGCGGCTATAAAGTGGCGGATGATAAAGTCTGGGCGCGTAAGCTGTTCGTCTTTTCGATTGTCGCCATTACCGCGCTGTCGGTGATGATGTCCGTTGACTTTATGGTGCCGGATTCACATAGCCTGCTGGCAATGGCGAGATAACTCGCAGGTCAGCTATCGTTCTACAGCCTCCGTTCGTAAGATCGGGGGCTGTTTTTTTTATCTACCCTTCCTTCTAATTCACATTATTTAAAGAAACTGGCCATTCGCTTCATTTTCTAACAGGTGAATGATGTACATCATATGTATTAGATTCATTAAAAATTGATAGAAAAATAAGCATATCCCTCAGCCTGGCATCTGGTTTCTCTCTTTCCCATGGTGTTAGCCTTTCGCTCGAGCAAGTAGCTCGCAATTTACAATATGTCCAATAAGGGAATAAAAAATGAAAGAATTAAATATTTGCGAAATGGAATGCGTTTCCGGTGGTTTCAACCTCGTCGATGCTGCCACGAGCTTTACCAATTTCGTGGTCAACTCGGGAGTTGGTTTCAGCTCTTTTGTCGCGACCTCCGGCGCAGCCTTCGCTAACTTCGTGATCGATAGCACGGTACAGTTTGGCAAATTCCTCAGCGGTCAAGTGGACTGGAACGCTTTTGTCTCCGCAGGTCTGGATAACTGGAATGGCTTCGTTAATACGGCCTCTAACAGCTGGTCAACCTTCGTTAACAACGCAGGTTCCGACTGGAACAGCTTTATCGACGTCGCGAAAGCGTAATTATGCGGGCAGGCTATCAGCCTGCCCATTTCTACTCCGCGCTGCGACGCGGGTTAGCCCACCAGCATCGCCTGGGCGCTATAGAGTAAATCCAGATGATCGCGACACAGCGCCTCCAGCGACGTTCTCGACTGATGGCTGGTTAAGCTCAGCGCCCCCCAGTAGAGCCCTTCCCTGTCGGACAGCGGCACCGCCAGCACCAGCATGCCAATTTCAAACTCCTGCTCAATCGCGGCATAGCCCTGCCGACGCACCTGAGCGATCTTTTCCATTAAAGCCGCTACGTCCGTTACCGTATAGGGCGTGCGCTGTTCGCGGCGGATCCGCTGCAAAACGGTTTCACATTCATCTTCCGCCAGCGAAGCCAGCCAGAGCCGCCCTCCGGCGGTACAGTAAATCGGCACCCTTTCTCCCAGACGCACTGAAGTCGAGTTAAACGGCGTATGCTTGCTGCGGGCGATATAAACCAGCTCATCGTCATCAATCACACCTACCGAAGCATGCTCTTCCGTTCGGCTGGCGATGTACTCCACGATCGGTCGCACCATCCGCGGAAACTGCGCCGAATCCACATACGCCTGCCCCAGCCTTAACGCTTTGGGCGTCAGCCAGTAGTGACGTCCGTCGGTCTGCAGATAGCGCTCATGCAGCAGCGTGAGGAAAAAACGGCGTGCGGCGCTAGGCGTCAGACCGCTCATTTTCGCCGCCTGCGGCACCGTGAGACGCGGAAACTCTTTCGAAAATAGCTGGATCAGCGCCAGCCCCTTTTGCAGGCCGACGATTAGATCGCGGGAATGAATCTGGTTTTGCATAGCTGTTCACACTTTCGCAACAATATGATCAGTTTAGCGCGATTATCGCAGTGGTGGTGCGATTAACAACCAGTATGGCCGAATTCTGCGTTGTCGCTCTCAGCTTCCGCTGAAATACTTTCACAACATTCATTTAACAAAATGAGGTTGGAAATGGTCAGTGGATTCACTCAGGTCGTCGCCGTTATCGGCCACCCGATTACCCAGGTTAAATCGCCGGAGAACTTCAACCGCTACTTTGCCGAACGACAGATGGATAGCGTCATGATCCCGGTGGATATCGCTCCGCATGCCGTTGCTGATTATCTCAATACGCTACGCGGCTGGCACAACATGAGCGGCGTGCTGGTTACCGTTCCGCATAAACAGCGTGCCGCTGCCCTGGTTGATGAGTTAACGCCGCGAGCCCGACACCTGAATGCCGTCAATGTCATCCGTAAGCTGGCCGATGGCCGTTTGCAAGGCGATATGCTGGATGGCGTCGGCTTCCAGCTTGCCGCAGAGGCGCATGGATTTAATGCCGCGGGTAAAAAGGCGCTGCTCTCCGGCTGCGGCGGCGTCGGCAGCGCAATTGCCTGGGGATTATGCGAAGCGGGCATCCTTCAGCTGGCCCTGCATGACCAGAATCCCGCTACCCTTCAGCAACTGCATAACCGACTGGCAGCCCATTTTCCCCACGTTCAGCTCAGCGACCTGCCCGCTACCCTTACTGGTCTGGATTTAGTGGTGAATGGCTCTCCGGCGGGAATGACCGGTTTCGCTTCTTTACCGCTGCCGCAGGCGCTGCTGGAAACCCTTCCCGCAGCAACGCATGTCGCTGACGTGGTAACCGCGCCGATCGTCACCCCGCTTCTGGCCTTCGCCCGCGATCGCGGCTGCACTATCCAGACCGGGCCGGAGATGGCGCTGGCGCAGATGAAACTCATGGGGCAGTTCATTGGCGCCATTCCGCAGGAACAAGGAGCGGCAGCATGAAAAGCTGGGATGTCATCGTTATCGGCAGCGGCGCAGCAGGCTTTGCCGCGGCGGTGACCGCCTGCTGTAAAGGACTGTCGGTGCTGATGCTGGAAAAAGCACCGCAGTTTGGCGGCACCTCCGCCATTTCCGGCGGCGCGGTATGGATCCACGATAGCGATCAGGCGCGAACAATGACTACAGACGATAGTCAGCAGGCAATCAAAACCTATCTGCGGACCATCATCGGCGAGCCCAACTATCGTCAGGATCTGATCGAAGCTTTTATCTCTTCGGGACGCGAAGCGCTGGCGTTTCTTGAAAAAGAGGGGGCGGTGAAATATAGCCTGCGTCCGCTTTCTCCGGATTATTACCCGGATGAACCCGGTGCCGTCGACGTCGGCCGGGCGCTGGAGGTGGTGGAGTTTGACGGGCGCAAGCTAGGCGAATATTTCCGCGATCTCCGTTCTCCTCCGCCGGGGATGCTGCTATTTGGCGGAATGATGGTTAATCGGGTCGATATCCAGCACTTTCTCGATCTGCGCCGCTCCCTGCGCTCTATCACCCACTGCGGCAAGCTGCTGCTGCGCTACGGCCGCGATCGGCTCAAATACCCTCGAGGAACACGGCTGGCGATGGGTAACGCGCTGATAGCGCGCATGGCGACGCTCGCCTTTCGCAAAGGAATGCAGCTCAGGCTCAACGTGAATGTGCTTTCGCTAAGCGAACGCAATGGCGAAATAACCGGCGTGGAAATCGAGAACGATGGGCAGCCACAGCTCCTCAAAGCCCGCTGCGGCGTGGTGCTGGCGGCGGGAGGTTTTGCCGCAGGCAAACTGGCTGAACGCTATCGCCCTGCTACTCGCGAGCACTACACCATGTCGCCCGCCGCCAACGACGGCGCCGCGCTGCGCCTTGCCGCCGCGGTCAATGCCCGCGAAGGCGCCGATCTGCCGTCTAACTTTTTCTGGGCGCCGGTCTCGGTTTTACGGCGTCCCGACGGCACGCAAGAGCGCTTCCCTCACCTGGTCACCGACCGCGCGAAACCCGGCGTCATTGCCGTTAACCAGCGAGCGGTTCGCTTCGTGAATGAATCAAATTCTTATCACCATTTCGCCAGCGCCATGCAAAGCCGGGCAGAAAACGCCCCCTGCTTCCTGATTTGTGATGCTCTGGCCATGAAGCGCTATGGCCTGGGCCTTGCGCGCCCTGCTCCGGTGAATAACGACGCGCTGGTGAAGGCGGGCTATCTGCACCAGGCCGAAACGCTGGCGGAACTGGCGCAACAGCTCGGGCTGGACCCGCAGACGTTGGCAGAAACGGTGGCACGCTATAACCGCGATGCCGCCCAAGGCCACGACCCGGAGTTCGCCAAAGGCGGCAACAGCTATAACCGCGCGATGGGCGATCCCGGCCATCGGCCAAACGCCTGTAACGCTCCGCTGACCAGCCCGCCGTTTTACGCCATTACCCTCTATACCGGCGATCTCGGCACCTCGCGCGGCCTGGTCACTACCGCCAATGCTCAGGTCATTAACCAGCAGGGGCGCCCCATTAAAGGGCTCTATGCCGTCGGTAACGATATGGATTCGATTATGGCAGGCACCTATCCCGGTCCAGGCATTACTCTCGGCCCGGCGCTCACCTTCGGCTATCTCTCAGCCAGCCATATGGCGCAACAACACGCACTCTCAACAGGAGAAAATTATGATCTATGAAAAACGTACCTACACCATTAATCCGCTGAAAATGGCCGACTGGCTGGCGTTATATAAAAGCGATGCTTACGCCGTACAAACCGAACATCTCGGCAAACTCATCGGCTTTTTCTTTACTGAAATTGGGGTGGTTAATCAAGTGGTGCATATCTGGGCCTATGAAAGCCTGGACGATCGCCTGGTGCGTCGGGCGCGCATGGCGCAGGACGAACGCTGGCTGACGTTTTCACGCAAGAACCGCGAACTGGCCGCCGTTGAGCGCCTGGAGTCGGTTCTTCTGCGCCCTACTGATTTTTCACCGCTGCAATAAGGAGTCGGTTATGAGCGGGCAGATGAACGTGGATGTTCTGGTGGTCGGCTCCGGCGCGGCGGGGCTCTCCGCCGCCGTCACTGCCGCCATTGGCGGCGCCAGCGTGCTGGTTGCGGAGAAAGAGTCGGTGATTGGCGGCACCAGCGCCTGGTCCGGCGGCTGGCTGTGGATCCCGCATAATCCGCTGGCGCGTGAAGAGGGGATTAAGGAAGAGCCCAACGCACCGCTGGTTTATTTGCAGCATGAAATGAACGGTGAACCGGCCGATGCGCGCCTGCTTGCCTACTTACGGCACGGACCGGAGATGATTGACTTTTTCCGCCGCCATACTGCCGTGCAGTTTCTTTCCGGCAGCAAAATGCCCGATTTTCATCATTCGCCGGGATCGGCCGCCGGAGGGCGCTCGGTCACGGCGCAGCCTTTCGATGGGCGGCTGCTCGGCGACTGGCTGCATCGCCTGCGCCCGCCTCTGGAGACTATCAGCCTCGCGGGGATGGGCATTGCCGGCGGCACGGATATGGCACACTTTTTCAACGCCACTCGCTCGCCGCGATCGGCGCTGTATGCCAGCCGTCGCCTGCTGCGCCACGGCTGGCAGCGACTGCGCGCCGGACGCGGACAGCATCTGGTTAACGGCAACGCTTTGGTTGCCCGGCTGCTGCGCTCGGCGCTGGATGCAGGAGTGACTTTTCAGCTTAATGCGCCGGTTGAACGGCTGCTCGCATCCGGAAACGGAGTAAAGGGCGCGATATTACGCAGCGACGACGGCCGGATAGAGGTTCGGGCCGGTGCGGTGATCCTCGCCTGCGGCGGCTTTCCTCACGACAGACAGCGCCTGGCCGAAAACGTGCCGCACGCCGCCAGCGGCTATGGCCACTTCTCCGCCGCGCCTCCGGGTAATCAGGGGGAGGGCATCCGCCTTGGCGAAACGGTCGGCGGCCAGTTTGATACCACGCTCAGGCATGCGATGGCCTGGGCGCCCGTTTCGCGCGTGACGCAGGCCAGCGGTCTGCAGCTGGTCTTCCCACATCTGGTTGAACGCGCCAAGCCCGGCTTTATTGCCGTACTGCCCAACGGTAAACGCTTTACCAATGAGGCTGATTCCTACCACGATTTTATCGCCGCGCTGCTGGAGGCCACGCCGCCTGGCGAAGCGCCACAGGCGTGGCTGATTGGCGATAGCCGTGCGCTTCGGCGCTATGGGTTAGGCCATGCCCGCCCTTTTCCTTTTGCCCCGGAGTCCTGGCGACGCACCGGCTATCTGTACGTCGGCGAGACGCTGGAAGCGCTGGCGAAAGCATGCGCTATCGATTCGCAGCAGCTGGCGGAAACGATCGCCCGTTTTAACGGTTTTGTAGACCAGGGAGAGGATAAGGATTATCAGCGCGGCGCGTCGGCATACAACCGCGCGCAGGGGGACGCCAGCCGTTCCCCTCACCCTACGCTTGGGAAACTCAGCCGCGCGCCTTTTTATGCGGTACGCATTCTGCCCGGTTCGCTGGGCTCCTTCAGCGGTTTAATTACCGATGAGAATGCGCGGGTTCTCAACGCGCAGCAGCAGCCGATTCAGGGCCTTTACGCCATCGGCAACGATATGTCGAGCGTGATGCGGGGATTCTATCCCAGCGGCGGTATCACGCTTGGTCCGGCCATGACCTTTGGCTACATGGTCGGTAAAAAACTGGCAGAAAACATTAATAAAGCAACGCAGTAAAGCATTTTACCAGGGACGGCAATACGCATAACAACAATCACCTGCAACTGTACTGGAGTCCTTTATGAACATGCGAACCCTGTCACTCGCCGCGCTTACCCTACTCGACGTCCCGCCACCGCAACAGGTGCGGATCGCGGCCCAAACCGGATTTACTCACGTCGGCCTGCGCCTGCTTCCCGCCACGGCGACCGACCCTGACTATGGCATGCTGGGCGATACTGCCGCTGTCCGCGATACCCTGGCAGCGCTGATAGAAACCGGTATTCGCGTCTCGGACGTTGAGATAGTCCGCCTGACGCCAGATTTTTCGCTGGACGCTCGTTTGCAGCTCTTTCTCCATACCGCCGCGCGTCTGGGCGCCAGACAGGTTTTAGTCGCCGGAAATGATGACAACCGCGCTCGCAGCGCGGAAAATCTGGCCCGGCTTGCCGAAGCTGGCCAGGAGTATGGTTTAACCATGAACCTGGAGCCCATGCCCTGGACACAGCTGCGCACCATCGCCGAAGCCCAGGCGCTTATCGCCGCCAGCGGCCGCCAGGATATCGGTATTTTGATCGACGCGATTCATTTCTGGCGCTCAGGCGAGTCGCTGTCTACGCTCGCCGCGCTGCCGAAAAACTGCCTCAACTATATGCAGCTTTGCGATGCCTCGCCGCAGATCCCAGCAGATGAACAGGAGCTGATTTACCAGGCCCGCGCCGCGCGTAAGGTGCCCGGCGAAGGCGGGCTCGATCTGCATGGACTGATGGCGGCGCTTCCGGCGACGCTGCCGGTTTCTATCGAGGTTCCGCTAAGCGGCGAACGCGGCGCGCTGCCGGCACTCACTCGCGCTCAGTTGCTGTTTAACGCCGCGCAGTCCTACCTGCGCCCTTGCGCATAAGGAGCATCCCATGACACAGACTCAACGCCTGGACGTCAGGGAGTTAATCAACGCCAATCCGCTCAGCCGCTTTCAAAAACTGGTGGTGTTTTTAGGCTTCTGCGTGATTGCGCTGGACGGCTTTGATATCGCCATCATGGGATTTATCGCCCCGACGCTGAAGCAGGAATGGGGAGTAAGCAACCATGAACTCGGTTTTGTCATCAGCGCCGCGCTGATAGGCCTTGCGCTGGGCGCTATATTCTCCGGGCCGCTCGCCGACTGGCTGGGGCGGAAAAAAATCATCATCAATAGCGTCTTCTTCTTCGGCTTCTGGACCATTGCCACCGCCCTTTCGCAAAACATCGAACAGATGGTGCTTTTTCGTTTTCTGACCGGGCTCGGATTAGGCGCCGCCATGCCGAATATCGGCACTCTGGTGTCGGAGTATGCGCCTGAGCGTCAGCGCTCGTTTCTGATTACGATTATTTTTTGCGGCTTCACCTTTGGCGCCGCGGCGGGAGGATTCTCCGCCTCATGGCTAATCCCGAAGTTTGGCTGGCACTCGCTGATGCTGCTCGGCGGCATCCTCCCGCTGCTGTTCGCGCCGCTCCTGATCTGGCTGTTACCGGAATCGGTGCGTTTTCTGGTGGTTAAGCGCGCGCCAGCCCGACGTATTCGGCTGATTTTGCAGCGCCTCTATCCGGGCCAAATCGCCGATGATGCCGAGTTCACTCTCCCAGCCCAGCCCGTGCAGGCAAATGCGATGCGTATCGTTCTCTCCCGCCAGTATCGCTTCGGTTCGATGATGCTCTGGCTGGTCTATTTTATGGGGCTCTTTCTGGTCTATCTTCTCGGTAGCTGGTTACCGACGCTGGTGAAAGAGGTGGGATTAACGGTTGGCCAGGCGGCGGTGATGACCGCAATGTACCAGGCGGGAGGAACCATTGGCTCGCTGTTTGCGGGCTGGTTGATGGACCGGATTAATCCGCATCGGGCGCTCGGAATGATTTACGCCGTTGGCGGCCTGTTTACGATGGCAATGGGATATGCAGCGGCAAGCTTTGCGCTCATCTGCCTGCTGGCGTTTATCAGCGGAGCCTGTTTAAACGGCGCCAATACCGGTATGAATGCGCTTTCCGCCCGCTACTATCCTACCGAAGCGCGGGCTACAGGTTCCAGCTGGATGCACGGCGTGGGCCGCATGGGCGCCATCCTCAGCGCTTTTGCCGGAGCTGAGATGCTGGCGCTGAATATTAGCTTCGAAAGCGTTTTTCTGATCCTTGGCATCCCCGCCGCGATCACCGTCGCCGGGCTCGCGGCCAAAGGAATTTTCGCGGCTGATTCGGCGCCAAAATCCACCTCCTCCACCGCCGCGTTCGGCAATACCGGTTAAATGCGTTAATCAGTCGGGCATGCTGCAGCATGCCCGACCACAAAAAAAGAAAAATTAATTTCAATTTACATTAATAATGAAAAATAAAAACCTGATGCCTTATCGATTCACTTCACAAAATCAGCACTCAAAATCACAAATGGCATATACAAGATGAATCAATGAGCGTCAAAAAAGGCAGCAAATAACCTTATTAATCAGAATGACTTGATGATTCCCCGAGCCACATCGGACGCACAATCTTTTCTATTTTTCGATCCGCCTCTCATATACAGAAGTTAAATTTCATATAACCATTGAAACGAAACAAACATTTCCTTATGTTCTGGCTGACATCAGGATAAGGTAGTGCCGGTGGAACTGGCGCTGAGGTCCTTACTTGTCCCCCCGACAAAGGAATAGACCATGAGTGAACAGCAGATCCTTATTTCTCCCGTAGCATCACGCGGCGATAAGTTAACCTGGACAACCCGAATAGCCTATGGTGGAGGCGATACCGCCTGTAACGTCGTTTTCGGCATGATCGGCACAGTTTTAACGCTTTTCTATACGGATTATGTCGGCATTAGTATCGCCACGGTCGGTCTGGTAATGCTGATCTCACGTCTGTTTGACGGTGTTTCCGATGTCATTATGGGTCTGATGGTTGAGCGCACAAACTCTCGCTGGGGAAAATCACGCCCCTGGCTGCTGTGGATGAGCGTCCCCTACGCCGTATCGGCGATTCTGCTGTTTACCGTGCCCCAAACCACCGGAACGCTGCAGTTTCTCTACCTGCTGGTAGCCTATAACTTCTGTACCACCGTGTGCTACACCGCGATCAATCTCCCCTATGGCAGCCTCTCCGCGATGATGACCCGGACCTCCTGGGAAAGGGATATGCTTAGCATCACCCGCATGTCGATGTCGCCATTTGGCCGCATCCTCGCCGTAGCTTGTACGTTGCCGCTGGTGAAATATTTCGGCGACGATCAGGCAGCATGGATTAAAACCATGGCCATCTGGGCTTTTCTGGCGCTGTTGTTACTGCTGTTTTGCTTCTACAAATGTGAAGAAAAAGTGGTTATCAAAGCGCGTGAAAAGCAGGGAAACGTAGCGGTAAAAACGCAGCTTTACGCCCTCTTCCGTAACCAGTACTTCTGGGCCAGTGCGATCCTCTGGACAGCCCAGAGCGTTTATTACACCGTGGTTGGTATCGCGCTACCTTACTACTGCCGCTACGTGCTAGGCGACGATACTTTCTACAGCTCCATTTTCGTGGCCGAAACCGCCTGCATCATTATTTTCACCTTCCTGAGTTCCGTCCCCATTCGAAAATACGGTAAACGCAATGTGGCCCTTTGCGGCATTGTGCTGGCGACCATAGGCCAGGTGCTGTTTATGTTTAATTCTGACGACTACCACTGGGCGCTGGCCAACGCCATTATTCGCGGTATCGGCTTCGCGCCGCTGAATGCCGTGCTATTCGGCTTCTGCGGCGACGCCGTCGAATACGGCCAGTGGAAAACGCGCGTCCGCCAGGAGGGAATGATCTTCTCTGCGGGGTCTGTCGGTACGAAGCTCGGCGCAGGCATTGCCGCCGCGGTTATCTCCGGCCTGTTAAGCCTCTCGGGCTACGTCAGTTCCAGCAGCGGATCCGGCGTTCAACCGCAAAGCGCTATCGACATGATTAATAACGTTTATCTCTACGGCTCGTTCTTCCTGTGGATTGTGGTCATCATCACCCTGCTGTTTTATCGGCTGGATAAACAGTACCCACAGATTATGCAAGAGCTGAAAGAGCGCGAGGCGCGTGGAGAAATGTAAAGCCCGAAACCCGGTCCGCGCTCTCCGGGTGCGGGCTATCCAGAAGAACATCTGAAATCCGAAGTCTCTATTTAGAGGAGTGCATCATCATGTTAAACGGCATGAAACCCTTATCTCGCTCCCTGCGCTGGGGAATGGTCGGCGGCGGCGGCACCAGCCAGATTGGCTACAGCCACCGCTGTGCAGCGCTGCGCGACAATGTCTTTACCCTGCTGGCCGGCGCGCTCGATATTGATGCCGAACGCGGCCGTCAATTTGGCGAGCAGCTCGGAATCGCCCCCGAGCGCTGCTACGCCGACTATCAAACGCTATTTGCAGAGGAAGCCAAACGCCCTGACGGCATTGAAGCCGTTTCGGTCACTACGCCGAACAATACCCATTTCGCGATCACCAAAGCAGCGCTGGAAGCGGGGCTGCACGTTATCTGCGAAAAACCGCTGTGCTTTACCGCCGCCGAGGCCCGCGAGCTGCTGGCGCTGAGCAAAAAGCAGAACAAAATAATCGGCGTTACCTACGGCTACGCCGGGCACCAGATGATTCAGCAGGCGCGGCAGATGATCGCGGAGGGTATGCTCGGGGAGATCCGCATTATCAATATGCAGTTTGCCCACGGTTTTCATAATGAAGCCGTTGAACTGCAGGCTGAATCTACCCGCTGGCGGGTAACGCCCAAATATGCCGGCCCTAGCTACGTGCTGGGGGATCTGGCGACTCACCCGCTATTTATTGCGGAAACCATGGTGCCAAATCTGAATATCACCCGGCTGATGTGCGCACGTCAGAGCTTCGTCAAATCGCGCGCGCCGCTGGAAGATAACGCCTTCGTGCTGATGGAATATAATAATGGCGCCGTCGGTTCACTGTGGACCAGCGCAGTCAACAGCGGCGCTATGCACTCACAAAAAGTCCGCGTCATTGGCGAAAAAGCCAGCCTTGAGTGGTGGGATGAGCGCCCAAATCAGCTCAGCTATGAGGTGCAGGGCGAACCCGCGCGCGTTCTGGAACGTGGAATGCCCTATTTAAGTCCGCAGGCGCTGGCAGACGACCGCATCGGCGGCGGCCACCCGGAAGGGCTGTTTGAGGCATGGGCCAACCTTTACCGCCGTTACGCCATCGCTATCGATGCAATGGATCGCAGTGACCAGGCGTTTCTGGATAACTTCTGGTATCCGGACGTCGAAGCCGGGCTCCACGGGGTCTACTGGGTTGAGCAATGCGTCAAATCCGCCGATGCAGGCGGCCAATGGGTTGATTTTAACTGCCAATAATCTCCGCTAGCCGGCGGAGCCCGCTCCGCTGGTTTCTTTTTGTCTACCGCCCTCACCTCATCGTGCAACACAGCAGTAATATCTGTTAAACAAACATCTATTTACGCTTCTGGCTCCCCCCACTACACTAGGCGCAGTTTTTAGATTGAGGTGGTAATGAACGATAACAAAATGACGCCAGGCGAACTGCGCGCAACCTGGGGTCTGGGGACCGTTTTCTCTCTGCGCATGCTCGGCATGTTTATGGTCCTGCCGGTTCTGACCACTTATGGCATGGCGCTCCAGGGCGCAAGTGAAGCCCTTATTGGCCTGGCTATAGGCATCTATGGACTGGCGCAGGCAATATTCCAGGTTCCTTTTGGCCTCCTCTCCGATCGCATTGGCCGTAAACCGCTTATCGTCGGCGGCTTGTTAATCTTCGTTCTCGGCAGCATTATCGCCGCGCTTTCCGAATCGATCTGGGGCATTATTCTTGGCCGCGCGCTGCAAGGCTCCGGAGCGATTGCCGCAGCGGTAATGGCGCTGCTTTCCGACTTAACCCGCGAACAGAATCGCACTAAAGCCATGGCGTTTATCGGCGTCAGCTTTGGTATTACCTTCGCCATCGCCATGGTCCTCGGACCTATTATCACCCACCAGTTAGGCCTGCACGCCTTATTCTGGATGATTGCCGCTCTGGCGATGCTCGGGATTCTGCTTACGCTGTGGGTTGTGCCAAATAGCCATAATCACGTGCTTAACCGTGAATCCGGTATGGTGAAAGGCTGCTTTAGCAAAGTGCTTGCCGAGCCAAAACTACTGAAGCTCAATTTCGGCATTATGTGCCTGCATATTATGCTGATGTCCACCTTTGTTGCCCTGCCGGGTCAGTTGGAAGCTGCCGGTTTTCCCGCAGCTGAGCACTGGAAAATCTATCTGGTCACCATGCTGGTCTCTTTTGTTGCCGTGGTGCCGTTTATTATTTACGCCGAAGTAAAGCGCAAAATGAAGCGCGTTTTTCTGCTCTGCGTTGCCATTTTACTGATCGCCGAGATCGTACTTTGGGGAGCGGGAGGCTATTTCTGGGAACTGGTTGCCGGCGTTCAGCTATTTTTCCTCGCGTTTAACCTGCTCGAAGCGTTACTGCCTTCGTTAATCAGTAAAGAATCACCTGCCGGCTACAAAGGAACAGCGATGGGGATTTACTCTACCAGCCAGTTTCTTGGAGTCGCGATTGGCGGTTCGCTAGGCGGCTGGGTAGACGGCTTTTTTGATTCACAAACCGTTTTCCTGCTTGGCGCCCTGCTGGCAATGCTGTGGTTACTGGTGGCCAGCACCATGAGCGAACCGCCTTACGTTAGTAGCCTGCGGGTCGAGATCCCTGCCGACGTGGTGGCGGATGAAATGCTACAGCAACGGCTACAGGCTCAAGCAGGAGTTAAAGAGGTACTGGTAGTTAACAACGAACGTTCGGTGTATATCAAAATCGACAGTAAGGTGACTAACCGCTTTGAGATTGAGCAGGTGATTAAGCAGGGGGCAGTTCAGACCGTTCCCGCGTAAAGTGGTTAAGCAGCCAGGGACATGGTACGTGGCAGGTATGATGTCCCTGCTGCGTACTGGCGAAAGCTTGCGTGACGGTCTCCCCTCCCAATTATCTTCGCCGCTTTAAGCGTTGGTTTAGCGTTATCCCTCTCATCTTCTTTAAGCTAACGCTACGTTTCAAATCCCCACTTCACCTCCCCATAAGAGGGCTGAGCCCAGGCAGACAAGCAGAAAGCGGCATGAGATGCTTCGCAATAAACGCACCGGGAGGATAGCAGCGCCGCTCAGTCTCTGGGATTATCACCGTGCAGCTGTTCTGACCTGGTGATAAACATCAAAAACAACTTTTTTGAAATAGGTAAAGGACAAACATGAACTGCCTGAGGGATTATCTATATTAGAACGAAGAAAGCGACGGTGAATTATAGATAGCTTATTTTTATGGATAGCAGTATAGGGCCATTCACATAAAACAATCTAACATCACTATGTGAATTCATAATACCCGCAGCATAAAATTTAAAAATTACGTTCTAAAAATGCCACATAGCGATTACTTTCAGTAAGAGAGATAAAAGATTGGTAGTAAACCCATATCCATAAAATATAAAATCAATCAATTATAAAAAACGCAATTATTCGGAATTTTTATTAGAAGCACGAATTTATCATCACGTTAACTATTCATAATGAATTACCGGTTCATTTAAATATTCACTATTATCAAAACAAAGCCCTGGTTAATATTTACGAGGGTGTACTCAGCTTGCCCGCAACTAAGTAATTATAAATAGTAATAGCACAGGAATAAAAAATGAAAGAATTAACACAATATGAAATGGAAAATATCTCGGGTGCTGGCCTCTTTGACCTGCCTTGTGCCCTGGTTGATTTCACTATTCAATCCGCACTTGGACTGATGAAAGTCGGCTTTGATGGCTCCCTTACCATTGCCAAAACGGCGCTGGAAACCTCTCTGGATATGCTTAGCAACTTGCTGAGTGGCTCCCCATCCAGTATTGGTAGCATACTGGCAGATCACCTGAATTCAATGATGTATGAAAAATCAGGTATCTGGTCAAACTTCGTCTATGATGCAGCGACGAACTGGGGCGACGTAGTTTCTTCTTTACAGAAATAAAAAACCAAGCCAGTCAGGGAACTGACTGGCTTTATCCATTCAACAATACATCTTTTCAGATTAACATTCACATATAATCTACATCCGCTCATTCAGGATTGTAAACTGCAATGCTGTCGTGCATATCTCCTTAGTAAGTTTTATTTCATTTTAACGTTCAATTCGATCGCAACGAAAATACATATCACATGCGACGATATAATCATTATGCCAATGCCAGTAAGCATGTAGATAGAAATAAAAAAATGAAGGCAGAGAGCAGGATAAAAAATAAAATTCAAAATAAATACTCAATCCCGAAAATGCCAAAATGACATTGAGCAATACAATCCAAATAAACTGAGTGATTAAAACCATGAATAATCTAAGCCACATCGCTTTATTATAGAGCCATGGCCAGGGGATTGACTTTGATAGATGGAAGTCAAATTCCCTCAGGAACAATCGCCCGAGAAAAATGTAGCGTTTCGATGGACGGATGAAGATCATATCTAAAAACAAAACAATAACGCAAAGAATAAACATCGCTATCATTAATCTGGCTGAAAAAAAACCATCCGCCAAAGAAAAATCATCCTCATTTGCTAACGGGCTGACTATCAAGCTATTCATTAAAAAGGTGATAAAAAGATTAAAACCGACGTAATGATGTAGATTGCGCCAGACTACCTTTTGGGCAGTAAAATCCTTCATTCGCTTCACATAGCTATAACGTGCATATTTAAACGCCAGGTAAATAGCCAATGGCGAAATAATAGCAATACAAAGTAGTGCATGACCCGATGACATAAACGACAGGCAGCTCGTAATGAGAAGATAAAAGATCGCAAAGTATGAGAAGGTAACCACTGCCGGATGCCACAAAAACGCCTCATACGAGGATATAGCTTTCCCCTGAAAACAGGAAAAATCTATATGCTTCATGACACATTTATAACCCCAATAGTTTTTCAGCTCGTAAATAAAAGAAAAGACAATTAATGCCAGGATAACGCTCAGGCTCAATACATTACTTGGCAGTAAGTTATAACCATTGTTTTTCCAGAAAAGGAAAAGTAAAAACATAGTTAAAAGATAAAGATAAATAATCACTCGTTTATCCTGATAACGAGTAAATGTTAAATAGTCAGGGATCATAGCGCCTCCATTACAAGCCAATCAGCTTTCTACAATGCACGACATTTTCTGGCGCGAAACGCCGGAAGTCATAAAGGAGTTGTCCTAAATAAGCTTTATTGCTGAACTCCAGAAAAGTTACCGGCTGAGAATTCTGTAAATGAGCCGTAAGAGATTTTGACCATTGCACCGTATGCGTCAGATGTAGAGCCAGATTTTCTTTGATCTGCTCAGGAAGGAATTCTGCTTGCCCGGTAACATTCATCAGCACGCTGTATTTAGGCGAACAAATATCGATTTTTTGCAAAAAATCGCGCATCATCTGAACACCATCGGCCATCAGACGCGTATGCCATGCGCCGCTAACCCCCAGTTTAACCGCCTCTAAACCGGCACCATAAAGGATCTGTGAGATACGGCCCAGATCAGCAGTCGTGCCACCGATAACCTGCTGACGACAGCTGTTATCACAACTCACCTCGACAGGTATACCAGATGCGGAAATCATGTTAGTTAAGGTTTCAAAATCAGCGCCCTTAACCGCGAGCATAGCTCCTTTATGAATTTTACTTAAATCATTCATAATCTTTGAACGGGTATGTATCATCCTAAAAAGCGCCTCCAGGTTAAATGCACCCGCAGCGAAAAGCGCGCTGTACTCGCCAACGCTATGCCCGCAAGAACCCACGATTGGCAAATCAGGCATTTTTTCCAGACAGAGGCAATAGAGCGTCACGTTAATAGCCGTAACGGCAACTTGCTGAGCCGTTGTCTGGACCAGGCGACTCATCGGCCCGCGCTCGCATAAACGGCGAATATCAATTTGGGTAATATCGCTCGCGCAGTCCCAAATATTTTTTGTGACTGCATTCAGATCCCACAAATCAGACCCCATTCCAATAACAGGGTTACCTTGTCCTGCAAAGATAAGAGCGACAGAAGGTGTTGATAGCTGTGATACCATAAAATATCCTTATAAATAGTATTTAAAACCGACATAAATGCTTAGTGTTTCACCAAATAGCGCAAACTCTGATTCAGAACCTCCCAGGGAGCTGTATGCGCCGGCATATAACTCAAACGGCGCCCACTTACCTTGCAAGGGTTTAATAAAATGGGCCCCAAATAATACGCTGCCATCCGCTATATTTATCATTGCATAGGGTTGCAGGGTGGACTGGTCATTATTACGCAGACTAAAATAGGTATTAAAGTAATGTTTGGATAACAGCATGCCTTTATTTGAAGTGTTACCAATCTCTGAGGCCATAAGATACTTATAGCTATCAAACGCCCGGTCTAAAAAATCGTAGCCAGTCCTGTATCCCATCAAGCGAATGAAATCAATCTGCTCCTGCCAGGCCTTTTTCGAATATCCCTCACTCTGAAAATAGTATTCTAAGCCGAATACGCTAAAGCTATCAGTTGTATACTGCCCGCCAAGCGCAAACTCAACGCCTTGTTTATCCTCCACAGAATAGAGTGAGGATGGAAATGAGCCAGCCAGTACGGCCTCTTTTTTATCATTTGAGAAGTGACGCCACTTCTGGCCTTTATGCCAGGAAAACTCAGCATTAATTAAAAACTGTGATGTATAATTATATAGTTCTGATAATGAAAACGCCGGATTATCGCCTAATAGTAAATTAGCGGACAGGCGATGACTAGCTAGTCGGTAATCATTATAAGTTAATAGGTAACGCTCTTCACTATTTGAGCGTTGTGCTGCAGACCAGTTGCCTGATGATTCATAGTACTTATCGATACTGCTCAATCTGGGAGCTAGCGTAAGTAAAAAATTATAATCCTGATACTCTTTAGATAATGTGCCCCCCCAAAATGATTCGCTATAAGCTGATTCCATTGCTGGCCCATATATTCGGTTTGTTTTAAAACCGGAATAATAATTTGTCAGCAATGTAGCGGGGGATCTTAAGAAAAAGGCCCCTTTTGAAGGTCTCAGCTTCCCTCCTTCCAGGCGTGTTGTATCAGATAAAGCATAGGTAAAACGCAGTCGATCTATCATTATCCTTGCACGATTTTTATCTTTTTCAAAGACTCCGGGACTGCGAATCGGATAATAACCTAAAGAATAAAATGAAAAATCCATATTGAGATTATTATCCACTAGATCGCACTGACCTTTTATGCCTAACGCAATATCATTATAAACATTGTCGGCCACGTACGGATTGCGACCATCAATTTTCCAGATTGACGGTTCTTTATTTACATATGAAATCTGCGCTGCCAAAGTAACATCCATATTATCTTGCAACACACTTGCGGACAGACAGTGTCCCTGAACCAGGGTAGAGACTAAAGTAAAAAAGGGAATAAGGACGTAGAGAGATATTTTCATTGCCCCCCCCTTAACATCGCCTCTTTTGTAAAAAAATACTCAGGTAATTTTTCCAGTCTTACGTTACTATATTTCATCACTGAATAGCCTTTTGCATATCGAGCACTCTGTACGACAATTTCAGATGGCCGATATTTACCTAAAATTTTCTGGTAATTTTTATAGGAGACTTTTTTGAGCAATTGGTTATCAAGGGAGTAATAAGATGCCTGGTAAGGCCTGAAATCATCTCCTTGTTCTACAAGGTATATCACCTTTGGATAAGTTACCTTATCCGATTTGCGTATCAGTGATAGTCTATAACAGACTTTCTGTCCGCAAGGTTCAGTACCTTCGATTGTAGAATCGTAGGCGTACTCAAAATTAGTGACGATAACGTCTGCATTTGAGATTTGCCCACTCAGCCTTTGTGCCGGTGAAATAGGTATCGGTTTTCGTAGTTCAGGTGGGCTTTGTTGAATAAATCAGATTTCGGGTAAG
>NZ_KV793407.1:0-26073 GCF_001808475.1 Klebsiella sp. HMSC09D12 | reverse complement strand
TCGCAATCCGTGAAGGCGGCCGTACCGTTGGCGCGGGCGTTGTTGCTAAAGTTCTCGGCTAATTATTAGTCCGGAATGAAAAAGGGCGCTAAGGCGCCCTTTTTGCTGTCTGTAATTTGAAGGTATATCCGTGAAAGATTACAGACAATAAATGATATGTATATTTAATAAACAGCCTATTGTAATCATAACTATTCTCATTTACACTTCGCCTGTAAGTTGAACGGGAGTATGTATGTACGTTTGTCTGTGTAATGGTGTGAACGATAAAAAAATTCGTCAGGCTGTGCGCCAGTTTCACCCTCAATCTTTCCAGCAGTTGCGCAAATTTATTCCCGTGGGAAATCAATGCGGTAAGTGTGTGCGCGCGGCCAGAGAAATTATGGAAGATGAATTGACTCGCATGCCGGAATATCAAGAGATTGCCTGAAGACCACGGCTTAACTTTGACATCCTAATAGCCCGAACTACGCTTCAATAAGTGGAAGCGGAGGGACTATATAATGAAAGGTGATGTCAAAATCATAAGTTATCTCAATAAATTATTGGGAAATGAGCTGGTCGCAATTAATCAGTACTTTCTCCATGCGAGAATGTTCAAAAACTGGGGCCTGATGCGCCTCAATGATGTCGAATACCATGAATCCATCGATGAAATGAAGCATGCCGATAAGTATATTGAGCGTATTTTGTTTCTTGAGGGGATCCCTAACCTGCAGGACCTCGGTAAACTCCGCATTGGGGAGGACGTCGAGGAGATGCTGCAATCTGACCTGAGGCTGGAGCTGGAAGGGGCAAAGGATCTACGAGAAGCCATTGCCTATGCCGACAGCGTCCATGACTACGTCAGCCGGGATATGTTAATCACTATCCTTGCAGACGAAGAAGGGCATATCGATTGGCTTGAAACCGAACTGGATCTCATAGCTAAAATTGGTCTGCAGAATTATCTTCAGTCGCAGATTAAAGTGGCGGACTAAGAAAGGTCACACCTTCAGATGATAAACCCGCTACGGCCAGAAAAGGGCCAAAAGGTAGCGGGTTATGTAATGCCTCTCTTTCTCTGGTGCGTAGAATCACTACTGCTACGGCAGCGCATGCCAGAATCGTTGCGATAAGAACCAGCTGCGGTAAAGCTCTCCAGCCATGCCAGGCTCCAAGTGCGGCGAGTAACTTTACATCACCGTAGCCGATACCTTCAGACCCACGTACTCCCCTGTAGAACCAATAAATTAACGCAAAGGCCAGATAGCCTGCTATCGCTCCCCATACCGCATGCGGCAGATTGACCGGCGACATACATACATAGTAAAGCAGCCCGCTCCAGAGCAGAGGGCAGGTGAATTTATCGGGTAGCAAGCCATAGCGCAGATCGTGCCAGCTGAGAGTGAGCAATAAGCCGCCGTAGATAATAAAGAAGACAACGTTCGCAACTGCCATTGATTTTCTCCATGTTGTGGCTGTTAGCACCGAGTGTGCTGAGGAGGAGAGCATCTGGCAAAGGCCAATGACCGGGAATGGACTGACTTATCCAAATTTTTTATGTCTACAGGTTGCGTTACGGCGTGAGCGGAAGCGGACTCGCAGAAAGAAGTGATGATTTTCTACGCAGTACTTGCGTTGTGGCTGAATTTGCGTATAATGCGCGGGCCTGTCAAAGTTGACGGCCGGTTCGATATGAACCCTGGTAGCAGCAACAAGCTACCAAACAATGTTCCCAATTGGGGAACTATGTAAGAACGGTTACACTCTCCCATCAATCGTAATGGGTATGAGGAGTAACCATTTCGTCTATAAAATAATTGGAGCTCTGGTCTCATGCAGAACCAAAGAATCCGTATCCGCCTTAAAGCGTTTGATCATCGTCTGATCGATCAATCAACCGCGGAAATCGTCGAGACTGCTAAGCGCACTGGTGCGCAAGTCCGTGGTCCGATCCCGCTGCCGACCCGCAAAGAGCGCTTTACCGTTCTGATCTCTCCGCACGTTAACAAAGACGCGCGCGATCAGTACGAAATCCGCACTCATAAGCGTCTGGTTGACATCGTTGAGCCAACTGAAAAAACCGTTGATGCTCTGATGCGTCTGGATCTGGCTGCCGGTGTAGACGTGCAGATCAGCCTGGGTTAATCAGGTCATCGAGCGATTGAGAGGTTGAAACAATGATTGGTTTAGTCGGTAAAAAAGTGGGCATGACCCGCATCTTCACTGAAGATGGCGTATCTATCCCAGTAACCGTAATCGAAGTTGAAGCAAACCGCGTTACTCAGGTTAAAGATCTGGCTAACGATGGCTACCGTGCCGTTCAGGTTACCACTGGTGCTAAAAAAGCAAACCGTGTAACCAAACCGGAAGCGGGTCACTTCGCTAAAGCTGGCGTTGAAGCTGGCCGTGGTCTGTGGGAATTCCGTCTGGCTGACGGCGAAGAGTTCACCGTAGGTCAGGACATTAGCGTTGAGCTGTTTGCTGACGTTAAAAAAGTTGACGTAACCGGTACCTCTAAAGGTAAAGGTTTTGCTGGTACCGTTAAGCGCTGGAACTTCCGTACCCAGGACGCAACTCACGGTAACTCCTTGTCTCACCGCGTTCCGGGTTCTATCGGTCAGAACCAGACTCCGGGCAAAGTGTTCAAAGGCAAGAAAATGGCAGGTCAGCTGGGTAACGAACGTGTAACCGTTCAGAGCCTGGACGTAGTACGTGTTGACGCTGAGCGCAACCTGCTGCTGGTTAAAGGTGCAGTCCCGGGTGCAACCGGTAGCGACCTGATCGTTAAACCAGCTGTGAAGGCGTAAGGGGATAGCAATGGAATTAGTATTGAAAGACGCGCAGAGCGCGCTGACTGTTTCCGAAACTACCTTCGGTCGTGATTTCAACGAAGCGCTGGTTCACCAGGTTGTAGTTGCTTATGCAGCTGGTGCTCGTCAGGGTACTCGTGCTCAGAAGACTCGTGCTGAAGTAACTGGTTCAGGCAAAAAGCCGTGGCGCCAGAAAGGTACCGGCCGTGCGCGTTCAGGTTCTATCAAGAGCCCGATCTGGCGTTCAGGTGGCGTGACCTTCGCTGCTCGTCCGCAGGACCACAGTCAAAAAGTTAACAAAAAGATGTACCGCGGCGCGCTGAAAAGCATTCTGTCCGAACTGGTACGTCAGGATCGTCTGATCGTTGTCGAATCTTTCTCTGTAGAAGCGCCTAAAACTAAGCTGCTGGCACAGAAACTGAAAGACATGGCTCTGGAAGATGTGCTGATCATCACCGGTGAGCTGGACGAGAACCTGTTCCTTGCTGCGCGCAACCTGCACAAGGTTGACGTACGTGATGCAACTGGTATCGACCCGGTTAGCCTGATCGCCTTCGACAAAGTCGTAATGACTGCTGATGCTGTTAAGCAAGTTGAGGAGATGCTGGCATGATTCGTGAAGAACGTCTGCTGAAGGTGCTGCGCGCACCGCACGTTTCTGAAAAAGCGTCTACTGCGATGGAAAAAACTAACACCATCGTTCTCAAAGTTGCTAAAGACGCGACCAAAGCAGAGATCAAAGCTGCTGTGCAGAAACTGTTTGAAGTCGAAGTCGAAGTCGTTAACACCCTGGTTGTTAAAGGGAAAGTTAAACGTCACGGACAGCGTATCGGTCGTCGTAGCGACTGGAAAAAAGCTTACGTCACCCTGAAGGAAGGCCAGAATCTGGACTTCGTCGGCGGCGCTGAGTAAGTCGGAGGAGTAATACAATGGCAGTTGTTAAATGTAAACCGACATCTCCGGGTCGTCGCCACGTTGTTAAAGTGGTCAACCCAGAGCTGCACAAGGGCAAACCTTTTGCTCCGCTGGTTGAAAAAAACAGCAAATCCGGTGGTCGTAACAACAATGGCCGTATCACCACTCGTCATATCGGTGGTGGTCACAAACAGGCCTACCGTATTGTTGACTTCAAACGCAACAAAGATGGTATCCCGGCAGTTGTTGAACGTCTTGAGTACGATCCGAACCGCTCCGCGAACATCGCGCTGGTTCTGTACAAAGACGGTGAGCGCCGTTACATTCTGGCCCCTAAAGGCCTGAAAGCTGGCGACCAGATTCAGTCTGGCGTTGATGCTGCAATCAAAGCAGGCAACACCCTGCCGATGCGCAATATCCCGGTTGGTTCTACCGTTCATAACGTAGAAATGAAACCAGGTAAAGGCGGTCAGCTGGCTCGTTCCGCTGGTACTTACGTTCAGATCGTTGCTCGCGATGGTGCTTATGTCACCCTGCGTCTGCGTTCTGGTGAAATGCGTAAAGTCGAAGCAGACTGCCGCGCTACTCTGGGCGAAGTTGGCAATGCTGAGCATATGCTGCGCGTTCTGGGTAAAGCAGGTGCTGCACGCTGGCGTGGCGTTCGTCCTACCGTTCGCGGTACTGCGATGAACCCAGTCGACCACCCACATGGTGGTGGTGAAGGTCGTAACTTTGGTAAGCACCCGGTAACTCCGTGGGGCGTTCAGACCAAAGGTAAGAAGACCCGCAGCAACAAGCGTACTGATAAATTCATCGTACGTCGCCGTAGCAAATAATTTTAGAGGATAAGCCATGCCACGTTCTCTCAAGAAAGGTCCTTTTATTGACCTGCACTTGCTGAAGAAGGT
This sequence comes from Klebsiella sp. HMSC09D12, assembly GCF_001808475.1. Lineage (NCBI taxonomy): Bacteria > Pseudomonadati > Pseudomonadota > Gammaproteobacteria > Enterobacterales > Enterobacteriaceae > Klebsiella > Klebsiella sp. HMSC09D12. Next base: position 21,455 of record NZ_KV793407.1, on the reverse strand, counting down.
AGAGAAAGCGGTGGAAAGCGGAGACAAGAAGCCCCTGCGCACTTGGTCCCGTCGTTCAACGATCTTTCCTAACATGATCGGTTTGACCATCGCTGTCCATAATGGTCGTCAGCACGTTCCAGTTTTTGTTTCCGACGAAATGGTTGGTCACAAACTGGGTGAATTCGCACCGACTCGTACTTATCGCGGCCACGCTGCTGATAAAAAAGCGAAGAAGAAATAAGGTAGGAGGAAGAGATGGAAACTTTAGCTCAACATCGCCATGCTCGTTCTTCTGCTCAGAAGGTACGCCTTGTTGCTGACCTGATTCGCGGTAAGAAAGTGTCGCAGGCCCTGGATATTCTGACCTACACCAACAAGAAAGCTGCTGTACTGGTCAAGAAGGTACTGGAATCTGCCATTGCTAACGCTGAACACAACGATGGCGCTGACATTGATGATCTGAAAGTTGCGAAAATTTTCGTAGACGAAGGCCCGAGCATGAAGCGCATTATGCCGCGTGCTAAAGGTCGTGCAGATCGCATCCTGAAGCGCACCAGCCACATTACTGTGGTTGTGTCCGATCGCTGAGACTCTGGAGACTAGCAATGGGTCAGAAAGTACATCCTAATGGTATTCGCCTGGGTATTGTAAAACCATGGAACTCTACCTGGTTTGCGAACACCAAAGAATTCGCTGACAACCTGGACAGCGATTTTAAAGTACGTCAGTACCTGACTAAGGAACTGGCGAAAGCGTCTGTATCTCGCATCGTTATCGAGCGTCCGGCTAAGAGCATTCGTGTGACCATTCACACCGCTCGCCCGGGTATCGTTATCGGTAAGAAAGGCGAAGACGTAGAAAAACTGCGCAAGGTCGTCGCGGATCTCGCTGGCGTGCCTGCACAGATCAATATTGCCGAAGTTCGTAAGCCTGAACTGGACGCTAAATTGGTTGCTGACAGCATCACTTCTCAGCTGGAACGTCGCGTTATGTTCCGTCGTGCTATGAAGCGTGCTGTACAGAACGCAATGCGTCTGGGCGCTAAAGGTATCAAAGTTGAAGTTAGCGGCCGTCTGGGCGGCGCGGAAATCGCACGTACCGAATGGTACCGTGAAGGTCGCGTACCGCTGCACACTCTGCGTGCTGACATCGACTACAACACCTCTGAAGCGCACACCACTTACGGTGTAATCGGCGTTAAGGTATGGATCTTCAAAGGTGAGATCCTGGGTGGTATGGCTGCTGTTGAACAACCGGAACCGGCTGCTCAACCTAAAAAGCAGCAGCGTAAAGGCCGTAAATAAGGAGCGTCGCTGATGTTACAACCAAAGCGTACAAAATTCCGTAAAGTGCACAAAGGCCGCAACCGTGGTCTGGCGCAGGGTACGGATGTTAGCTTCGGCACTTTCGGTCTGAAAGCTGTTGGCCGTGGTCGTCTGACTGCACGTCAGATCGAAGCAGCACGTCGTGCTATGACCCGTGCAGTTAAGCGTCAAGGTAAGATCTGGATCCGTGTATTCCCGGACAAACCGATCACCGAGAAGCCGCTGGAAGTTCGTATGGGTAAAGGTAAAGGTAACGTGGAGTACTGGGTTGCCTTGATTCAGCCGGGTAAAGTCCTTTATGAAATGGACGGCGTACCGGAAGAGCTGGCCCGTGAAGCATTCGGCCTGGCAGCAGCGAAACTGCCGATCAAAACCACCTTTGTAACTAAGACGGTGATGTAATGAAAGCAAAAGAGCTGCGTGAAAAAAGCGTTGAAGAGCTGAACGCTGAGCTGCTGAACCTGCTGCGTGAGCAGTTCAACCTGCGTATGCAGGCTGCAAGTGGCCAGCTGCAACAGACTCATCTGCTGAAGCAAGTGCGTCGTGATGTTGCACGCGTTAAGACTTTACTGACTCAGAAGGCGGGTGCGTAATGACCGATAAAATCCGTACTCTGCAAGGTCGCGTGGTTAGCGACAAAATGGAGAAATCCATTGTTGTTGCTATCGAACGTATGGTGAAACACCCGGTATACGGCAAATTCATCAAGCGTACGACCAAACTGCACGTACATGACGAGAACAACGAATGCGGTATCGGTGACGTGGTTGAAATCCGCGAATGCCGTCCGCTGTCCAAGACTAAGTCCTGGACGCTGGTTCGCGTTGTAGAGAAAGCGGTTCTGTAATACAGTACGCATTCTCGATACGGATAAACGGCTCAGCGATGAGCCGTTTATTTTTTCTACCCATATCTGATTTGCGGTGTTATAATGCCGCGCCCTCGATATGGGGCTTTTTTAACGACCCTATTTTTGGGTCTCAGTAGTAGTTGACATTAGCGGAGCACTAAAATGATCCAAGAACAGACTATGCTGAACGTCGCCGACAACTCCGGTGCACGTCGCGTAATGTGTATCAAGGTTCTGGGTGGCTCGCACCGTCGCTACGCAGGCGTAGGCGACATCATCAAGATCACCATCAAAGAAGCAATTCCGCGTGGTAAGGTCAAAAAAGGTGATGTGCTGAAGGCGGTAGTGGTGCGCACCAAGAAGGGTGTTCGTCGCCCGGACGGTTCTGTCATTCGCTTCGATGGTAATGCATGCGTTATTTTAAACAATAACAGCGAGCAGCCCATCGGTACGCGTATTTTTGGGCCGGTAACTCGTGAACTTCGTAACGAGAAGTTCATGAAAATTATCTCTCTGGCCCCAGAAGTACTCTAAGGAGCGAATCATGGCAGCGAAAATCCGTCGTGATGACGAAGTTATCGTGTTAACCGGTAAAGATAAAGGTAAACGCGGTAAAGTTAAGAATGTCTTGTCTTCCGGCAAGCTCATTGTTGAAGGTATCAACCTGGTTAAGAAACACCAGAAGCCGGTTCCGGCTCTGAACCAACCAGGCGGCATCGTTGAAAAAGAAGCTGCTATTCAGGTTTCTAACGTTGCAATCTTCAATGCGGCAACCGGCAAGGCTGACCGTGTAGGCTTTAGATTCGAAGACGGCAAAAAAGTCCGTTTCTTCAAGTCTAACAGCGAAACTATCAAGTAATTTGGAGTAGTACGATGGCGAAACTGCATGATTACTACAAAGACGAAGTAGTTAAGAAACTCATGACTGAGTTTAACTACAATTCTGTCATGCAAGTCCCTCGGGTCGAGAAGATCACCCTGAACATGGGTGTTGGTGAAGCGATCGCTGACAAGAAACTGCTGGATAACGCAGCAGCGGATCTGACAGCAATCTCCGGTCAAAAACCGCTGATCACCAAAGCACGCAAATCAGTTGCAGGCTTCAAAATCCGTCAGGGCTATCCGATCGGCTGTAAAGTAACTCTGCGTGGCGAACGCATGTGGGAGTTCTTTGAGCGCCTGATCACTATTGCTGTACCGCGTATCCGTGACTTCCGTGGCTTGTCCGCTAAGTCTTTCGACGGTCGTGGCAACTACAGCATGGGTGTCCGTGAGCAGATCATCTTCCCAGAAATCGACTACGATAAAGTCGACCGCGTTCGTGGTTTGGATATTACCATTACCACTACTGCGAAATCTGATGAAGAAGGCCGCGCTCTGCTGGCTGCCTTTGACTTCCCGTTCCGCAAGTAAGGTAGGGTTACTTAATGGCTAAGCAATCAATGAAAGCACGCGAAGTAAAGCGCGTGGCTTTAGCTGATAAATTCTTCGCTAAACGCGCTGAACTGAAAGCTATCATCTCTGATGTGAACGCAACCGACGAAGATCGTTGGAATGCTGTTCTCAAGCTGCAGACTCTGCCGCGTGATTCCAGCCCGTCTCGTCAGCGTAATCGCTGCCGTCAAACAGGTCGTCCGCATGGTTTCCTGCGGAAGTTCGGGTTGAGCCGTATCAAGGTCCGTGAAGCCGCAATGCGCGGTGAAATCCCGGGTCTGAAAAAGGCTAGCTGGTAATTGTCACCAATTGAATCACGGGAGTAAAGACAGATGAGCATGCAAGATCCGATCGCGGATATGCTGACCCGTATCCGTAACGGTCAGGCCGCGAATAAAGCTGCGGTCACCATGCCTTCCTCCAAGCTGAAAGTGGCAATTGCCAACGTGCTGAAGGAAGAAGGCTTTATTGAAGATTTTAAAGTTGAAGGCGACATCAAGCCGGAACTGGAACTGACTCTTAAGTATTTCCAGGGTAAAGCTGTTGTAGAAAGCATTCAGCGTGTCAGCCGCCCAGGTCTGCGCATCTACAAACGTAAAGATGAGCTGCCGAAAGTTATGGCGGGTCTGGGTATCGCGGTTATTTCTACCTCTAAAGGTGTTATGACTGATCGTGCAGCGCGCCAGGCTGGTCTTGGTGGCGAAATTATCTGCTACGTAGCCTAATCGGAGGAAAAAATGTCTCGTGTTGCTAAAGCACCGGTCGTTGTTCCTGCCGGCGTTGATGTAAAAATCAACGGTCAGGTTATTACGATCAAAGGTAAAAACGGCGAGCTGACTCGTACCCTCAACAATGCTGTTGAAGTTAAACATGCAGATAATGCTCTGACCTTCGGTCCGCGTGATGGTTTCGTGGATGGATGGGCTCAGGCTGGTACCGCGCGTGCCCTGCTGAACTCAATGGTTGTTGGTGTTACCGAAGGCTTCACTAAAAAGCTTCAGCTGGTTGGTGTAGGTTATCGTGCAGCGGTCAAAGGGGATGTAGTAAACCTGGCTTTAGGTTTCTCTCATCCTGTTGAGCATAAACTGCCGGCCGGTATCACTGCAGAATGTCCGACTCAAACTGAAATCGTGCTGAAAGGCGCTGATAAGCAGGTGATCGGTCAGGTTGCAGCAGATCTGCGCGCCTACCGTCGTCCTGAGCCTTATAAAGGTAAGGGTGTTCGTTACGCCGACGAAGTCGTGCGTACCAAAGAGGCTAAGAAGAAGTAAGGTAACACTATGGATAAGAAATCTGCTCGTATCCGTCGTGCGACCCGCGCACGCCGCAAGCTCCAGGAGCTGGGTGCAACTCGCCTGGTGGTACATCGTACCCCGCGTCATATTTACGCACAGGTAATTGCACCGAACGGTTCTGAAGTTCTGGTAGCTGCTTCTACTGTAGAAAAAGCTATCGCTGAACAACTGAAGTACACCGGTAACAAAGACGCGGCTGCAGCTGTGGGTAAAGCTGTCGCTGAACGCGCTCTGGAAAAAGGCATCAAAGATGTATCCTTTGACCGTTCCGGGTTCCAATATCATGGTCGTGTCCAGGCACTGGCAGATGCTGCCCGTGAAGCTGGCCTTCAGTTCTAAGGTAGAGGTGTAAGATGGCTCACATCGAAAAACAAGCTGGCGAACTGCAGGAAAAGCTGATCGCGGTTAACCGCGTATCTAAAACCGTTAAAGGTGGTCGTATTTTCTCCTTCACAGCTCTGACTGTAGTTGGTGACGGTAACGGTCGCGTTGGTTTTGGTTACGGTAAAGCGCGTGAAGTTCCAGCAGCGATCCAGAAAGCGATGGAAAAAGCCCGTCGCAATATGATTAACGTCGCGCTGAACCACGGCACCCTGCAGCACCCGGTTAAAGGTGTTCACACGGGTTCTCGTGTATTCATGCAGCCAGCTTCCGAAGGTACCGGTATCATCGCCGGTGGTGCAATGCGCGCCGTTCTGGAAGTTGCTGGAGTTCATAACGTTCTGGCCAAAGCATATGGTTCCACTAACCCGATCAACGTGGTTCGTGCAACTATTGATGGCCTGGAAAATATGAATTCTCCAGAAATGGTCGCTGCCAAGCGTGGTAAATCCGTTGAAGAAATTCTGGGGAAATAAACCATGGCAAAGACTATTAAAATTACTCAAACCCGCAGTGCAATCGGTCGTCTGCCGAAACACAAGGCAACGCTGCTTGGCCTGGGTCTGCGTCGTATTGGTCACACCGTAGAGCGCGAGGATACTCCTGCTGTTCGTGGTATGGTCAACGCGGTTTCCTTCATGGTTAAAGTTGAGGAGTAAGAGATGCGTTTAAATACTCTGTCTCCGGCCGAAGGCTCTAAAAAGGCGGGTAAACGCCTGGGTCGTGGTATCGGTTCTGGCCTCGGTAAAACCGGTGGTCGTGGTCACAAAGGTCAGAACTCTCGTTCTGGCGGTGGCGTACGTCGCGGTTTCGAAGGTGGTCAGATGCCTCTGTACCGTCGCCTGCCGAAATTCGGCTTCACTTCTCGTAAAGCGATGATCACTGCAGAAGTTCGTCTGTCTGATCTGGCTCACGTAGAAGGCGATGTTATCGACCTGAACACGCTGAAAGCGGCTAACATTATCGGTATCCAGATCGAGTTCGCGAAAGTGATCCTGTCTGGTGAAGTATCTCGTCCGGTAACTGTTCGTGGCCTGCGCGTGACTAAAGGTGCTCGTGCTGCTATCGAAGCTGCTGGCGGTAAAATTGAGGAATAAGTAGCAGATGGCTAAGCAACCGGGATTAGATTTTCAAAGTGCCAAAGGTGGGATTGGCGAACTGAAGCGCAGACTGTTGTTTGTAATCGGTGCGTTGATTGTGTTCCGTATTGGCTCTTTTATTCCGATCCCTGGTATTGATGCCGCTGTACTTGCCAAACTGCTTGAGCAACAGCGAGGCACCATCATTGAAATGTTCAACATGTTCTCTGGTGGTGCTCTCAGCCGTGCTTCAATCTTTGCTCTGGGTATCATGCCGTATATTTCGGCATCGATCATTGTCCAGCTGTTAACGGTTGTTTATCAGCCGTTAGCGGAGCTGAAGAAAGAAGGGGAGTCTGGTCGTCGTAAGATCAGCCAGTACACCCGCTACGGTACTCTGGTGCTGGCGATATTCCAGTCGATCGGTATTGCTACCGGTCTACCGAATATGCCTGGTATGCAGGGCCTGGTAATAAATCCAGGCTTTGCATTCTATTTCACCGCTGTTGTTAGTCTGGTCTCAGGAACGATGTTCCTGATGTGGCTCGGCGAACAGATCACTGAGCGTGGTATCGGTAACGGTATTTCGATCATTATCTTCGCTGGTATCGTTGCGGGACTCCCGCCGGCCATAGCCCATACTATCGAGCAAGCGCGTCAAGGCGACCTGCACTTCCTCCTGTTGCTGTTGGTTGCAGTATTAGTATTTGCAGTGACCTTCTTTGTTGTGTTTGTTGAGCGTGGCCAACGCCGCATTGTGGTAAACTACGCGAAACGTCAACAGGGTCGTCGTGTCTATGCTGCACAGAGCACACATTTACCGCTGAAAGTGAATATGGCAGGGGTCATCCCGGCAATCTTCGCTTCCAGTATTATTCTGTTCCCGGCAACCATTACATCTTGGTTCGGGGGCGGTACTGGTTGGAACTGGCTGACAACAATTTCGCTGTATTTGCAGCCTGGGCAACCGCTTTATGTGTTACTCTATGCGTCTGCAATCATCTTCTTCTGTTTCTTCTACACGGCGTTGGTTTTCAACCCGCGTGAAACAGCAGATAACCTGAAGAAGTCCGGTGCATTTGTACCAGGAATTCGTCCGGGAGAGCAAACGGCGAAGTATATCGATAAAGTAATGACTCGCCTGACTTTGGTCGGTGCGTTATACATCACTTTTATCTGCCTGATCCCGGAGTTCATGCGTGATGCAATGAAAGTACCGTTCTACTTCGGTGGGACCTCACTGCTTATCGTTGTTGTCGTGATTATGGACTTTATGGCTCAAGTGCAAACTCTGATGATGTCAAGTCAGTATGAGTCTGCATTGAAGAAGGCGAATCTGAAAGGCTACGGCCGCTAACAGGTCGCTCGAGAAGTTACGGAGAGTAAAAATGAAAGTTCGTGCTTCCGTCAAGAAATTATGCCGTAACTGCAAAATCGTTAAGCGTGATGGCGTCATCCGCGTGATTTGCAGTGCCGAGCCGAAGCATAAACAGCGCCAAGGCTGATTTATTCGCATATTTTTCTTGCAAAGTTGGGTTGAGCTGGCTAGATTAGCCAGCCAATCTTTTGTATGTCTGTACGTTTCCATTTGAGTATCCTGAAAACGGGCTTTTCAGCATGGTGCGTACATATTAAATAGTAGGAGTGCATAGTGGCCCGTATAGCAGGCATTAACATTCCTGATCACAAACATACCGTAATCGCATTAACTGCCATTTTCGGTATCGGCAAGACCCGCTCTAAAGCCATCTGTGCTGACACGGGTATCGCTGAAAATGTTAAGATCAGTGAGCTGTCTGAAGAACAAATTGAATCCCTGCGTGAAGCGGTAGGTAAATTTGTCGTTGAAGGTGATCTGCGCCGTGAAATCACCCTGAGCATCAAGCGTCTGATGGACCTTGGTTGCTATCGTGGTTTACGCCATCGTCGTGGTCTTCCGGTTCGCGGTCAGCGTACTAAGACCAACGCACGTACCCGTAAGGGTCCGCGTAAACCGATCAAGAAATAATCGGGGTGATTGAATAATGGCAAAGGCACCAGTTCGTGCACGTAAGCGTGTAAGAAAACAAGTCTCTGATGGCGTGGCTCATGTCCATGCTTCTTTTAACAACACCATCGTTACCATTACCGATCGTCAAGGTAACGCGCTGGGTTGGGCAACAGCCGGTGGTTCCGGTTTCCGTGGTTCTCGCAAATCCACTCCGTTTGCAGCTCAGGTTGCAGCAGAGCGTTGCGCTGAAGCCGTAAAAGAATACGGCATCAAGAATCTGGAAGTTATGGTCAAAGGTCCGGGTCCAGGTCGCGAATCTACTATTCGTGCACTGAACGCCGCTGGTTTCCGCATCACTAATATTACTGATGTGACTCCGATCCCTCATAACGGTTGTCGTCCGCCGAAAAAACGTCGCGTATAACGCGTTCGTTTCTAGGATTGTTGGAGAAAGAAAATGGCAAGATATTTGGGTCCTAAGCTCAAGCTGAGCCGTCGTGAGGGCACAGACCTGTTCCTTAAGTCTGGCGTTCGCGCGATCGATACCAAGTGTAAAATTGAACAAGCTCCTGGCCAGCACGGTGCGCGTAAACCGCGTCTGTCTGACTATGGTGTGCAGTTGCGTGAAAAGCAAAAAGTTCGCCGTATGTACGGTGTGCTGGAGCGTCAGTTCCGTAACTATTATAAAGAAGCAGCGCGTCTGAAAGGCAACACCGGTGAAAACCTGTTGACTCTGCTGGAAGGTCGTCTGGACAACGTTGTATACCGTATGGGCTTCGGCGCGACTCGTGCTGAATCACGTCAGCTGGTTAGCCACAAAGCTATCATGGTAAACGGTCGTGTTGTTAACATCGCTTCTTATCAGGTTAAAGCGAATGACGTTGTCAGCATTCGTGAGAAAGCGAAAAAGCAATCTCGCGTGAAAGCCGCTCTGGAGCTGGCTGAGCAGCGTGAAAAGCCAACCTGGCTGGAAGTTGATGCTGGCAAGATGGAAGGTACGTTCAAGCGTCTGCCGGAACGTTCTGATCTGTCTGCGGACATTAACGAACACCTGATCGTCGAGCTTTACTCCAAGTAAAGCTTAGTACCAAAGAGAGGACACAATGCAGGGTTCTGTGACAGAGTTTCTAAAACCGCGCCTGGTCGATATCGAGCAAGTGAGTTCGACGCACGCCAAGGTGACCCTTGAACCTTTAGAGCGTGGCTTTGGCCATACTCTAGGTAACGCACTGCGCCGTATTCTGCTCTCATCGATGCCGGGTTGCGCGGTGACCGAGGTTGAGATTGATGGTGTACTTCATGAGTACAGCACCAAAGAAGGCGTTCAGGAAGATATCCTTGAAATCCTGCTCAACCTGAAAGGGCTGGCGGTGAGAGTTCAGGGTAAAGATGAAGTCATCCTTACTTTGAACAAATCTGGCATTGGCCCTGTGACCGCAGCCGACATTACCCATGACGGTGATGTCGAAATCGTCAAGCCGCAACATGTGATCTGCCACCTGACCGATGAGAACGCAGCTATTAGCATGCGTATCAAAGTTCAGCGCGGTCGCGGTTATGTGCCGGCTTCTGCCCGAATTCATTCGGAAGAAGATGAGCGCCCAATCGGCCGTCTGCTGGTCGACGCATGCTACAGCCCGGTAGAGCGTATTGCCTACAATGTTGAAGCAGCGCGTGTAGAACAGCGTACCGACCTGGACAAGCTGGTCATCGAAATGGAAACCAACGGCACAATCGATCCTGAAGAGGCGATTCGTCGTGCGGCAACCATCCTGGCAGAACAACTGGAAGCTTTCGTTGACTTACGTGATGTACGTCAGCCGGAAGTGAAAGAAGAGAAACCAGAATTCGATCCGATCCTGCTGCGCCCTGTTGACGATCTCGAATTGACTGTCCGCTCTGCTAACTGCCTCAAGGCAGAAGCTATCCACTATATCGGTGATCTGGTACAGCGTACCGAGGTTGAGTTGCTGAAAACGCCGAACCTGGGTAAAAAATCTCTTACCGAGATTAAAGACGTGCTGGCTTCACGTGGTTTGTCTCTGGGCATGCGCCTGGAAAACTGGCCACCGGCAAGCATTGCTGACGAGTAACCGGATCACAGGTTAAGGTTTTACTGAGAAGGATAAGGTCATGCGCCATCGTAAGAGTGGTCGTCAACTGAACCGCAACAGCAGCCATCGCCAGGCTATGTTCCGTAACATGGCTGGTTCGCTGGTTCGTCATGAAATCATCAAGACGACCCTGCCGAAAGCGAAAGAACTGCGTCGCGTAGTTGAGCCGCTGATTACTCTTGCCAAGACTGATAGCGTTGCTAATCGTCGTCTGGCATTCGCCCGCACTCGTGATAACGAGATCGTGGCAAAACTGTTTAACGAGCTGGGCCCGCGTTTCGCGAGCCGCGCCGGTGGTTACACTCGTATTATGAAGTGTGGCTTCCGTGCAGGCGACAACGCGCCGATGGCATACATCGAGCTGGTTGATCGCTCTGAATCGAAAGCAGAAGCTGCTGCAGAGTAATCTGTAGTAACGTAAAAAAACCCGCTCCGGCGGGTTTTTTTATATCCTCCCTATTCCTGCTTGTTTACAATATCTGCATTCTTTTTGTTCATCGCCGGAGCCGTATTATGTGGTTACTGGATCAGTGGGCAGAACGCCATATTCTTGATGCCCAGCGCAAAGGTGAATTGGATAATCTTCCGGGCAGTGGCGAACCACTGATTCTGGATGATGATTCACATGTGCCGCCCGAGCTACGCGCAGGTTATCGATTACTCAAGAATGCGGGTTGTTTACCTCCCGAACTTGAACATCGTAAAGAAGCCGTGATGCTAAATGACTTACTTAAAGGCGTTCAGGAGTGCGATCCCCGCTATGCTGAGCTGAGCCGTCGCCTTGCGCTGCTCGAGCTAAAGCTGCGGCAAGCGGGCTTAAATACTGACTTCCTGCGTGGGGATTACGCTGATAAGTTGCTGCATAAGATTAATGAGGAGTAATCATGTACCGCATAGGTGAACTGGCTAAATTGGCTGACGTTACTCCTGATACCATCCGCTATTATGAAAAACAGCAGATGATGGATCATAACGTGCGTACGGAAGGTGGATTTCGTCTCTATTCGGATAACGACCTGCAGAGACTGCGTTTTATCCGCTATGCCAGGCAGCTGGGGTTTACGCTGGAATCGATCCGCGAACTTCTCTCGATCCGCATCGATCCGGAACATCATACCTGTCAGGAATCTAAAGGCATTGTGCAGGCTCGTTTGAGTGAAGTGGAATCCCGTATTAAGGAGCTCCAGGCTATGCGTCGTTCCTTACAGCGGCTCAATGATGCTTGCTGCGGCACAGCGCACAGCAGTGTCTATTGTTCCATTCTTGAAGCGCTCGAGCAGGGCGCCAGTAACAGAAATACCGGGCGTTGATTTTTTCAGCATTCGCGTCTACACTCACGCCGATTTCATTTCACCAATCTGGAGATTTTATGAGCCGCTATCAGCACACTAAAGGGCAGATAAAAGATAATGCCATCGAGGCCTTGCTTCATGACCCGTTATTCAGGCAACGAGTTGAAAAGAATAAGAAGGGGAAAGGCAGTTATCAAAGAAAAGCAAAACATGCGGGGCGGGATGGTCGGGAGGCCAGTGGCAAGAAAGTGATTAACTTTTTTACCACTGGCCTTCTGGTTTTAAAGCCTTTTAAGAGCGATTGTTCTGTTCTTTTAACAGGTCACGAATTTCGCTAAGCAGGACTTCTTCTTTAGTCGGAGCAGGTGGTGCTGCCGGCGCCTCTTCTTTTTTCCTGTTCAATTTGTTCATCAGTTTGATTGCCATAAAAATAGCAAAAGCCACGATGATAAAGTCGAATACATTCTGGATGAATACGCCATAGTGCATTACGACAGCGGGAATGTCGCCCTGGGCATCTCGCAGCGTTACAGCAAACTGTTTAAAGTCAATTCCGCCGATGAGCAAGCCTAGCGGCGGCATAATAATATCGGCAACCAACGACGATACGATTTTACCAAATGCTGCACCAATGATGACACCGACTGCCAGATCAACCACGTTCCCGCGCATCGCAAATTCGCGAAATTCTTTTAAAAAACTCATTTTATTCTCCTTGAGCCAGCAAACACTGATAAGTTTAACAAATGTATTCCTATTTTCCATTATTAGGAAATAATTGCAGGAAAATATTATCCTTTGATATATAAGGGATAAAAGAAAGGCGTCTTGTCGACGCCTGATAACTACAGAAAGAAAGGACTTGGCTGGAATAGCCTCTCCACATCAGAGATGAATTTTTTGTCAGTCAGGAACATAACTACATGATCCCCTTGCTCAATGCGCAGATTGTTATTCGCTATCATGACATCATTACCGCGTACAACTGCGCCAATAATTGTTCCTGGCGGAAGTTTAATCTCATCAATCGAACGTCCAACAACCCGTGAAGTGCTTTCGTCTCCGTGCGCCACTGCTTCAATGGCCTCAGCGACGCCGCGGCGCAGCGAGGAAACACCAACAATATCCGCTTTGCGGACATGGCTGAGCAGCGCGGATATGGTTGCCTGCTGCGGTGATATTGCAATGTCGATCACGCTCCCCTGGACAAGATCGACGTAAGCCCGTCGCTGGATCAGTACCATGACTTTTTTGGCGCCCATTCGCTTCGCGAGCATGGCAGACATGATATTGGCTTCATCATCGTTGGTGACAGCGATAAAAAGATCAACTTGATCGATATGTTCTTCAGCCAGTAATTCTTGATCTGAAGCATCGCCGTAGAAGACGATGGTATTCTGCAGCTTTTCTGCAAGCTCTGCGGCTCGCTGTTGATTACGTTCAATGAGTTTGACGCTGTAATCTTTCTCCAGCTTATGGGCGAGCCCGGCGCCAATGTTTCCGCCGCCGACCAGCATGATGCGTTTATAAGGCTTTTCCAGACGCTGAAGCTCGCTCATGACTGCTCGAATGTGCTGCGAAGCGGCGATAAAGAACACCTCATCCCCGGCCTCTACAATTGTTGAGCCCTGGGGTCTGATAGGACGATCGTGGCGGAAAATGGCCGCTACGCGTGTATCAATATGCGGCATATGTTCGCGCATAGTCGAAAGTGCATTTCCCACCAAAGGACCGCCATAATAGGCTTTAACGACCGCCAGGCTGACCTTTCCTTCAGCAAAATTGACAACCTGCAAAGCGCCTGGATACTCGATCAGCCGGTAAATACTATCAATTACCAGCTGCTCAGGTGCGATAAGGTGATCTATAGGAACCGCTTCTGAATGGAAAAGTTTATCGGCATCGCGAACATAATCCGGCGAACGGATGCGAGCAATACGATTTGGTGTATTAAACAGCGAATAGGCAACCTGGCAGGCCACCATATTGGTTTCATCGGAGCTGGTCACCGCAACCAGCATGTCGGCATCATCCGCACCGGCCTCACGTAACACGCGCGGATGCGAGCCATGTCCCTGAACCACCCGGAGATCAAATTTATCCTGAAGACTACGAAGGCGGTCGCCATTCGTGTCGACCAGAGTAATGTCGTTGTTCTCCCCGACGAGATTTTCCGCCAGAGTTCCGCCGACCTGTCCTGCGCCCAATATGATAATTTTCATCAGTCGCGACTCGTTATCTCATCACTTTTTGATTAGCTTAGCGTAAAAGAAGCCGTCACCTTCTTCAGCGCCAGGCAAATTTTGTTGACCTGGCACCTCTGGCGTTCCGGTTTCGCTGAGTACCGCATCCGCTGTTCGTTGCAGAAAAGCTTTAATTTGCAGGCTATTCTCCTCTGGTAATACGGAGCACGTCGCGTAAACCAGAGTTCCGCCGGATTTCAGGTGCGGCCATACGGCATCCAGAATTTCCGACTGAAGCTGGGCCAGTTCTGCGATATCGCGATCCCGGCGCAGCCATTTGATATCCGGGTGACGGCGAATAACACCGCTAGCGGAACAAGGCGCATCCAGTAGGATACGATCGAACTGTTGTTCGCCGCACCACTGTGATGGATGGCGTCCATCACCCTGTTTGACGGTTGCCTTCATTCCCAGTCGCTTCAGGTTGTCATAGACGCGGGAGAGCCGCTGCTCGTCAATATCGATGGCGAGAACCTGTGCTTCGGGAGCCGCTTCGAGAATATGCGTGGTTTTACCGCCCGGAGCGGCGCAGAGATCCAGAATGTGCTCGCCGTTTTTGGGGGCGAGGAATGTGACGCAACCCTGAGCGGAGGCATCCTGAATGGTAACCCAGCCTTCTTCAAACCCTGGCAGTGCATGGACTGGTACCGGTGTTTCCATGCGTACAGCGTCAGGATAAGCGGAATGCGTAAACCCTGACATACCCGCCTCTTCCAGCAATGCCAGCCAGCTGTCGCGCGTGTGATGGAGACGGTTCACGCGCAACCACATTGGCGGACGCTGGTTGTTCGCATCCACGATGGCTTCCCACCGCGCTGGATACGCTTTCTGCAGGCGTTTTAATAACCAGCCTGGGTGTAAGAAGCGAATGTCGCTACGAGAAAATTCAGACAACAGCTCTTCCTGCTGGCGCTGAAACTGGCGCAATACGCCATTAATCAACCCTTTAAGCTGTGGACGTTTAATAGCGACTGCGCCTTCAACCGTTTCCGCCAGTGCGGCATGCGGCGGGATACGCGTATAGAGCAGTTGATATAAGCCCACCATAATCAGGTAGTGAACGATACGCTGCTTACCCGTCATCGGACGAGACATTAGCTTATTAATCAGCCAGTCTAATTGCGAAAGCGTACGCAGCACGCCAAAGCATAGTTCCTGAAGCAGCGCTTTATCTTTATCGGATACTTTTTGCTGCAGTGAGGGCAGAACGTTGCTTAATGATTGCCCTTGTTCGAGAACCTGTTCAACGGCCTGCGCTGCCAGGCTACGTAAATTGAGTTGTTTTTTCATAAACACAAAAATAAAAATGCCCGGCAACACCGGGCGTATTAAGAAGGGGCCGTCAGACCAGACGGTTGCCAGGAGCGAACCATTCCCGGCGCGAGTTTAAAAGATCCTGGGCGCTCATTGCTTTTTTACCGGCCGGCTGCAGCGAGAGTAGATTCAGAATACCGTCGTTGGTTGCTACCTGAATCCCCTGTTTTGTCGCTTCAATGATGGTCCCCGGTACGGCAGCTGTGGCCGTATTGATAACCGATGCCTGCCAGACTTTTATCGGCTGGCCATCAATTTCTATCCAGCTCATAGGCCACGGATTAAAGGCGCGAATGCAGCGTTCTAACTGAGCAGCGGAAAGAGACCAGTCGATACGCGCCTCTTCTTTGCTGAGTTTTTGTGCATGGGTAACCAGCGCTTCATCCTGAACGACCGGTTTTGCGGTACCCGCGGCAAGCTGCTTAAGGGTTTCAATAAGCCCTTGCGGCCCCAGGTTAGCCAGTTTGTCATATAACGTTCCGCTGGTATCTTCTGCGGTGATGGGACACGCAAGCTTATACAGCATGTCGCCCGTATCAAGCCCGACATCCATCTGCATGATTGTTACACCGGTCTCGGTATCACCAGCCCACAGCGAACGTTGAATTGGCGCCGCTCCGCGCCAGCGTGGAAGCAGCGAACCATGAACATTAATGCAGCCAAGGCGCGGCATATCCAGCACCGCTTTCGGCAAAAGCAGACCATAGGCTACGACCACCATGACGTCTGCATGCAGGTCAGAAACTAATTGCTGATTATCCTGCGGGCGTAACGAAGCTGGCTGGAATACCGGTATGCCTTTCTCCTGCGCCAGTACTTTAACCGGGCTGGGCATGAGTTTTTTACCCCGGCCTGCTGGACGGTCTGGTTGTGTAAACACGCCAACGACGTTATGTCCAGAGGAGAGCAGCGCGTCAAGATGACGCGCTGCAAAATCAGGAGTACCCGCAAAAATAATACGTAGTGAATCTGACACGTTAATTCTCGTCCTTAAGCTCGGGCATTCAAGCGGTCAAGTTTCTCAACTTTTTGACGAATGCGTTGTTGCTTGAGCGGAGACAGATAATCGATGAACAGCTTACCAACGAGATGATCCATCTCATGCTGAATACAGATTGCCAGCAGACCGTCAGCTTCCAGTTCAAACGATTTTCCTTCGCGATCGAGCGCGCGGATTTTCACTTTTTCTGCACGCGGCACTAAAGCGCGTTGTTCAGGAATAGAGAGACAGCCCTCTTCAATGCCGGTCTCTCCGCTCTTTTCCAGCAGCTCCGGGTTGATTAATACCAGCTGCTCATCACGATTTTCCGATACATCAATAACGATGATCCGCTGATGGATATCCACCTGCGTTGCGGCAAGACCAATACCTTCTTCAGCGTACATCGTCTCGAACATATCATCGACGATACGCTGAATTTCCGCATTTACTTCTTCAACCGGCTTTGCGACTTTGCGAAGGCGCTCGTCCGGAATATGTAACACTTGCAAAACTGACATAGTTATCCAGAGTTGTGTTCAGGAGTTGGAAAGATTATTACCTCTATTCTAGACAAAACCCCCTGCAATTGACAGTCTCGCTGTCCAATCGCAATGATTGTTAAAGTCGCTTGTGGCAGGGGGATGGGGATGACGCCGAAGGAAATTTGGATACGTTTGATGAGAGTGAGCAGCCTGTATGGCGACAGTGCTGTCAACGTCGCTCGTCAGCTATGTTCATCTCCGACCTTAGATCATGAGAATTTGCGAGCCTGTGGTTTGAATCTGGCGCAATCGAAGCACTTTCTTAGCGTTAACCAATGCGAGATTGATTCCACTCTGCAGTGGCTCGAGCAGCCGAGTTGCTATCTACTCACCGCCGAAGATCCGCTTTACCCACCTCAATTGCGGGCTATTGTGGATTTTCCCGGTGCCCTTTTTGTCTATGGAAATACTTCGCTACTTAGTAGCCGGCAGCTGTCAGTTATCGGAAGTCGAGCGCATTCGTGGTATGGCGCCCGCTGGGGGAAATTATTTAGCGTAGCTTTAGCGGGTTATGGCATTACGATCACTAGCGGTCTGGCTCTTGGCATCGATGGGATCGCCCATCGTGGTGCGCTGGAAGGTAAGGGTAAAACGGTTGCCGTTTTAGGGAACGGGTTACGCGAAATCTATCCTCGTCGCCATCAGGCGCTGGCGGAGCAGATAATTCGCAACGGTGGAGCCGTAATTTCTGAATTTCCACTTTTTACTCCGCCTTTGCCGGGGAATTTTCCCCGGCGTAATCGGATTATCAGCGGCCTGAGCGCCGGTGTGTTAGTTGTTGAAGCCGCACTGAAAAGCGGTTCGCTAGTGACAGTTCGTTATGCTCTGGAGCAGGGAAGGGATGTATTTGCCTTGCCAGGGCCAATTGGCAGTCCTGGTTCGGAAGGACCCCATTGGCTCATTAAGCAGGGAGCGATTCCCGTAACGGCGCCTGAAGACATCATTGAATACTGGCGGGATGATCTACAGTACATTGTTCCCAAGCCGGATGGCGCAAATAATTGCGCGAATCTGCCTTCTGTAGCATTGCCATTTCCAGAGCTCCTGGCTAACGTAGGAGATGAGGTAACACCTGTTGACGTTGTCGCTGAACGTGCCGGCCAATCTGTGCCAGTAACCGTAGCCCAGCTACTTGAACTGGAGTTAGCAGGCTGGATCGCAGCTGTACCCGGCGGCTATGTCCGATTAAGGAGGGCAAGCCATGTTCGACGTACTCATGTATCTGTTTGAAACTTACATCCATAATGAAGCAGAAATGCGCGTGGATCAGGACAAGCTGACTCGGGATCTTACCGATGCCGGTTTTGAACGAGAAGATATCTATAACGCCCTGATGTGGCTTGAGAAACTGGCTGATTATCAGGAGGGGTTGGTTGCGCCTATGCAGCTTGCTTCCGACCCTCTCTCGCTACGAGTATATACGGACGAGGAGTGTCAGCGTCTTGATGCGAGTTGCCGGGGGTTCTTACTGTTCCTTGAGCAAATTCAGGTGTTGAACCTCGAAACACGGGAAATGGTAATAGAGCGTGCGCTGGCGCTGGATACGGCGGAGTTCGATCTGGAGGATCTCAAATGGGTGATTCTGATGGTGCTGTTCAATATTCCCGGTTGCGAAAATGCCTACCAGCAAATGGAAGAATTACTCTTTGAAGTAAATGAAGGTATGCTGCATTAACTTTTTTGCTGCGACATTAGAATTGTTATGACCAAAACAGCGCTGTTTTCGGTGCGTAAAAACGAACCCTGCCCGCAGTGTGGGGCTGAACTGGTGATACGCTCCGGGAAGCACGGGCCTTTTCTCGGCTGTTCGCATTATCCTGACTGTGACTATGTCCGTCCCCTTAAAAGCCAGGCGGACGGACATATCGTCAAAGTTCTGGAGGGGCAAACGTGTCCGTCTTGCGGTTCCGTGCTGGTGCTACGGCAGGGACGTTTTGGTATGTTTATCGGGTGTAGTAGCTACCCTGATTGTGAACATACTGAATTGATTGATAAGCCAGATGAAACCGCAATACCCTGCCCGCAATGCGGACAAGGGCATCTGGTGCAGCGCCGTTCACGCTTTGGTAAAAACTTCCATTCCTGCGATCGTTACCCCGATTGCCAGTTCGTCATTAATTTCAAACCAGTAGCGGGCGAGTGCCCCGAGTGTCATTACCCGTTGCTAATCGAAAAGAAAACAGCTCAGGGCGTTAAGCGCTTTTGTGCCAGCAAACAATGTGGAAAGCCGATATCGGCGGAATAAATCTGTGAATAATAACCTGCCCTCAGAAGCCATCGTTCGCGCTGTAGAGCTTCTGAATAATCAACATGTCATCGCCTATCCTACGGAAGCCGTTTTTGGCGTCGGTTGCGATCCCGATAGCGAAAAGGCCGTCATGACTCTGCTTGCTCTTAAACAGCGTCCGGTCGAAAAAGGATTGATCCTGATCGCCGCTAGCTTTGAACAACTCAAGCCATACATTGACTATACGCGGCTTAGCGATGAGCAGCTCGCGGCTATTTTTTCCTGTTGGCCTGGTCCGGTGACGTTTGTCTTCCCCGCCTGTGCTTCAACGCCGCGTTGGTTGACTGGGCGCTTCAATTCATTGGCTGTCAGAGTTACCGATCATCCGCTGGTGGTTGAACTGTGCAAGGCTTACGGTAAGCCGCTGGTTTCAACCAGCGCAAATTTATCGGGCCAGCCACCTTGCCGCACGACCGAGGAAGTTTATACACAGTTTGGCGCTGACTTTCCCGTCATTGATGGGGCAACGGGAGGACGACAAAATCCATCTGAAATTCGTGATGCCTTGACGGGCGAACTCTTCCGCCAGGGATAATTCATGGAAACTTATGCCGTCTTCGGACACCCCATCGCCCATAGTAAATCGCCGTCTATCCATCGGCTTTTTGCACAGCAGCTGCAAATTGCGCATCCCTATGGACGTATTCTGGCTCCGCTCGATGATTTTGTTACCACGCTTGACGCCTTCTTTAATGAGGGTGGCAAGGGCGCTAACATCACAGTACCTTTTAAAGAAGAGGCCTTTGCGCGAGCTGACGAGTTAACCGAACGTGCAGCGCTGGCCGGCGCAGTTAATACGCTTAAACGGCTGGAAGACGGCCGGCTGCTTGGCGACAATACGGATGGCATCGGGCTCTTAAGCGATCTGGAACGGCTTGAGTTTATCAAACCTGGCTTCCGGGTATTGCTTATTGGCGCGGGTGGCGCTTCACGTGGGGTATTGCTGCCCCTTTTATCTCTGGATTGCGCCGTTACTATTGTCAATCGTACCTTTTCTCGCGCTCATGAACTGGCTACGCTGTTTGCTCATACTGGCAGCGTCCGTGCTTTGGATATAGAAGCATCAGGCAATGAGGAATTTGATCTCATCATTAATGCGACATCCAGCGGCATTGACGGGGACGTTCCTGCAATTCCTGTGAGTTTAATTAACCCTCATGTCTGCTGCTATGACATGTTTTACCAGAAAGGTAGTACGCCTTTTTTATCCTTATGCCAGCAACACGGTGCGACAAAATGCGCTGATGGGTTAGGAATGCTGGTGGCGCAGGCTGCTCATGCGGTGCTGTTGTGGCACGGCATTCTGCCAGATATAACTCCAGTCATTGCCGCTTTACAGAAGGAGCTGAATGCATGAACCAGTCTATTCAGTTTCCTGACAGGGAAGTGTGGGATGAGGCGCACCAATGTATCGCTTTTCCGGTATTAGTAAACGGTATGCAGCTAACCTGCGCCTTAACGTCATCGGTGCTCAAGACGCGTTTTGGTGGGGAAGAACCTACGCAATGGCTGGCCGCATTTCGTGAACATCGCTGGGATCTGGAAGATGAAGCTCAGGTTCTGATTCTCGACCAGCAGGAAGATGCTCAAGGTTGGATCTGGTTTTCCTGAGTCAGGTAGTCACCCTTCCACTTTACATAGTTATTCGCTGAATATATGAGTCCGGCGATTTCCGCCTCCGTCAGGGGGCGTATCTGCTTTACAGGGTTGCCAAAGTAAAGGTAGCCACTCTCAAGGCGTTTATTCTGTGGTACCAGGCTGCCTGCGCCAATCATTATATCGTCTTCTACAATCACGCCATCCAACAGAATCGAACCCATGCCGACCAGCACACGGTTACCGATGGTGCAGCCGTGTAGCATGACCTTGTGGCCGACAGTGACATCATCGCCAATGATAAGTGGATTGCCTCGCGGGTTTGATGAAGACTTATGAGTAACATGTAAGACACTACCGTCCTGGATGTTAGTTCGAGCGCCTATTTCTACATAATTCACATCACCTCGAATCGCGACCAGCGGCCAGATACTGACATCATCAGCTATTCTGACGTCCCCGATCACTACGCTACTGGCGTCGATCATTACCCGTTGACCCGTTTTCGGGAATAACTCTTTATAGCGACGCAAACTGTTGGTCATAGTTACCTCAATAAAATAAGGGAGTGCAAAGACTTTGGGTGCTTTTGGGGCCTCCTGCAACCCTTTATTGTGGTAAAAATTGAACGAATTGCGCAAGAACGCTGCGAAGAGGCTGAAAAAGCATCACATGAAAAAAAAGATCGAAAAAAGGCTTGTGCAAAAAAATGGGATCCCTATAATGCGCTCCCACTGACACGGAACAAC
>NZ_KV793406.1:1130-1333 GCF_001808475.1 Klebsiella sp. HMSC09D12 | reverse complement strand
ATTGGCTGGGGTACGAGGATTCGAACCTCGGAATGCCGGAATCAGAATCCGGTGCCTTACCGCTTGGCGATACCCCAATTTTATTTTGGCTATCTTGTGCTGAAGTCAGACTTAATCACAGCCTGGAGAGACTTCAACAAGCGCTCCTCTGAAGCGAGCGTCTTTTGAAATTGGCTGGGGTACGAGGATTCGAACCTCGGAAT
>NZ_KV793406.1:0-130 GCF_001808475.1 Klebsiella sp. HMSC09D12 | reverse complement strand
GTGATGTGCTCTAACCAGCTGAGCTACGTAGCCAGATACGTATTCTATTTTCGATGGCTGGGGTACCTGGATTCGAACCAGGGAATGCCGGTATCAAAAACCGGTGCCTTACCGCTTGGCGATACCCCAA
>NZ_KV793405.1:0-39099 GCF_001808475.1 Klebsiella sp. HMSC09D12 | reverse complement strand
CGTTGTTCCGTGTCAGTGGAGGCGCATTATAGGGCGTAATTTAAAAGTGACAAGCGGTATTTTCAAAAAAAAACTCACCCGCTTAATTTTCAGCCAAATCGCCAGCAGGAAAGAGATTATTGCCTGGTTTTTAAACAAAAACGAGCCCCAGGGGCCCGTTTTTGCTGTTTTGTGATTTACTGCACTGCCACTATCCGGTCATCTTTCACAACCAGTCGCACTGCTTTACCCGGTATCAATTCACCGGAGAGGATCTGCTGCGCCAGCGGGTTTTCGATCTGTTGCTGGATAGCACGTTTCAGAGGACGTGCGCCATAAACAGGATCGTATCCATTTTCGCTCAGCAATTTCAGCGCTTCATCAGACATGTGGACTTCGTAGCCGCGTTCCTCAAGTCGTTTATACAACCGCTGCAGCTGAATCTGCGCGATAGAAGCAATATGTTTTTCACCCAGCGGATGGAAGACAACCACTTCGTCAATACGGTTGATAAACTCTGGACGGAAGCTTTGACTAACCACGCCCAGCACCATCTCCTTCATATGGCCATAATCCAGTGCCCCAAAGCGTTCCTGAATAAGGTCGGAGCCAAGGTTAGAAGTCATGATGACCACCGTATTACGGAAGTCGACCGTTCTCCCCTGCCCATCGGTCAAACGTCCATCATCCAGCACCTGCAGCAGAATGTTAAAGACATCCGGGTGCGCTTTTTCCACTTCATCCAGCAGGATGACAGAATAAGGACGACGACGGACCGCCTCGGTCAGATAGCCGCCTTCTTCATAGCCCACGTATCCCGGAGGCGCCCCAACCAGACGTGAAACGGAATGTTTCTCCATAAACTCTGACATGTCGATACGTACCATTGCATCGTCGCTATCGAACATAAAGTTGGCCAGAGCTTTACAGAGTTCTGTTTTACCCACCCCGGTAGGCCCAAGGAACAGGAACGAGCCAATCGGCCTGTTAGGATCGGATAAACCAGCACGGCTACGGCGAATCGCATTAGATACTGCTTCCACCGCTTCGTTCTGACCAATAACGCGGCTATGCAAATCCTGCTCCATACGCAGCAGTTTCTCACGTTCACCTTCAAGCATTCTGGCCACCGGAATACCCGTCCAGCGAGCCAGCACTTCCGCGATTTCGGCATCCGTTACTTTGTTACGCAGCAGACGCATCGTTTTGCCTTCAGACTGCGTTGCCGCCGCCAGCTGTTTTTCCAGCTCAGGGATCTTGCCATACTGGAGCTCGGACATTCGCGCCAGATCGCCGACGCGACGCGCCTGCTCAATGGCGATTTTAGCCTGTTCCAGTTCAGCCTTAATGGTCTGAGTGCCGGAAAGCGAGGCTTTTTCAGCCTTCCACTCTTCCTCTAATTCTGAGTACTGACGTTCTTTATCCGCCAGTTCCTCATTTAGCATATCCAGTCGCTTAATACTGGCGTCATCAGACTCTTTCTTCAGCGCCTGCTGCTCCAGCTTGAGCTGGATGATACGGCGGTCGAGCCGGTCCAGCTCTTCCGGTTTTGAGTCAATCTGCATCCGAATGCTGGAAGCGGCTTCATCGATCAGGTCGATGGCTTTATCCGGCAGCTGTCGATCGGCAATATAACGATGGGACAGCGTGGCTGCCGCCACAATCGCCGGGTCGGTGATCTGCACGTGATGGTGCAGTTCATACCGTTCTTTCAGACCACGCAAAATCGCAATGGTATCCTCAACAGTCGGCTCCGCCACGAATACTTTCTGGAAACGACGTTCCAGAGCGGCATCTTTCTCAATATACTGCCGGTATTCATCCAGCGTTGTGGCACCCACGCAGTGCAGTTCACCGCGCGCCAGCGCCGGTTTCAGCATGTTGCCGGCATCCATTGCACCGTCTGCTTTACCTGCCCCCACCATCGTGTGCAGCTCATCGATAAACAGGATAACGTTACCTTCCTGCTTAGCGAGATCGTTCAGTACGCCTTTTAAGCGTTCTTCAAACTCACCGCGGTATTTGGCACCCGCCACCAGCGCGCCCATATCCAGCGCCAGAACTCGACGGCCCTTCAGCCCTTCCGGCACCTCGCCGTTAACGATCCGCTGCGCCAGCCCCTCAACAATGGCCGTTTTACCTACGCCAGGCTCACCGATGAGCACCGGGTTATTTTTGGTACGACGCTGCAGAACCTGAATCGTACGACGAATTTCTTCATCACGACCGATGACCGGGTCAAGCTTGCCCTGCTCGGCACGCTCGGTCAGATCGACGGTAAATTTTTTCAATGCCTGACGTTGATCTTCGGCACCCTGATCGTTCACGCTTTCACCTCCGCGCATTTGTTCAATCGCCTGACTCACGTTGGCGGTTGTTGCTCCGGCAGATTTTAAAAGGTCGGTCAGCGTACCGCGTGATTCAAGCGCAGCCAGAACGAATAGTTCTGACGAAATAAAGTTGTCCTTTCTCTTTTGCGCCAGCTTGTCGCAAAGGTTCAGAATACGCACCAAGTCCTGGGACGGTTGAACATCACCACCGGTACCTTCCACCTGCGGCAAACGGCTTAGCGCCTGTTCAATATTGGTGCGTAGCTCTCCGGCGTTGATGCCAGCCGAAGTTAATAAAGGACGTACCGATCCCCCTTCCTGATTCAGCAAGGCGCTCATAAGATGAAGAGGTTCGATGAATTGGTTGTCGTGCCCAAGCGCAAGGGACTGGGCATCGGCAAGAGCAAGCTGGAATTTATTGGTAAGACGATCCAGACGCATAACTCCTCCCATAACAGGTCAAATTTGCTACTGGAGATTAAATGAGGTCATCCCTCAATTATTCAAGGTTAAAGACCTGAACTATGCAAAAATAAGTTTGCCTTCTGGATCGTCTTAGTTCGGCAGGTTATATCAGCCAGATGAAACTTGCCATACGACCCGTCATCTTGTCGCGGCGATAAGAGAAAAAATCATCCTTTTCGCTGAGGGTACAGCGGTCACCGCCGTAAATCTGCTCAACGCCAACGCCCGCCAGACGCTGACGAGCCAGTTGATAAATATCAGCAAAATATTTTTCACCCGCGGGACGAAATGCACGTTCCGCCAGGGCATCTTTTGCCATAAAAGCTTCCCGCACTTCCGGGCCGACCTCAAACGCATCCGGCCCAATGGCGGGCCCAAGCCAGGCCATGATATTTTCCGGTTTATCGGCGAAACAGGCGATGGTTTCTTCCAGTACGCCTTCGCACAGCCCTCGCCAACCGGCATGCGCAGCCGCAACTTCAGTACCCGCGCGGTTACAAAAAAGCACCGGCAGGCAGTCAGCGGTCATCACCGCGCAGACCGTCCCCGGCACATTGCAGTACGAAGCATCCGCTCGCTTTGACTCGTACGGTCCGCCATCGAGTCGCAAAACTGCCGTACCGTGAACCTGCTCCAGCCATACCGGATATGACGGCAGGCCGCCAGCGGCGAACATACGCCGACGGTTCTCTTCTACGTGCTGTAGATTGTCTCCACAATGGGCGCCGAGATTAAGTGAATCGTATGGCGATAAACTTACCCCGCCAACGCGCGTGGAACTACAGGCAGCCACGCCTTCCGGCATCGGCCATTGCGGTACAATCAGTTTAGTCATAGCCAGTCGATATCGTCTTTATGGGCTTCAAAATCCGCGCGCATGGCATCAATCAAATCCACCATGTCCTGTGGAATTGGCGCATGCCATTCCATCTCAATTCCGCTGATCGGATGGTATAAGCGTAGCATGGTGGCATGCAGCGCCTGACGATCGAACTTCCGCAGGGCAGCGATGAACTCTTCGGATGCCCCTTTGGGCGGACGCGGGCGACCGCCGTAGACCTGATCGCCCACCAGCGGGTGAGTAATGTGCGCCATATGTACGCGAATCTGGTGCGTACGGCCGGTTTCCAGGCGCAAACGCAGCCGAGTATGGATGCGAAAATGCTCCATAATCCGGTAGTGTGTTACCGCCGGTTTTCCCATGGGATGTACCGCCATATGCGTACGCTTGGTCGGGTGGCGGCTAATCGGTTCTTCAACCGTTCCGCCAGCCGTCATATGACCAATCGCCACCGCCTCATACTCGCGGGTGATTTCGCGCAGCTGCAGGGACTCCACCAGTCGGGTTTGCGCCGGGATAGTCTTCGCGACCACCATCAAACCGGTGGTGTCTTTATCAAGACGGTGCACAATCCCCGCACGCGGCACGTCAGCAATGGCCGGATAGTAGTGCAACAGCGCATTCAGCACAGTACCGTCAGGGTTGCCCGCGCCAGGATGCACAACTAAATCGCGCGGTTTATTAATTACGAGGATGTCATCATCTTCATAAACGATATTGAGCGGAATATCCTGTGCCTGGAAACGAACTTCTTCTTCGATTTCAACATCGATAGCAATCGTCTCCCCTCCCAGAACTTTCTCTTTCGGCTTGTCGCTGACGCTGCCGTTTACCAGCACTCTCTGGTCAAGGATCCATTCTTTTATGCGCGAACGCGAATAATCCGGGAACAATTCGGCCAAAGCCTGATCTAAGCGTTGTCCGAGTTGATTTTCGGACACCGTTGCGTTGAGTTGTACTCGTTGTGCCATATACAGCTTCTTCGTTTTAACGTTGGGTTTTACGGCTTTGCCGTT
Organism: Klebsiella sp. HMSC09D12; assembly: GCF_001808475.1. Taxonomy (NCBI): domain Bacteria; kingdom Pseudomonadati; phylum Pseudomonadota; class Gammaproteobacteria; order Enterobacterales; family Enterobacteriaceae; genus Klebsiella; species Klebsiella sp. HMSC09D12. The sequence continues at coordinate 34,468 of NZ_KV793405.1, read as the reverse complement.
TAATATAGTGTGCTATTGTAGCTGGTCTTAATCGGGAGCAGGAACAGAGATTCTCCCGCATAAACATTTTGAGGAAGTCAAAACGTCATGACGCGCATGAAATACCTGGTGGCAGCAGCCACACTGAGCCTGGCTTTGGTGGGTTGCTCTGGCTCAAAGGAGGAGGTGCCCGATAATCCGCCGAATGAGATCTACGCGACCGCTCAGCAAAAGCTGCAGGACGGTAACTGGAAACAGGCAATAACGCAACTGGAAGCGTTGGATAACCGTTATCCCTTTGGACCTTATTCCCAACAGGTGCAGTTGGACCTGATTTATGCGTACTACAAAAACGCAGACCTGCCGCTGGCTCAGGCAGCCATCGATCGCTTTGTACGCCTGAACCCTACGCATCCTAACATTGATTACGTCATTTATATGCGTGGTCTGACAAATATGGCGTTGGATGACAGTGCGCTGCAGGGCTTCTTTGGCGTCGATCGCTCCGATCGCGACCCACAACACGCGCGTGATGCCTTTAACGACTTCTCCAGGCTGGTCCGTGGCTATCCTAACAGTCAGTACTCTACCGATGCTTACAAGCGTATGGTGTTCCTGAAGGATCGCCTGGCGAAGTACGAGCTGTCAGTGGTCGATTACTATACCGATCGTGGCGCATGGGTTGCAGTGGTTAACCGCGTCGATGGCATGCTGCGTAATTACCCGGATACGCAGGCCACCCGTGATGCGCTACCGAAGATGGAAAATGCCTACCGTCAGATGCAAATGAACGCTCAGGCTGACAAGGTTGCGAAGATCATTGCGGCTAACAGCAAGAACACCTGATAGTCGGTCGCTAAACAAAACGGCAGCCCAAGGGCTGCCGTTTTTTTATTCGTTAAATAGTTTAGCTGAAGCGGTTTAGCCCCGAGTTAACTCATCAAATATGGCTCTCTTTCTGCCATTCGACAAGTAAAATCTCGCCTGTTCCTGTCCTTTCTCACAAAACAGATTCGTTGACAAAAAGTGACAATAAAATGTGATTTAAATCACGCTTTTTGACATTAGGCGAGGTATGCTGAATTCACCAAGACGGGAAAGACAAGAGGTAAAATTTATGACAATGAACATTACCAGTAAACAAATGGAAATTACTCCGGCAATTCGCCAGCACGTCGCAGACCGTCTCGCCAAACTGGATAAATGGCAAACTCACTTAATCAACCCGCATATCATCCTCTCTAAGGAGCCGCAGGGTTTTGTCGCTGACGCAACCATCAATACGCCGAACGGTCACCTGGTTGCCAGCGCACGGCACGAAGACATGTATGCCGCAATCAACGAATTGATCAACAAGCTGGAACGGCAGCTAAATAAAGTGCAACACAAAGGGGAAGCCCGCCGCGCCGCCACATCGGTGAAAGAGGCAGGCTTTGTGGAAGAAGAAGAGTAATCCTTAACTTAAGCTTGTGTCATGCCACGCGCCTTCGGGCGCGTTTTTTATTGACAGAGTGAAAACAGTACAGGTACTGTAATCCCCACTAACTCAAGGAATTCATCGTGAAACTCATCCCGTTCTTCTTCGCATTCTTTTTTACCTTCCCCTGAATGGGAGGCAATTCGTCGTGTGATAAAGAATGCGAAGACGAACAATAAGGCCTCCCAAAAGGGAGGCCTTTTTTATTGATAATCAATAACAAGAAAGGCAACACATATGACCGAGGAAAACCCATTACTGGCCCTACGCGATAAGATCAGCGCTCTGGATGAAAAACTGCTGGCGCTGCTGGCGGAACGCCGCGGCCTGGCCGTAGAGGTTGGAAAAGCCAAGCTGGCATCGCACCGGCCGGTGCGGGATATCGACCGCGAGCGCGATCTGCTTGAACGCCTGATGACGCTGGGAAAAAAACACCATCTTGATGCCCACTACATCACACGCCTGTTTCAACTCATTATTGAAGACTCGGTCCTTACCCAGCAAACGCTGCTCCAGCAGCATCTGAATAAAATTAATCCGCACTCTGCACGAGTCGCGTTTCTCGGGCCCAAAGGTTCATACTCGCATCTTGCGGCTCGTCAGTATGCCGCCCGCCACTTTGAACAGTTTATCGAAAGCGGCTGCGCTAAATTCGCGGATATCTTTGAGCAAGTGGAAACCGGTCAGGCTGATTACGCCGTCGTCCCTATTGAAAATACCAGTTCTGGCGGCATCAATGATGTTTATGACCTTCTGCAGCACACCAGCCTATCTATCGTTGGCGAGCTGACGCTGCCTATCGATCACTGCGTGCTGGTTTCAACATCCACCGATGCGCAACAGATTACGACGGTCTACAGCCATCCGCAGCCGTTCCAGCAGTGCAGCCAGTATCTAAGCCGCTATCCGCACTGGAACATTGAATATACCGATAGCACGTCTTCGGCGATGGAAAAGGTCGCTCAGGCAAAATCGCCAACCGTTGCCGCTCTGGGCAGCGAAGCAGGCGGAGCGCTGCACGGTTTGCAGGTACTGGAACATTGCCAGGCTAACCAGACGCAAAACATCACCCGCTTCCTCGTTCTGGCGCGTAAAGCGGTGGAGGTCTCCGATCAGGTGCCGGCGAAAACCACTCTGTTGATGGCTACCGGCCAGCAAGCCGGGGCCCTGGTAGAAGCGCTACTGGTGCTGAGAAACCATAACCTGATTATGACCAAGCTGGAATCGCGTCCTATTCATGGCAATCCGTGGGAAGAGATGTTTTATCTGGATATCCAGGCCAACCTGGAGTCAATGCCAATGCGTAAGGCATTAAAAGAGCTGGCCGAGATAACCCGTTCAATGAAAGTACTGGGATGTTATGCCAGCGAAAACGTGGTGCCGGTCGATCCGGTTTAACGTTCTGTAAACGGCAACTTCTTCATCCCTGCCACGGTCACCGGCAGGGTGAAGATCGCGCCGGAAAGCGGATATTTCGCCAGCTCTTCAGCATCCATATTCTCCCGCGTGGTCGTGATATAGAGCGTTTTCATATCCGCTCCGCCAAAGCACACCATCGTCGGGCAACGCACCGGTAGACGGTACTCCTCCAGTTGCTCGCCCGTCGGAGAAAAGCGCGCAATACGCCAACCGTCAAACATCGCGCTCCAGTAGCAACCTTCAGTATCGATGGCCGCGCCATCAGGAATGCCCTCACCGGGCTGAAAGCGACGAAAGACCTCGCGTTTACCCACCTCGCCCTGCTCATCCAGCGGTGTACGATAGATAACGGCATTGGGCGTATCCGAGGTATACATCCACCGCTTGTCTTCACTAAATGCCAGACCGTTGGCGCCATGAATATCGCACTGAATAACCTGCGGAGAGAGATCGTTATCAATGCGCATCAAGAGCGCGCCGTTAAAATCTCCCGGCCCCCAGAAAGTCCCGGCATAAAAGCGGCCATCGCGATCGGTTCCGCCATCGTTAAAACGGGCTAATTGCGGATTACTGGGGTTATCGCAGACTTTTCGCTGCAGTAATCCATGAACATCGGTGAGCCAGATACCGCTACGTAAAGCGACGATAAAACCGCCCTTTTCGCGTAGTGCAAAACAGCCGGGCTCTTCGGGAAACTGCAGTACCTGATGATCGCCCGTCTGCACGTCGTAGCGATGAATCTCGCACTCCATAATATCGGCCCAGTACAATGCCTGTTCGGCTTCGCTCCAGGTCGGACATTCCGGTAAATGCCCGGTGTAATCAAACAGCGGTTGTGGTTCAGCCATCGTTTTCATCCCTATAAAAAAAAGCCAGCGGGTCACCCCTCTGGCTTTATTGTATACGTCTTTTAACACTTACTGCCGATTATCATTTGCCTGACGCAGCAACGTCCGGCTTTCGCTCTGGAAGCGCTGGGCATAATCACCGAACCAGTGCTCGACCTTACGGAAGCTGTCAATGAATGCCTGTTTATCCCCTTGTTCCAGCAGGCCGATAGCTTCACCGAAGCGCTGGTAGTAGCGCTTAATCAGCGCCAGGTTGTTTTCTGAGGACATAATAATATCTGCGTAGAGCTGCGGATCCTGGGCGAACAGCCGGCCAACCATCGCCAGTTCAAGGCGATAAATCGGTGACGACAGCGCCAGAAGTTGCTCAAGTCGCACGTTCTCTTCGGCCAGGTGCAGGCCATAAGCGAAGGTGGCAAAGTGGCGCAACGCCTGAATAAAGGCCATGTTCTGATCGTGTTCGACGGCGCTAATACGATGGAGCCGCGCGCCCCAGACCTGGATTTGTTCCAGGAACCACTGGTACGCCTCAGGCTGGCGGCCATCGCAATACACCACGACCTGCTTCGCCAGGCTGCCGCTGTCAGGCCCAAACATGGGGTGTAATCCCAATACCGGTCCGTTATGCGCGGCCAGCATCGCCTGTAGCGGTTCCGCTTTCACCGAGGCCAGGTCGACCAGAATGCAGTCCGCCGGCAGCGGCGGCAGTTGAGCAATCGTTGCCGCTGTTTTGTGAATCGGTACGCTGACGATGACCATTCCGGCATCGGCGACGATCTCCTCGGCCCGAGACCAGTCGTCTTTCTCGAGGATACGCACCTGATATCCGGAAAGCGTCAGCATTTTTTCAAACAGTCGCCCCATTTGCCCGCCGCCGCCGACGATCACCACCGGACGCAGATTCGGATAAAGCGTTTTAAAACCTTTATCGTTCTCGCTGGAGTAAGACTCACGCATGACGCGACGCAAAACATCTTCGATAAGATCCGGCGGAACCCCTAGCGCCTCAGCCTCCTCACGGCGGGAGGCCAGCATCGCCGATTCACGTTCAGGGACGTAAATCGGCAGACCGTATTGGCTTTTAACTTCTCCGACTTCCGCAACCAGCTCCAGGCGCTTAGCCAGCAGTTCCAGCAGCGCTTTATCGACTTCATCAATTTGATCGCGTAACGCGGTCAGTTCAGCAACCATATAATCCTCTTACGCCAGACGAGCCGCCAGATGGCCTCGCAGATCCTTATCAAGTTCGCGGAGCAACGCATCGGTGGTTTCCCAACTAATGCAGGCATCGGTCACGGAGACACCGTATTTCATATCGCAACGCGGCTGCTCAGAGGACTGGTTTCCTTCGTGGATATTGCTCTCAATCATCAGACCAATAATGGAACGATTACCATCTTTAATCTGCGCGACGACGGATTCAGCAACCGCAGGCTGGCGGCGGTAGTCTTTATTAGAATTCCCATGGCTGCAATCTACCATCAGAGAGGGTTTCAGTCCCGCCTGAGTCATCTCTTTTTCGCACTTCGCGACATCTTCCGGGCCGTAGTTGGGCGCTTTACCGCCACGCAGAATGACGTGTCCGTTTGGATTGCCCTGCGTTTGCAGCAGACACACCTGACCGGCCTGGTTAATACCGACGAAGCGGTGCGGCATTGCGGCAGCGCGCATGGCGTTAATTGCCGTTGCAAGGCTGCCATCGGTGCCGTTTTTAAAACCGACCGGCATCGACAACCCGGAGGCCATCTCGCGGTGAGTCTGAGATTCTGTCGTACGCGCGCCGATGGCGGACCAGCTAAACAGATCGCCGAGGTATTGAGGACTGTTAGGATCCAACGCTTCCGTCGCTAACGGCAGCCCCATATTGACCAGCTCAACCAGCAGACGACGCGCAATCTTCAAGCCGCCTTCTACATCAAACGAACCATCCATATGCGGATCGTTAATCAGCCCTTTCCAGCCAACGGTGGTGCGGGGTTTCTCAAAATAGACGCGCATGACCAGATAGAGGCTATCGCTGACCTCTTCGGCAAGGGCTTTAAAACGACGAGCGTACTCAATGGCGGTTTCAGGATCGTGAATCGAACAAGGACCACATACCACCAACAGGCGCGGATCGCGACCGGCGATGATGTCAGAGATGGTCTGACGAGACTGCGCGATCTGCGCTTCCTGCTCAACGCTCAGAGGGAATTCAGCTTTCAACTGATCCGGCGTGATCAAAACCTGTTCGTCAGTAATATGTACGTTATTCAGCGCGTCTTTTTGCATGATTGCGATCCTGTATAGCTCGTTTGCGATAGTTATTGCCTCAGCGAGGATGACGTAACGATACCATATGAAGTAAAGATTTCAATCCATATTCCGTAAATTTTACTTTACAGTTATAAATTAAATCGCGCCAGATTCACTTCATAATGTACAATTATATTTACAACAAGCATGCAGGTTCAGCACTTCCCCTCTTTTCACTCCATTCTTTTACGAAAAATCCTGGTGAGAATTATCTTAAAGCGGCGGGGCTGGCTAATGACGGTTTTCAGCAATAATGCTATTCTTCGCCCGGGTTTCAGCAATCTGCATCCCCCGCGCTATGACAACCTGACGGATCCGTAATGACAGTTCTTCACCGTCTCTTTTTGACTTTAGTACTATCGCTCGTGGGTATCTCTGCTGTTGCCTCCGAACCGTCTGAAAATGTTCGGACGATCGTTTCGGGAATCGTGACCTATACACGCTGGCCGCAGTTATCCGGCCCGCCAAAGCTTTGTATTTTTTCGACATCACGTTATATCCATAGCCTGGCCGAAGAAGCACCGGAATTATTGCCTTATAAACCCGTGATTGTTCGTAATACGGAAGAAGCCTTACAGACGACCTGCGATGGTTTTTATTTTGGCAGTGAATCTCCGACTCAGCAGTCTGAATTTACAGCTAAATATGGAAACCGGCCCCTATTGCTTATTGCGGAACAAAACACCGATTGCTCTATTGGCAGCGCATTTTGCCTGCTTATAAACAATGAGAGAGTCAGATTTTCCGTAAATCTGGATGTACTGACGCACAGCGGCGTTCGGGTTAATCCCGATGTGCTGATGCTTGCCCGGAAAACATCACATGAATAAGGATTTTTCTCAGGCCCCGCGCCCCACATTTAAAAGAGCGCTACGCCGTATCAGCATGATAAGCGTTGTTATCTCTATGACACTGGTCTGGCTATTGCTCTGCGCCGCTTCCATATTCACACTCAAGCAATACGCACAAAAAAATCTGGAGCTCACCGCCGCCACGATGGGCCGTAGTCTGGAAGCCGCGCTGGTCTTTGGCGATAGCGCGGCGGCTGAAGATACCCTGGCCACGCTGGGCAAGCAGGGACAGTTTTCGCAGGCAATCCTGGTCGACGGTCGGCAGAAGCCCTTTGCCTCATGGCATAACGATGGCCTGGCCAGGCAGGATAAAGTCAGCGACGTTATCAGCAAATGGCTATTCCCGGAACCCACGGTACAACCTATCCTGCACCAGGGGAAAGTTATCGGTGAACTTCGTCTGACCGCGCTGGACAGGCTGATAAGCTATTTCCTCGGTATCTCAATTATTGTGCTAACCGGCAGCATTTTTCTCGCCTCATGCATTGCATTGCTGCTTACCCACTCGCTGCATCGCGGCATCGTGGCTGCGCTGCAGAGTATTACCGAGGTAGTCCATGATATCCGCGAAAATCGCCATTTCTCTCGTCGGGTCCCCGAAGAGCGTATTGAAGAGTTTCACCTCTTTGCCCTGGACTTTAATAGTCTGCTGGGCGAGATGGAGGACTGGCAGCGGCAGCTTCAGGCTAAAAATGCCCAGCTTCTGCGTAGCTCCTTGCACGATCCGTTGACCGGCCTGGCTAACAGAGCCGCTTTCCGCAACGTTATTAATGCGTTGATGAAAGACGAAACCGTCCATGGTAGTTCTGCGCTGCTTTTTCTTGACGGCGATAATTTCAAGCTCATTAACGATAACTGGGGCCATGCTGCCGGCGACAAGGTGTTAATTGAGGTCGCCAGCCGCCTGATGGCCTTTGTCGGCAAACAGCACCAGGCGTGGCGTCTCGGCGGCGATGAATTTGCCATTCTGCTGCGCAATGTTCATACAGAGGCTGAAGTTCAGGCACTCTGCAGCGCATTGTCGGAACAGTTTATCCCGCCGTTTAATCTCCACAACGGCCACACCGTCAGGCTGTCGCTGAGTATTGGTTACGCGTTAACCTGGGAACATGCCTCCGCGGAAAATCTGCAAGAACTTGCCGACCAAAATATGTATCGGATGAAACACCAGCGCTTACAGCGAACGCAAAAATAAAAGGAATCACCATGATCGGGAAATATTTTGCTCCTGCTTTACTGGCCGCACTTTTTCTAAGCGGCTGTCAGGCTCCGCAAGGAAAATTCTCTGCAGAACAAATTGCAGCAATGAAGTCATATGGCTTTACTGAAGCCAATGGCGACTGGTCATTAGGAATATCTGACTCCATATTATTCGACAAAAACGACTATCACCTGCGTGCCGATAGCAAACAGCAAATTCGCACTATGGCTTCGCGTCTGGCCACCACCGGAATTACCCATAGTCGTCTCGAAGGACATACTGATAATTACGGCGAAGACGCTTACAACGAAATGTTATCGCTTAAACGCGCGAACAGCGTTGCGGATGCCTGGGCCGAAGGGGCAAATATTCCGCGCACCAATTTGACCACTCGCGGGCTCGGGAAAAAGTATCCGATAGCCAGCAACGCTACCGCACAAGGACGCGCTGAAAACCGCCGCGTCACGGTGGTTATCAGCACGCCTTAAGCACCTATTCGACTGACTTAGCCTCTGTCATCGCCGTTGCTGCGCGCCAGCGCAGATAATCAACGGCGAGACACAGCGCGAGGCTAATCCCTATTAGCGGCAGCGCCAGCCCCAACATCACTGTGATAACGCCGATCGACAGACGAGCAGGCCATGCTAAGCCCAGCCACGCGTGGAGCAGCGTATTAGCCGGGTTAAAGGCCGAACTCGCGGGACGGCGTATCCACCACAAACGGTACCCCACCACGATCATCACGCAGAGTGCAATCCCGAATACGATAAGCAGTAGCTGATTGGCAAGCCCGAACAAAATTCCCATATGGAAATCCACGCCCCAGCGGGTTAGTTTAGCCATCAGCGGAAAGTCGGAAAAATGAGTGCGGTCCACGACCTGCATATTTGAACCATCGATCGCTACCGCATCAACCTGTGTCGGCCAGCTTCTGTCAATTTCATTTACCGTCCACGCCCGTCCGGAGGCCGACGGAGGACGAATCTCCAGCTTGCCTGCTTCCAGCCCGGACTTGCGAGCAGCCTGCAGGACCTCGTCAAAATCCTCTACGCGAAGTGGGACGTTCGTCTTCTCCATCGCCCCGTGTCTCATATGATGTTCCGCATGTGGATCCTGTATTGCCGGAGTGGTTCTTTCCAGCTGCGCGTTCACCTGCGGCGTCAACCAGCCAAAGGCGGCGCGCATCTTGTCGACGTTACTGCCCGCCCATTGTGACCAGGTCAAACCGGTCGCAGAGAATAACAGCATACCGATTAACAGCGCCCAGCCGAGAGAAACATGCAGGCGACGGTTATTCTGCACTCTATTATTTATACGACGACGCGGTCGGGTCATCGACCACAGCGCGATCCCGCCAAGAGCGGCAACCCACATCCAGGAGGCTGCCAGCTCGCTGTACAGTCGGCCTAAGTTACCCAGCAGCAAAGAGCGATGGGCATAATCAATCCACTGCCGCAGCGGCAAAATACCGCTGGTGCCGTAAACCGGCATATCACCTGTCACGCGTAACGTCACCGGATCGACAAAAATTGCCCGAGTTTCAGACTCGCCAAGATTTGGATCAATAAACATCACTCGGGTAGTATCGCCAGCCATAATCCCCGGTCGAACCGCGTGCAAACGGAGGTTTCCCTGGACCGCCTCCATTGCTACGGTAATTTGCGCGCTCAGCGGCTGCTTTTCGCCGCTGAGCGTCCCCTCCAGAGTCTCTTTATAGAGCCAGCTTTCCAGCTGCGGGGTGGCGACATAGAGCGTACCGGTTAGAGCCGCCACGAAGATAAACGGTCCGATAAACAGTCCGATATAGAAATGAAGACGACGCAGCAGGTTCAGCCATGCCGCGCGCGAGGTGCAGGTAGTCATACTTTTCCTTTTTGAGAGCAAAAGAGAACGTTGCGCAGTGCGCACATGATTTTTTAGTTAAGGAAGCAAGCAGACTGTTGCGGCGGAGCGCGGGTATGAGGGTAAAGCCAGGGAAAGTAGTGCCAGTGTTTCCGTTCCGGACGGAAAACCGGTGCGCTATAGCGTCGAAGCACCAGGCTGATCAGCAGTACCAGCGCAAAAATCATCCCTGGCACGTGGGCTAATAGTACGCAGTAGCCGCAGGCTTCAGCATGATCGACCGGCATGCTGTGCGCGTGTTCCGCAATCGAGGCGTCAGTATGCATCATGGGCATCTGATGTGATGGCATCTCTTGCGTCATTTCCATCGTTAAATGGTGCATACCGCTCATCGGATCTTTTTGCAGCGCGACAGAGATCAGCGGCGCCACCACGATCAGCAGGATCGCAAACAGCGCCAGCCACGCGGCGTGCCGTTGTGATGCCGGGTGATGAAAAATAGTGCTGACCACGGTCCCTCCGAATGAGGGCCATATTGTAAATGATTCTCAATGAAATAGTTAAAATGAAGATAAAAAAAGGGCTGGCCCATCAGGCCAGCCCTCTCATTCAGGATGTCGCGAAAGCGAATCTTAGTTAAGACGCTCTTTGATACGAGCAGACTTACCGGTACGCTCACGCAGGTAGTACAGTTTAGCTTTACGTACAGCACCACGACGTTTGACAGAAATGCTGTCAACTACCGGAGAGTGAGTCTGGAAGACACGCTCAACGCCTTCGCCGTTGGAAATTTTGCGAACAGTGAATGCAGAGTGCAGACCGCGGTTACGAATAGCGATAACCACGCCCTCGAATGCCTGCAGACGTTTTTTGGAACCTTCAACAACCCATACTTTCACTTCCACGGTATCACCCGGACGGAAGGAAGGTACGTCCTGCTTCATCTGTTCTTGTTCAAGTTGCTTAATAATGTTGCTCATAATTTAATCTCTTATCCTGGGTAAACTGATATTGGGGGCTTACGCCATCCCATCATGTTTATGTTGCTGTTGCGCGAGTTCCTTTTTGAACTCCGCCAGCAACCTTGCTTGCTCTTCAGTCAGAGCCAGGTTTTCCAAAAGTTCAGGTCTTCTAAGCCAGGTTCGGCCCAGCGACTGCTTCAGACGCCAGCGACGTATCTCCGCATGGTTTCCCGACAGCAATACCGGCGGTACTTCCATACCTTCTAACACTTCAGGGCGCGTATAGTGCGGGCAATCCAGCAATCCTTCAGCAAACGAATCTTCGATTGCCGAAGCTTCATGACCCAGAACCCCCGGAATAAACCGGGAAACGGAATCAATCAGCGTCATTGCCGGTAGCTCACCACCGCTGAGAACGTAATCGCCGATTGACCATTCTTCATCAATTTCGGTCTGAATTACGCGCTCATCTACGCCTTCGTAGCGACCGCACACCAAAATCAGCTTCTGATTTGTTGCCAGTTCGCTGACGCCAGCTTGATCAAGCTTGCGCCCCTGAGGTGAAAGATAAATCACCTTTGCGCCTTCACCTGCCGCGGCTTTTGCTGCATGAATCGCATCCCGCAAAGGTTGCACCATCATTAGCATCCCCGGTCCGCCGCCGTAAGGACGATCGTCCACGGTACGGTGCCGGTCATGAGCGAAATCTCGAGGACTCCAGCTCTGGATGCTCAGCAGGCCATTTTTTACTGCCCGGCCAGTTACCCCGTAATCGGTAATTGCGCGGAACATTTCTGGAAACAGGCTAACGATACCTATAAACACAAGCCAATCCCCATAGTGCCGTTTTTTACCGTTTATTCGGAGAATTTAAAAACCAGGATCCCAATCTACTTCGATAGTACGAGTAGCGAGATCGACTTTCTTGATAACCTGCCCATCGAGGAACGGAACCAGCCGCTCCTTGATACCAAATGCATCTTTCAGGTTTGCCTTGATGACGAGAACGTCATTAGACCCGGTTTCCATCATGTCGATGACTTTACCGAGGCTATAGCCTTCAGTGGTCACTACCTGGCAGCCCATCAGGTCTTTCCAGTAATAGTCACCCTCTTCAAGCGCAGGCAGCTGCGATGAATCCACAACAATTTCGCAATTAGTCAATAGATTCGCTGCATCGCGATCGTCAATGCCTTTCAGCTTAATGACGATATCCTGATTGTGGTGGCGCCAGCTTTCCAGCTCAACAACCTGCCACTGACCCGCCTTCTGGATAAACCAGGGCTGATAGTCAAAAATGCTTTCGGCGTCTTCGGTGGAGGAAAACACTCTGAGCCAACCACGGATACCGTAGGAAGAACCCATTTTGCCCAATACAATCGGATCAACAGGTGCTTGTGCGGTGTGTTGCTTGCTCATCATGACCACCGTGACAGATTAAGCTGCTTTGTTAGCGGCTTTGATCAGCGCAGCTACGCGATCGGAAACAGTCGCGCCCTGGCCAACCCAGTGAGCGATACGATCCAGATCCAGACGAGTTCCTTCTTCGGTCGCAGAAGCGATCGGGTTGAAGAAACCAACGCGCTCGATGAAGCGACCGTTGCGTGCATTACGGCTGTCGGTAACAACAACCTGGTAGAACGGACGCTTTTTCGCGCCGTGACGTGCTAAACGAATAGTAACCATAACATCCTCTTGTGTGAATAAAACACCGGGCCCCATCGAGGAACGGAGCCCGGTGTCATATTAAAAGCCCGAAAATTTTACTGATTTCTGGGGAAATTGCAATCAGCAGTTATAAACTCTGCTGTGGAAGGGCACCGCAGATACCCTAAATTGGGTACCTGCGAGTAATTCATAGCCAGAGCGCGCCAACAATGGGACAGGAAAGAAGGGCGCGCCGGCAGCAATAGCCACAATACTATCGGCCTCCGGGGAAACCTGGCGGCATCATACCTTTCATTCCACGCATCATCTTCATCATGCCGCCTTTCGACTTCATCTTCTTCATCATGCGCTGCATATCGTCAAACTGCTTGAGCAGACGGTTCACATCCTGCACCTGCATTCCGCAGCCTGCGGCGATACGGCGCTTACGCGAACCTTTAATAATTTCCGGTTTAGCGCGCTCTTTCAGCGTCATCGAGTTGATGATGGCTTCCATACGCACCAGCACTTTGTCGTCCATTTGCGATTTAACGTTGTCCGGTATCTGCCCCATGCCCGGCAGCTTGCCCATCAGGCTGGCCATACCGCCCATGTTTTTCATCTGACGCAGCTGTTCAAGGAAATCGGTCAAGTCAAAACCATCGCCTTTTTTCAGCTTAGAGGCCAGCTTTTCAGCCTGCGCGCGGTCGACCTTACTTTCGATATCCTCGATCAGGGACAGGACATCGCCCATGCCGAGAATACGGGAAGCGATACGATCCGGATGGAACGGCTCCAGCGCTTCGGTTTTTTCGCCCACCCCGAGGAATTTAATCGGCTTGCCGGTGATATGACGAATCGACAGCGCCGCGCCGCCGCGGGCGTCGCCGTCCACTTTGGTCAATACAACACCGGTTAGCGGTAGCGCTTCGTTAAACGCTTTCGCGGTATTCGCCGCATCCTGGCCGGTCATCGCATCGACAACGAACAGGGTTTCTACCGGATTAAGCGTTGCATGGACCTGCTTAATCTCGTCCATCATCGCTTCATCAACGTGCAGACGACCAGCGGTATCCACCAGCAGCACGTCGTAGAATTTGAGCTTCGCTTCTTTCAGCGCGGCATTAACGATATCAACCGGTTTCTGGCCAACGTCAGACGCAAAGAAATCGACGCTAACCTGCTCGGCCAGCGTTTCCAGCTGTTTGATCGCCGCGGGACGATAAACGTCAGCGGAAACCACCAGGACTTTCTTCTTGTGCTTTTCACGCAAGAATTTACCCAGCTTAGCGACGCTGGTCGTTTTACCCGCCCCCTGCAAACCGGCCATCAGAACTACGGCAGGCGGCTGCGCGGCTAAATCGAGCGCCTGGTTCTCTTCGCCCATCGCGGCAACCAGTTCGTTGCGCACGATTTTGACGAACTCCTGCCCCGGGGTCAGGCTTTTATTAACTTCATGACCAACCGCGCTCTCTTTAACACGGTTGATGAAGTCACGAACCACAGGCAGAGCAACGTCCGCCTCCAGCAGCGCCATGCGCACTTCGCGCAGAGTATCTTTAATATTGTCTTCAGTAAGGCGTCCGCGGCCGCTAATGTTGCGCAGCGTACGCGACAAACGATCGGTTAAATTATCAAACATTGTCTCTCGCCTGAGGTGGAAACGGTCGGTCGCCGCAGCGACACAAAAACGGAATGGGCGCAGTATAACACGACATAAACGCGAATGTGCTGCAACGGTTGGAGCCAGACTCGCGTGACGTTATACTGCTTCTCTCTACTATTTAGTCAACAGTCGACGCGCATATGCCTGTTTTTGCTCTACTCGCCCTTGTCGCCTACTCCATCAGCCTCGCGCTGATCGTCCCTGGTCTGTTACAAAAAAACAGCAGCTGGCGGCGGATGGCGATTCTTTCCGCAACTATTGCGTTGATTTGTCACGCCTTTGCGCTGGAGTCACGCATTTTTCCCGGCGGCGAAAGCGGGCAAAACCTCAGCTTATTAAACGTGGGATCGCTGGTTAGCCTGATGATCTGTACGGTGATGACCATCGTCGCATCGCGCAATCGCGGCTGGCTGCTGCTGCCCATTGTCTACACCTTCGCCCTGATCAACCTCGCGTTCGCCACCTTTATGCCGAACGAGTACATCACGCATCTGGAAACCACGCCGGGGATGTTGGTCCACATCGGCCTGTCGCTCTTTTCTTATGCTACGCTGATTATCGCCGCGCTCTACGCTCTGCAGCTGGCGTGGATTGACTATCAGTTAAAGAACAAACGATTGACCTTCAGTAGCGAAATGCCGCCGCTGATGAGCATCGAACGTAAAATGTTTCATATCACCCAGATAGGCGTGGTGCTGTTAACCCTGACGCTGTGTACCGGGCTGTTTTACATGCATAACCTGTTTAGTGCGGAAAACATTGATAAAGCCGTACTCTCTATCGTGGCGTGGTTCGTTTATATCGTCCTGCTTTGGGGCCACTATCATGAAGGGTGGCGCGGACGCCGGGTCGTCTGGTTTAACGTGACTGGCGCAGGCCTGCTGACGCTGGCCTACTTTGGTAGCCGCGTATTGCAACAGTTCATGAGCTAAGTCTTTAAGGAATCCCTAGTGGAACATATCTCCACCACCACGCTGATCGTAACGCTGATCATCATGGTGGTTATCTCCGCCTATTTCTCCGGTTCTGAAACCGGCATGATGACGCTAAATCGCTATCGCCTGCGTCATATGGCCAAGCAGGGCAATCGTCAGGCAAAACGCGTTGAAAAGCTGCTGCGCAAACCTGACCGTCTGATTAGCCTGGTCCTCATTGGCAATAATCTGGTTAATATTCTCGCTTCGGCGCTCGGCACCATCGTGGGTATGCGCCTGTACGGCGATGCAGGCGTTGCCATTGCCACCGGGGTTCTGACGTTCGTGGTGCTGGTATTTGCGGAAGTGCTGCCCAAAACCATTGCGGCGCTCTACCCGGAAAAGGTCGCCTATCCCAGCAGCCTTCTGCTCGCGCCGCTGCAAATACTGATGATGCCGCTGGTGTGGTTGCTCAACACCATCACCCGCATTCTGATGCGCATCATGGGCATTAAAACCGATATCGTCATTAGCGGGGCGCTCAGCAAAGATGAACTGCGTACTATCGTTAATGAATCACGCTCGCAAATCTCCCGCCGCAATCAGGACATGCTGCTGTCGGTTCTGGATCTCGAGAAAGTTAGCGTGGACGACATCATGGTCCCGCGCAATGATATCGTCGGTATTAATATTAACGACGACTGGAAGTCCATTGTCCGCCAACTGACCCACTCTCCCCACGGCCGCATCGTGCTGTACCGCGACACCCTTGACGATGCCATCAGCATGCTGCGGGTACGCGAAGCTTATCGCCTGATGACGGAGAAAAAAGAGTTCACAAAAGAGGTAATGCTGCGCGCCGCCGACGAAATTTACTTCGTGCCGGAAGGGACGCCGCTCAGCACCCAACTGGTAAAATTCCAGCGCAACAAAAAGAAAGTGGGCCTGGTGGTGGATGAATATGGGGATATTCAGGGCCTGGTCACGGTTGAGGATATCCTCGAAGAGATCGTCGGCGATTTTACGACCTCCATGTCGCCTACGCTTGCAGAAGAGGTAACGCCGCTTAACGATGGTTCAGTGATTATCGACGGTACCGCCAACGTACGTGAAATCAATAAAGCATTTAACTGGCATCTGCCGGAAGATGAAGCGCGAACCATTAACGGTATCATTCTGGAAGCTCTCGAAGAGATCCCTGCCCCCGGCACCCGCGTGCGCATTGAACAGTATGATATCGATATTCTTGATGTTCAGGAGAATATGATTAAACAGGTGAAGGTTATGCCGGTAAAACCCATTCGTGAAAGCGTGGCGGAGTCATAGCATACCTGGCACGGTGCAGGTCTGAATAGAAAAACGGCTACCTCATGGTAGCCGTTTCGCTTATTTACTTCGCTTTCGCTACGGTTACCATCGCCGCGCGAATAGTACGGCCATTCAAGGTGTAGCCCTTTTGCATAATGCCCAGAACGTTACCTGCCGGTACGTCCTCGGACTCAACCATCGCAATGGCCTGATGCACGTTCGGATCCAGCGGCACGTTAGTATCGCCAATGACTTCCACGCCAAACTTACGAACCACGTCCAGCATCGACTTCAGCGTCAGTTCGATACCTTCAACCATCGGCGCCATATCCGGGTTGGCTTTATCAGCCACTTCCAGGGCGCGGTCCAGGCTGTCGATGACCGGCAACAGTTCGTTGACGAACTTCTCAAGCGCAAACTTATGCGCTTTTTCGATATCCTGCTCGGTACGACGGCGCAGGTTATCTTCATCGGCTTTCGCACGCAGCAATACTTCACGTTCGCGCTTCTGGGCTTCAACGAGCTGAGCTTCCAGATTCGCAATTTTTTCATCGCGCGGATCCACCTGCTCAGCCGAAACCTCAGGCTCTACCGCCTCAACGTCATCGTGCTGCTCCGTGATAATTTCTTCCGGGGCTTGCCCCTCAGGCGTTTTCTGTTCTTTACTACTCATGAATTTCTCCGCGTTTTTTTTCGCATTCATCTCGCTAACTTCGCTTATTATGGGGATCAGTTTCCGGGTTTCAAGGGAACGCAGCCAGATTGTCACTATTCATTTAACTCAAGGACATCCAGATCATGAAGAATCACTTCAAGTGTATAGGCATTGTGGGACACCCTCGTCACCCAACCGCGCTGACCACACATGAAATGCTCTGGCGCTGGCTGTCCAGCAAAGGTTATGAAGTTCTGGTTGAGCAGCAAATCGCTCATGAATTACAGCTCAGCAATGTGAAGACCGGGACGCTGGCGGAAATTGGCCAGCAGGCAGACCTGGCCGTCGTGGTTGGCGGCGATGGTAATATGCTCGGCGCGGCGCGGACGCTGGCGCGCTACGATATTAACGTTATTGGCATTAACCGTGGAAATCTCGGCTTTCTGACCGACCTCGATCCGGACAACGCGCTACAGCAGCTCGCTGATGTGCTCGAAGGCCACTATATCGCCGAAAAACGCTTCCTTCTGGAAGCTCAGGTCTGTCAGCAGGATTGCCAGAAGCGTATCAGCACGGCGATTAACGAAGTCGTCCTGCACCCCGGTAAAGTAGCGCATATGATTGAGTTTGAAGTCTATATTGACGAGGTGTTTGCTTTCTCTCAGCGCTCAGATGGGCTCATCATCTCCACGCCCACCGGCTCCACGGCCTATTCCCTCTCCGCCGGCGGGCCGATCCTTACCCCTTCGCTGGATGCTATCACCCTGGTGCCTATGTTCCCGCATACGCTTTCGGCCCGGCCGCTGGTGATCAACGGTGACAGTACTATTCGCCTGCGTTTTTCGCAGCGCTGCAGCGACCTCGAAATTAGCTGCGATAGCCAGATAGCGCTGCCCATTCAGGATGGAGAAGATGTGCTGATCCGCCGGTGTGATTATCACCTTAATCTCATCCATCCTAAAGATTACAGCTATTTCAATACATTAAGCACTAAGCTTGGCTGGTCGAAAAAATTGTTCTGATTTTATAGCCAGCCCCTTTACTGGATAAAAAACCCGATTATACTGTACGAAAACACAGTAATGGTTTTTCATACAGGAAGGCAGCTATGTTGGCACAACTCACTATCAGTAATTTTGCTATCGTTCGTGAGCTGGAAATCGATTTTCACAGCGGTATGACCGCCATTACCGGCGAGACCGGCGCCGGTAAATCGATCGCTATCGACGCGCTGGGGCTGTGCCTGGGCGGTCGGGCGGAAGCCGATATGGTGCGCAGAGGCGCCAGCCGGGCTGATTTATGCGCGCGCTTCTCCCTGAAAGACACGCCGGCCGCACAACGCTGGCTGGAACAAAACCAGCTCGAAAGCGGGCGTGAGTGTTTACTTCGCCGCGTTATCAGCGCAGACGGCCGCTCTCGCGGCTTTATTAACGGTACGGCGGTGCCTTTATCCCAGCTCCGCGAACTGGGACAGCTTCTTATCCAGATCCATGGCCAGCATGCGCACCAACTGCTGACTAAGCCCGAACATCAGAAGACCTTACTTGATGGCTATACCGGTGAGTATGCGCTTACTCAGCTAATGGCTGAACGCTATCGTCAGTGGCACAAAAGCTGCCGCGATCTGGCGCAGCATCAGCAGCAAAGCCAGGAGCGCGCCGCGCGTGCGGATCTGGTGCAGTATCAACTAAAAGAGCTCAACGAGTTTAATCCGCAGCCGGGCGAATTCGAGCAAATTGATGAAGAGTACAAACGTCTGGCCAACAGCGGTCAATTGCTGTCGACCTGTCAGCATGCGCTGTCGGTGATGGCAGACGGCGAAGAATCCAATCTGCAAAGCCAGCTCTATGCCGCAAAGCAGCTGGTGAGCGAGCTGGTTGGTATGGACAGTAAACTCTCCGGAGTGCTGGATATGCTTGAAGAAGCATCTATTCAGCTTAGCGAAGCCACGGACGAGCTGCGTCATTATCACGATCGCCTCGATCTCGATCCGAATCGTCTGTTCGAACTGGAACAACGTATCTCCCGACAAATTGTCCTGGCGCGCAAGCATCAAATTACGCCCGAGGAGCTTCCAGAATTTTACCAGTCACTGCTGGAAGAGCAGCGTCTGCTGGATGATAGCGCCGGTTCCCTGGAATCCCTCAGTCAGATGGTCGTGGAGCATCATCAGTTAGCCCTTGAGACGGCGAAGCAGCTACATGCCCTGCGTCAGAATAGCGCTGATGAGCTGACTCGGTTAATTACGGAGAGTATGCACTCACTTTCAATGCCACACGGTGTATTCTCCATTGATGTCGCGTTTGATGAGCGTCATCTCACCGCTGAAGGCGCAGACCATATTGAATTCCGGGTAACCACCAACCCGGGTCAGCCGCTGCAGCCAATCGCTAAAGTTGCTTCCGGAGGCGAACTCTCGCGTATTGCGCTGGCGATTCAGGTGATCACTGCGCGGAAAATGGAAACTCCGGCATTGATTTTTGATGAAGTAGATGTCGGTATCAGTGGCCCTACGGCAGCGGTGGTGGGCAAACTGCTGCGCCAGCTAGGTGAGTCAACCCAGGTGATGTGCGTTACCCACTTACCGCAGGTGGCCGGTTGCGGACATCATCATTTCTTCGTCTGCAAGGAAACAGACGGTGAAATGACCGAGACGCATATGCACCCTCTGGATAAACGCGCTCGCTTGCAGGAACTGGCCCGTCTGCTGGGCGGCAGTGAAGTCACTCGTAACACTCTGGCAAACGCGAAAGAGTTGCTTGCCGCGTAAACTTTTTGATTTTCACAGAGTCATAGTGAACAGCAAATTGCCGATAGACCTGCAGCCGAAGGTTCCCAACCGGGCAAAGGTCTATTATCATCGGCATATTACAGATGAGCCACGTACTGCTCGGGCCCAAAAAGGAATCAAATCACTATGCGCTGTAAAACGCTGACTGCTGCCGCAGCGGTTCTTCTTATGTTGACCGCAGGCTGTTCCACTCTGGAACGAGTGGTTTACCGTCCTGACATCAACCAGGGTAACTATCTGGCACCAACCGATGTAGCAAAAGTTCGTGTCGGCATGACGCAACAACAGGTTGCCTATGCCTTGGGTACGCCGATGATGTCGGATCCGTTTGGCACTAATACCTGGTTCTACGTTTTCCGTCAGCAGCCTGGGCATGAAAAAGTTACCCAGCAGACGCTTACCCTGACCTTTAACAGCAGCGGTGTGCTGACCAACATTGATAACAAACCTGCCCTGACGGCGGAGTAATAAAGCTATCAATACACAAAAAGCGCTCATTGAGCGCTTTTTTTATATCTGCATCTTTGGTGCGAAACGGTTACTTTCCGGCGTTTTTCTCCGCCCGCTGACGACGTAGCTCTTTCGGGTCAGCAATCAACGGACGATAGATTTCGACCCGATCGCCATCATGGACGCGATCCTGAAGCTTAGCCGGGCGGCTATAAATTCCCACTTTGTTTTTCGTCAGATCGATATCGTCACGTAGCGCCAGAAGACCGCTGGCAACAATCGCCTGCTCGACCGTCGCCCCCTCCTCAAGCTTGACGCTTTGCAGATACTGTTTTTCCGGCAACGCGTAGGCCACTTCAACCACGATTTTAGCCGGCACTGTAGACCTCTTTAGCGCGCGTCGTGAATGCCTGAACCATATTCATGGCCAGTTCTTTGAAGATACGACCAAACGCCATTTCAATCAGCTTATTGGTGAATTCAAAATCGAGATGAAACTCAATTTTGCACGCTTCCGGGCTTAAGGGGATAAATTTCCAGCCGCCAATCAGCTTTTTAAACGGACCATCGACCAGACTCATCAGGATGCTCTGGTTACTGGTGAGCGTATTTCGCGTTGTGAAGGTCTTACTGATACCCGCTTTGGATACGTCAACCGCCGCAGTCATTTGCGTCGGCCCAAGCTCCAGAACCCGGCTACCGGTACAGCCCGGCAGAAAATCAGGGTAGGACTTTACATCATTTACCAGTTGATACATCTGTTCAGCACTGAACGGCACCAGCGCGGTACGGCTAATCTGAGGCATAGCAGGTTCCACATATAAACACAGGGCAAATAATATCATTTATCTGCTGCTAAAAAAAACGCTGTACCGCAACTCGTGCTAAGATAGCCCATTACGCCTCGCAGGAAGATTGAGGTACGACTGTTTTAAGACGATGACTTCAGGATACTATGACTAAGAAAAAAGCCCACAAACCTGGATCAGCCACCATTGCGCTGAATAAACGCGCTCGTCATGAATACTTTATCGAAGATGAATACGAGGCGGGTCTTGCCCTGCAGGGATGGGAAGTAAAATCTCTCCGCGCAGGTAAAGCCAATATTGGCGACAGCTATGTCATTTTGAAAGATGGCGAAGCCTATCTGTTTGGCGCCAACTTCACGCCGATGGCGGTAGCGTCCACCCACTACGTATGCGACCCAACGCGTACCCGTAAGCTTCTGCTCAATCAGCGTGAACTGGATACCCTATACGGGCGTATCAACCGTGAAGGTTACACCGTGGTCGCTCTTTCCCTGTACTGGAAGAATGCCTGGTGCAAAGTCAAAATCGGCGTAGCGAAAGGTAAGAAACAGCACGACAAGCGCACCGATATAAAAGATCGCGAGTGGGCAGTTGATAAAGCCCGCATTATGAAACACGCAGGTCGTTAATTGCCCTTCTCTTGAGGGTCAGCCAGCTGGCCCTCACGCTATATTGTTGTTGATGCTGATTTTTCATCCACTCTGGCGCCATAATCCTCAAAACGAGGGCTGGTCAGCGCATTCATAAATCTGTTATACTCAACGTACACATTGGGGCTGATTCTGGATTCGACGGGATTTGCGAAACCCAAGGTGCATGCCGAGGGGCGGTTGGCCTCGTAAAAAGCCGCAAAAAAATAGTCGCAAACGACGAAAACTACGCTTTAGCAGCTTAATAACCTGCTCTGAGCCCTCTCTCCCTAGCTTCCGCTCTTAAGACGGGGATCAAAGAGAGGTCAAACCCAAAAGAGATCGCGTGGAGGCCCTGCCTGGGGTTGAAGCGTTAAATCTAATCAGGCTAGTCTGGTAGTGGCGTGTCCGTCCGCAGGTGCCAGGCGAATGTAAAGACAGACTAAGCATGTAGTACCGAGGATGTAGGAATTTCGGACGCGGGTTCAACTCCCGCCAGCTCCACCACTTGCTCTTCCGGATACGTCCGGGGAAATCCTGAAAGCCCGCATGGCACAAGCCCTGCGGGCTTTTTTGTGTCTGTCGTTGTCCGAGGACATCCGGCTAAATCCAGAGAAAATTGGTACACGTTTAGGTACACGCTATACTGTGGTCCATTAAACGTGTACCAATTATGGAAGGGATCCAGACATGGCGCGCATTACACGCCCACTGACTAACAACGAAATACTTAAAGCTAAACCTCGTGAAAAAGACTTTACCCTGCATGATGGTGATGGCCTGTTCTTGCTCGTCAAAACCTCCGGTAAAAAACTCTGGCGCTTCCGTTATCAGCGACCGGGAAGCAGCAGCCGCACAAATTTGAGTCTCGGCTCATACCCTGCCCTTACACTCGCAGCAGCTCGTCAGATACGCGACCAGCACTTAACCACGCTCGCGCAAGGCATGGATCCACAACAGCAGCAGGAGCAAGCGTCAGAACAACGCCAGATTGAGTTAGACAGCATTTTCTCAACAGTGGCTGCTAACTGGTTCCAGATTAAAAGCAGAAGCGTCACAGAAGATTATGCAAAAGACATTTGGCGCTCCTTGGATAAAGATGTTTTCCCTGCCATTGGGGCGATACCTGTCCAGGAGATTAAAGCCAGAACGATTGTTGAAGCACTAGAGCCAATCAAAGCTCGGGGGGCGCTTGAGACTGTTCGTCGTTTGGTACAGCGTGTTAACGAGATAATGATTTATGCGGTTAACACCGGTCTGATAGATGCGAATCCGGCATCAGGTGTTGGCATGGCCTTTGAGAAACCAAAAAAGCAAAACATGCCGACGCTGCGGCCAGAAGAATTGCCAAAATTGATGCGGTCACTGGTTATGTCTAATTTATCTGTTCCAACACGCTGCCTCATTGAGTGGCAGCTCCTGACGCTCGTTCGCCCTTCAGAGGCCTCAGGTGCTCGTTGGGAAGAGATCGATCTCAATGCAAAGCTCTGGACTATTCCAGCCGAACGGATGAAGGCCAAGCGTGAGCACATCGTTCCTCTATCTCTACAAGCATTAGATATTCTGGAAGTGATGAAGCCAATCAGTGCTCATCGTACACATGTTTTTCCGAGTCGAAATGACCCAAAGCAACCAATGAATAGCCAGACGGCAAATGCTGCTTTAAAACGGATTGGATATGGGGGTAAATTAGTAGCACATGGTTTGCGCTCAATAGCGAGTACTGCAATGAATGAAGCTGGTTTGAACTCAGATGTAATTGAAGCAGCACTTGCTCACATTGAGAAAAATGAGGTTCGGAGAGCATATAATCGCTCAACTTACCTTGAAAAAAGAAAGAAGCTTATGAGTTGGTGGGGTAATTTCATAGTGAATAGCAAATAAGGATATAATGATGAGCACGAGAGAATTTCCATGCAAAGCATCAAACATCTATGACAAAAACATAAACTTCCTATTTGGCTCAGGAGCTTCAGCATCGTATATACCAACCTTGTGGATTGCAGAAAATACTACTTATGAGACTTTATTAACTCATGAAGATTGCAAGGACGTTAGGGATTTCATCTTATGTTCCTATTTTAACAAAATTATTAGAAAGACATTTTGCATAGAGCCAATTTCAGAAAACAAAAAATATAGTTCAACGATAGCTAGCTATACAAATTTCCTAGATGAACTTGTTACCTTATTAGAGAAGAAAGGTTCCAATCAAATAAGGAGAGCAAATATTTTCACAACTAATTATGATCTTTTCTTTGAAACAGCAGCAGACAATGCATTAACCAAGAAAACGTTCCATTTCAATGATGGTGCTATAGGGTTTAAAAATAGAAAATTAAATATTAGTAATTTTCACATTACTACTTGGCATCAAGGTACGCATGACATGTACAAACATGAACTACCAACTGTTAATTTAATTAAGATGCATGGTTCAGTCTCATGGAAAAGAGATGAGAATGAAACGATAAGTATTAATTATCCAATTACGTCACCCGCAAGAATAAAATTAGAGACAGAAAAGACCATAGATGATCTAGTAAACACTCTAAATAACACCAATGATAATCTTGTTGATTACTTAGATTTAAATCTTAATGACCTGAATTTACTTGATGAATTTAAATCGTATTATAACTCACTCGCAATAGTTAACCCAACAAAAGAGAAATTTTCAGAAACGGTATTTCAGCAACATTACTATCAAAGTTTAAGATTATTAAGTTATGAATTAGAGAAACCACAAACAGTATTAATTTGTTTCGGATTTTCATTTCAAGATGAACACATCCTTGAAATAATTAAAAGATCTTTGAGCAATCCCACTTTGAAAATATTTGTTTTTTGTTATAACACGCAAAGTAAGCACGATATAAATATCACCGTAAACGATCCTAGAATAACCTACATTTACCCGAAAGAAGATGATCATAAAATATCTTTTGATACTTTCATTGATAGAATTTTCAAATCAGAAACAGGAGATTGGGTCACATGGACGAATTAAACATTGGTAAAGTAACACAAGTAAAAGGAACCACTGTTAAGGCAAAAATAAACCATGATTTGTACCAATCAACATATTTTCACAATGGGAAAATACTGCGCGGTATATCCATAAATGAGTTTGTTTTAGTCCGCAAAGGCTATCAGGATATTGTAGGTAAGATCATCGGTGAGGAAATTGTTGAGAATTTTAATATTAGAATCGATGACATCGAACAGAAAAGGTATGAAAGATTTGTTGAGCTTAATATTCTCGGTTATTTTTTTGAAGATAAATTTTACTCTGGTATAAAATACCTTCCAATGATAAATGATAGACTGTATTTAATTTCGGATGATAAAATATCTGAGATATACAGCTTTAGCAAAAGTACTAAAACCCCACTAATCAACATTGGTAAATCCATGTTGGAAGAATTACCAATAAACATCCCAATAAACGGTGTTTTTAATTCTCACATTGGAATTTTTGGAAATACAGGGAGCGGAAAATCGAATACTTTAGCAAAATTGTATCAATCACTTATCAATCGAATTGAAAACACAAAACTGTTTAGTAGCAAATCAAATTTTGTCTTGATAGATTTCAACGGCGAGTATGGAACACTTGAGAGTTCCTTTCCAGAGTTGTGCCATTCAATAAAACTTAGCACCAAAAAAGATGGTGGTAAAATTCATTTCGGAGAAAAAGAGTTTTGGGATGATGAGCTATTATCAGTGTTATTTTCAGCAACTGAAAAAACACAAAAGCCATTTTTAACCCATTTAATAAAGAGCAAGTTAAAATATGATAACGATCTTAATGAGTATCTAAAAAGAACCATTGAAATAATGTTTGGCACAAACCCTCATAAAGAGACTGTTAATTTACTTAAAAGCCTAATATCTTATTTTGATGAGGGTGCCCAACAAAAAATAAGAGATGAGCTATCTCTATTCACTTGGCATTCAGGTCAAGACAAATATACACACCCTGCTAGCTGGCTTGATAACACAGCAGACGTTCTACAACACACTAAAACAATTTACAACAGCAACTTCCAGGTTACCAGTGTATTTGATGAAATTGCCATACGTGCAACACTACAACTAATAAACTCTGTTTCCAGGAACTATGTTCAATATGAACATATATATCCACTAATAAATAAAATAATAGCAATGAGTTCATCCCTAGCTAAAGTCATAGAAATAAATGAAACTCAAAAAAATCATAAACCCATATCTATAATATCCCTTAAAGAATGCAATCAATCCATAAAAAAAACCATTCCAATGATGATTGCAAAATGTTCTTTTTTAGAACATAAGTCCTCTGAAAACAAGAAAGAAAGCTTCCATTTAATAATAGATGAAGCTCACAATATTCTTTCTGAAAGCTCTGTGAGAGAGGCTGAGACATGGAAAGACTATCGACTCGAATTATTTGAAGAAATAATAAAAGAAGGTAGGAAATTTGGTTATTTTGTTACTATTTCAAGCCAGCGACCATTTGATATATCACCAACAATTGTGTCACAGCTGCATAATTATTTCATACATCGCTTGGTAAATGAAAATGATCTTTATCTTCTTAAAAACACCTTAAGTACCTTGGATGCAGCTTCCAGAACGCTCATACCAACACTTCCCCCTGGTGCATGTATAATTTCAGGAACAGCATTCCATACTCCGCTGCTTGTACAGATCGATAGACTTGCTGAAGAAAGTGCTCCACAAAGTGACACGCTTGATCTTGAGAATTTATGGGATCTTTAAAAATGAATAACCCCGCTGCAAGTGGACTACCCCCAAAAGTAACTACTGGGTAGTTCGCCCCAAGGGGCGGGGAATATAACCCTCAGGGATTAACTTGTGTGCAATGCTCTACCTGCCACGCCTGCCCACTTTGTGTGTTGGTTTTAATGCAGTTGAATTACGAGACTCAGGCTGCCACAGGCCCGAATAATATGTCAGGAAAATAGCAGCCTCAGAAGCCCGTAACGCCCTCGAACAGTATCGCACCACCCATCGACACACCCGAGAACACGCACAGCGCAGCGACGCGCTCAGGCCGCGAAATTAAATATCATTAAATAAATACTTTACCGCTGGCGCGCAGTGCTTTCCCCGCCTCGCCTGCACGCTTCGTGGGTCGGTTTTCATGCAGGTGCATGGACAGTCTTAGGCCGCGGCGGGACAGGGCTGCGAAGGGAGTGACGGGACGAGAAAGCGCATGCAAAACCATGCACCCTGTGGATGCATGGCTTAATTCGGGAAAAATAGCGGTATTTTCGGGGATTTCTTACGGGGCTACCTGCTGGCCAGTTCCGTGCGCCGGCGGGCATAAATCAGGCTCTGTGCGGGGGTGTATTTTTCCTGATTATCCACCCGCGAAGCCGCGTCAGGCCTGAATCCGATGGCCGTTAAAATATCACTGTCTTCTGCCGCATAATTAATTTCTTCACCGGTACTCAGCCACACGGACAGCGCTTCCCTCAGGTAATGCGCCGAACGGTCCAGCGCATGGCCGGTCAGGAGTGCGGGCTGCTGGCTAAGACCCATCAGCTCCGGGGCGAGCGTGGCGGCGAGCTCTGTCCCGTGTGCCTGCATGAAGTCATTCAGCCGGTTGCGAATACTGATGCGCTGCACCGCTTCATGGGCGCGGATATAGCGCCCGGCGGCCTGATTTATCTCCCATTTTTTGACATCGATAATGTCGCGCAGTGTCTGCATTCTGCCCGGTATACGGTCATCCCCGGCCAGCACCTGTTCCTGATATTCCTGCTCTGCGGCCGCCAATTCGGCTTTACAGTTCAGCCAGGCGGTTTCGTTCTTCTGACAGGCTTCAAAGGCCTGCTGTAGCGTAAGGGTGGTCATGGTCAGTTCTCCCCTGATTAATGACGGTATGGCGAGCTGTAGCAGCCCTGCACTTTACGGGGTGCCGGGGGTGTGACCGGCTCCGCGACAGGCGGCGCTTTCTCCGCCGGAGGACGTATAACCTCGTCGATGGCTTCAGTAGTGCGGAACGTCGCCGAGCACTCAATATTGGTGCACTGGTGATAGCGCTGTTTGACGTTCTCCGACAGATAGCGGGAGGTGCGGGCATGCGCCGACTTTTTGCAGAACGGACAGTGCATCATGGCAGCAGCCCCCGCGCTTTCAGGTCAGCCTCGCGCTGACGGATTTCCTCCTGCCAGACTTTACGCTCGCCGGGCGTGCTGGCGGCGTCGTGGTTCATGTGCGGAAGCGCGACGGCCGGGAAGCCGGTCAGGGAGAGCACCGGCTCATCCGCTGGCGTGACGGAGAAGGCGCTCACTTTCCCGGTCAGGAAGGTCACCACCTGATGCATGACCTCTTTCTCCGGCTCGGTGTACCCCTGATGGCCGATGGTGTTGGCGAGCGGGTTTGCCATCACATCCGCTTTCAGCACCATCGCCCGGACCAGTGGCCCGAGGGTGTCGTTCAGCGCGCGGTCGAGCTCTTCCTTCGCATATTCAGACAGTACGGCATGATGCGCCTGGCGGAATGCCCGCGCGGTGCTGTTGCAGGCGACTTTCAGCAGGTCACGTTCAAAGGCCAGCACTTCGGTCAGATTGTCACATTCCTGCGCCAGCTCCCGGCGGGCCACGCGTTCGATATGGCCGCTTTTCAGCTCATCGGTCAGCATGGCACCCCCGGCACGGAAAGCGGCGCGCCATGTGCGGGTATCGCTGCCGTTGTCCTGCTCCAGCGCCGCTTTCTGCTCCTCTGCGCGGGTGATGGCCGTCAGGGTGTCCTCCATCCGGCGGGCCTGTTCAAGATGGGCCGCTCTGGCGGCGGCCAGTCGCTCCAGCGCCGGTTTCAGGTAATCAGGGATAAAGGTGGTGTCGGTCATGGCAGGTTTCCTCGTGATTTCAACATGAGGTGATTCTGCCGGGGCACACACAACAACACGACCTGTTGCGGTTGTGGCAGTACTGGCACAAACAGGGCGTCAAAACCCGGCTTGCCAGAGAAAGGTCTCAGGAAAAGCATACTCACTGTTTGTTTTTTTACATATAACTGTTCACCACTGTTCACCATAAGAAAAAATATAAGTAATACAGTAAGATAATGGGTGAACAGTTGAGGGGTTGACTGTTCACCCACTGTTCACCACTGTTCACCTTTCTGTTTTTACGATGCTCTGCTTGCTTAGATTTTTTAGTGATTAAAGAATAAATATATATAGATAAAAGTAATCATAGGTTTGCCATCAATTGCCAATGATTGCCAACGTTTGCCAGTGTTTTCCACTTTCAAAAAATCAACATGTTGTGTGGTCGGGCACAACAAAAAGACTTGTTGCCCTCAGGGAAAATATTCACAAAATAGAGAGCTACCCGAGGCCGGACGGACACGACCGGCACTGTATGGACTTTATGAGGTAGCCCGATGCACACCGCTTTTTCTTCCCCGTCTTCTGCCCCTGCCGCGCCGCTGATGCCGGTTTCTGATGCCGTTCAGGAGCGTTTTATTCGCCTGCCCGAAGTGATGCATCTGTGCGGGCTGTCCCGCTCCACGATTTACGACCTCATCAGCCGGGAGGCTTTCCCGAAACAAATCTCGCTCGGCGGAAAAAACGTGGCGTGGGCGCAGTCAGAAATCACCGGGTGGATGGCTGACCGTATCGCCGAACGCAACCGGGGCTATGACGCATGATGATGCCCGTTCTGCAAAAAGCCCCTTTTTCTGGCTTGCTTCCCTTCGTCGTTTCCAGGTATAGTTTTATCGCTGTCGCAAAATCGACAGCCGGGCGTGGAAACCCGAGTAATCTAACGGCGACACCAGACGCGCCTTGCGTCTTTTTTTGTGTCTTCGCCCTCGTGCACCTGTTACTTGCGCAATGGTTTCATGGCTGTTGTAGCTATCGAGTAATGGTGGCTCAGGCGGGGCCGACTTCGGTCGGGCCGGTATCCGTTAGAGCCGGTATTTCCACCCCCGTCTGGGCTACCACCAGTGAGCGTGGAAACTCCGGTGGTAGCGTAATACGCTATCTAACGGAGGTTGCCCCTATGGCTACGACCCTCACCCCGTCACACCCGCAGTTTGTCTTTGTGTTTGCCGCCGTTCGCCGCGCAGACCGTCAGCCCCGTATCTGTATGCTCCGCGCCGTCGCCGGGGATGAACACGCCGCACGTCTTTCCCTCGTTCGCGATTACGTCCTCTCGTTTGCCGGGCGTCTGCCGGTGGCGGAGGTGCGCGCATGAAACAGCCCGCCATCACCGTCAAAGACCTCGAATGCCTTGAGCACCTGCGCAACGTCGGCCAGTTCGTCGGCGAGCTGATGCAGGTGCAGGACTGCACCTCCCTGCGTCGTGACCCGGCGCAACAGTTACAGCTCACCTCCGTGATTTACCTCATGACCGCCCAGCTCGACGCCGTGGTCGAACGCTGCAACCACCGCTGGTTCACCGGGGAGGGCAATGTATGAAAACGCCTCTGCCGCCCGTATTGCGTGCCGCCCTGTATCGCCGCGCCGTGGCCTGTGCCTGGCTGACCCTGTGCGAACGCCAGCACCGCTATCCTCACCTCACCCTCGACGCGCTGGAAAGCGCCATCGCCGCCGAGCTGGAGGGGTTCTATCTGCGCCAGCACGGCGAGGAGAAAGGCCGTCTGATTGCCTGTGCATTACTGGAAGATTTGATGGAGGCCGGGCCGCTGAAAGCCGCCCCGTCACTCTCCTTCCTCGGACTCGCCGTGATGGATGAGCTCTGCGCCCGCCATATCACATCGCCTGTACTGCACTGAGGGAGAAAACCATGAAGATGAACGTAACGGACACAGTAAAACAGGCGTGCGGCCACTGGCCGCGCATTCTCCCGGCGCTGGGAATGAAAGTGATAAAAAACCGCCATCAGGCCTGTCCGGTATGCGGCGGCGCTGACCGTTTCCGCTTTGACGATAAAGAGGGGCGCGGCACATGGTTCTGTAACCAGTGCGGCGCCGGTGACGGCCTGAAACTGGTTGAGAAGGTGTTCGGCGTGTCGGCATCCGAGGCTGCCGGGAAGGTGAACGCCGTCACCGGCCACCTGCCACCGGTGGCCCCGGAGGTGACAGCAGCCGCAGAGGCCGGAACGGAGGCCGACCGCAAAGCAGCGGCCGCGCTGGCCGTCAGACTGCTGGAGAAAACGCGCCCGGCCACCGGCAACGCTTACCTGACCCGCAAGGGCTTTGCCGGCCGTGAGTGTCTGACGCTGACCGCGTCTCACAAAACCGGCGGCGTGGCCTACCGCGCCGGTGATGTGGTGGTGCCGCTGTATGACGGGACCGGCACGCTGGTTAACCTCCAGCTTATTAACGCTGACGGTCTTAAACGCACCCTGAAAGGTGGGCAGGTCAAAGGGGCATGCCATCTCATCGACGGACAGAAACAGGCGGGAAAACGCCTGTGGATAGCGGAGGGTTATGCGACGGCCCTTACCGTGCATCACCTGACCGGCGAAACCGTCATGGTGGCGCTGTCGTCCGTGAACCTTCTTTCTCTGGCGAGCCTGGCCCGTCAGAAACACCCGGCCTGTCAGATTATCCTCGCCGCTGACCGTGACCTGAACGGCGACGGCCAGAACAAAGCCACCGCAGCCGCTCAGGCCTGTGAGGGCGTTGTCGCCCTGCCGCCGGTGTTCGGTGACTGGAATGATGCGGTGATGCTGAAGGGGGAGGACGCCACGCGGAAAGCCATTTATGCCGCCATCCGGCCAGCGGCACAAAGCCCCTTCGACACCATGAGCGAGGCGGAGTTTACCGCCATGAGCGCCAGTGATAAGGCGATGCGGGTGCATGAGCATTACGGCGAAGCGCTGGCCGTCGATGCCAACGGCCAGCTTCTGTCCCGCTATGAAAGTGGCATCTGGAAGGTGATAACGCCGTCTGATTTTGCCCGCGATGTGGCCGGACTGTTCCAGCGCCTGCGCGCCCCGTTCTCATCGGGGAGAATTACCTCAGTGGTGGAGACCCTGAAACTGATTATTCCGCAGCAGGAGGCACCGGCACGCCGTCTGATTGGTTTTCGCAACGGGGTACTCGATACCAGCTCAGGTATATTCAGCCCGCACAGTAAATCGCACTGGCTGCGCACCCTGTGTGACGTGGATTTCACCCCGCCGGTGGAGGGCGAAACGCTGGAGACCCATGCGCCGAATTTCTGGCGCTGGCTCGACCGGGCGGCCAGCAGCAACCCGACAAAACGCGACGTGATTCTGGCCGCGCTGTTTATGGTGCTGGCGAACCGCTACGACTGGCAGCTCTTTCTCGAAGTGACCGGCCCCGGCGGCAGCGGGAAAAGTATTCTCGCCGAAATCGCCACGATGCTGGCCGGAGAGGATAACGCCACATCAGCCGACATCGACACGCTGGAGGACCCGCGCAAGCGTGCTTCCCTGATTGGCTTCTCGCTCATTCGTCTGCCTGACCAGGAGAAATGGAGCGGTGACGGTGCCGGGCTCAAAGCCATCACCGGCGGTGACGCGGTCTCCGTTGACCCGAAATACCAGAATCCCTACTCGACGCATATTCCGGCGGTCATTCTGGCGGTCAACAACAACCCGATGCGCTTCACCGACCGCAGCGGCGGCGTGTCACGTCGCCGGGTAATCATCCACTTCCCGGAGCAGATAGCCCCGGAGGAGCGCGACCCGCAGCTCAGGGATAAAATCGCCCGCGAGCTGGCCGTCATCGTGCGCCAGTTAATGCAGCAGTTCAGCGACCCGATGAGCGCCCGCGCCCTGCTACAGTCGCAGCAGAACTCCGACGAGGCGCTCAGTATTAAACGCGACGCTGACCCGACGTTTGATTTTTGCGGCTATCTGGAGGCGCTGCCGCAGACCAACGGGATGTTCATGGGTAATGCCAGTATCATCCCGCGTAATTACCGTAAATATCTCTATCACGCGTATCTGGCCTATATGGAGGCCAACGGGTACAGGAATGTGCTCAGCCTGAAAATGTTCGGACTGGGACTGCCCATGATGCTGAAAGAGTACGGGATGAATTATGAGAAGCGGCACACAAAGCAGGGGATACAAACTAACCTGTCGCTGAAAGAGGAAAGCTACGGCGACTGGCTGCCGAAGTGCGACGAACCCACCGCGACTTAACCTGTCTCAGACCGGCGACCGCCGGTCTTTTTGTATCTGCCCCTCCCTCAAGGGTGAACAATCCACTGTTCACCCTTCACCGTATATTCACCCTGTATCACTATGAAAGTATTAATAAAAAACCAAAGGTGAACAGTGTGAACAGTTAAACCCAAAAAAACTTTTTACCCCCCCTCATCACCATCGTATTGCGGTGATGGTCGCCGGAAACAGGCCAGAAACGCGCTGAGGTGAAGAGTTGACTGTTCACTCTTCACCAACCGTTCACCATCTATCACTATGATATTAAAAAGAAAAATAAGGAGGTGAACAGTGTGAACAGTTAAATGCAAAAAAACTTTTTACCCCCCCCCTCATCACCATCATATTGAGGTGGTGGTCGCCGTAAACAGGCCGGAGATGCGCTAAGGTGAAGAGTTGACTGTTCACTCTTCACCAACTGATCACCGACTATCATTATGATATTAAAAAGAAAAATAAGGAGGTGAACAGTGTGAACAGTTAAATGCAAAAAAACTTTTTATCCAGCCTTTGTAGATCCAGAAAAATCATCAGGAGGAAGAGCAATCGACAACTTTAGATAAGGAAGAATGCTATGACATTCCATAATTGGTACACGTTTAGGTACACAAATGAAAGTTGAACACATTAAAATAATTTAAATTTAAATACTTACGCAATTTATTCAGACTCCGCCAGCCCACCACTTTTTAGTTGTTTGAAGTATACTGAAGTCTACTAAGCCCGCACAGCACAAGCTCTGCGGGCTTTTTTACGTCTATTGTCGTCCAGTGAGAATTGCTGAGAACTACGAGTTATGGCACCCTGAATGGGACCCACTAAGAAGGGTCCAAAAATCGAGGGTCCCAAATGGCAAAAATCGCTAAGAAGCTCACTGACACTGAAACCAAAAGCACTAAGCCAGCCGATAAAGAAATCAACTTATTTGACGGCGATGGTTTGATTCTACGAATCGCTCCTTTGGCAAAAGGAGGCAAGAAAAATTGGTATTTCAGGTATGCAGTACCAGTGAGCAAGAAAAGAACCAAAATGAGCCTTGGGACATATCCTCACCTTACCCTTGCAAGAGCCAGAGCCTTACGAGATGAATATCTCTCCTTTCTGGCAAATGGTGTTGATCCCCAAGTCCATAACAACGATAAGGCGAAGGCATTAAAGAGTGCTACTGAGCACACCCTCCAAGCCGTAGCGCGGAAATGGTTAGATGAGAAGGTAAAGACCTCAGGTATCTCACAAGACCATGCAGCAGATATCTGGCGCAGCTTAGAGAGAAATGTCTTTCCTGGTCTGGGTAATGTCCCTATCAATGAGATCCGACCTAAGCTCTTAAAACAACACCTTGATCCTATTGAGCAACGAGGCGTATTGGAAACTCTACGCCGCATCATTTCACGTCTGAATGAAATCTTCCGGTGGGCAGCCACTGAAGAACTTATTGAGTTCAACCCGGCTGACAACCTTAGCCAAAGATTCAGTAAACCAAAAAAGCAAAATATGCCTGCCCTTCCCCCAAGCGAATTGCCAAGGTTTATGGAATCTTTGACGAATGCGTCAATCCGGTTGGAAACGGCTTTGTTGAATAAATCGAACTTTTGCTGA
>NZ_KV793404.1:0-719 GCF_001808475.1 Klebsiella sp. HMSC09D12 | reverse complement strand
GGTTTACTGCTGGCCTGTAATTCCTGACGTCTGAACCAGGATTCACCTTTGCTGTTCAGGCGCATCTGGATATTACCCCTGACACGGCCAATAAAATCCCATCCGAGCGACCGGATATGCCGGAACCAGGCATTCTGGAAGCCCGCATCGGTAACGATGATGACTCTGGCCGTCGGGTTCACCGCCCCGGCAAGGGCATCAAGGAAGGCCTTTTGTATCTGTCCATTCTGCTGCTTTTCTGACGGGACTATCCAGCTTAACAGCGGAAGCGAACGCCCATCGCAAAGCAGACTGGCGCGGAGCACATGATATTCCTGAGACGGATAGCCACTCCAGTCAACCGCAATAACACACAGCGATAATTTCCGTGTCAGCATGGTGATAATGCCATTGAAAATCAGAGGAATATCCTGATGGAGTGATTTATTGCCCAGTAGACGATCAACTCGTTTGATTTTGTTTTTGACCTGAGCAGCGCCGGGTAAATAACGTCCGATACTGGTCAGCGTCAGTGACGCGCCGTTGATTAAGGCAAGCGTGGCGTCAAGAAGGGCATTTTGTCGGTATTTGTGAAACGGAGCTAAAGCATCCCGGAAGAAATTCTGACATACTCGGCAGGCAGGCATAGAGGTGATCTCATTGAATTGATAGCACAATCAGTAGATCACAAAACTCTATGTCTGTCTTTTTTCACCCGCCCATTACTGGGGATTCCTCAG
>NZ_KV793403.1:0-780 GCF_001808475.1 Klebsiella sp. HMSC09D12 | reverse complement strand
TCAGCGGGCAGACCAGCGCAACGTTTAATAAGGCCAGTGCCGTTTCTGGTGATGCCGGAGTTTACTCCTGTGTAGTCACTGACTCTGCCACTCCGGCGAACGTTATCACCTCATCTGATTGCACCGTCACCATCAGTTAATGGAGCGCCGGGAAACCGGCGATAAACTTAATGTCAAAACAGAATCTTAAAGCGCTGGCACTGGCCCCGATGGCGGGTTTCCGTAAAAAAGAAGTCACCGTTCCGGAGTGGGAAAACGCCAAAGTTATCATTCGTGAACCATCGGCTGAAGCCTGGATTCGCTGGCAGGGGATTGCCAGTCCGGAACAACCAAAACCACCGGAAGGGCAGGAAGCTCCAGAGGTGCCAGAACTCACCCCTTCAGAACGTGCGTTCCGCACGATGCGGGCAGATGTCACACTCTTCATTGATATTCTGCTGGATACCGACCTGCAGTACGTTTTCACCGTCGATGATACCGAACAGGTTGAAGCAATTTATGGCCCTGTCCATTCCCGGTTGTTGAAACAGGCGCTTGATCTCATTCGTGATGCGGATGACGCCAAAGCAAAGTAAAAATGCCTGGCATGCAGTTCCTGATGGCGCTGGCGCTCCGGATGGGCCGCACGCTGGGCGAACTGCGACAAACCATGACGGTTGGCGAATTCAGAATGTGGGCTGAATTCGACCGTATCAGCCCGATCGGTGATATCCGTGGCGATATTCTCAATGCCCAGCTGGTTTCAGCGATGTACGGGGCGCAGGGCGGTAAAGTCACCAT
>NZ_KV793402.1:0-7930 GCF_001808475.1 Klebsiella sp. HMSC09D12 | reverse complement strand
TGAGGCTACACGTAAACAGCTTGCCGAGGCCGCTAATAAGCTGGCCAGCCTGGAAAAAAGTTCGCAGCAGTCAGCTATTTTAAAAACCAATTTATTAAAAACCCCCGAAGGCAAAAACTCATATTCCTTGGGTGTTTTTTATTATGATAAAATTAACGCTG
This sequence comes from Klebsiella sp. HMSC09D12, assembly GCF_001808475.1. Lineage (NCBI taxonomy): Bacteria > Pseudomonadati > Pseudomonadota > Gammaproteobacteria > Enterobacterales > Enterobacteriaceae > Klebsiella > Klebsiella sp. HMSC09D12. The sequence goes on along the minus strand of NZ_KV793402.1, from coordinate 7,769 downwards.
AATTTGAAAAAATCACTAAAAACAACATTAAACTCGCGCCTTCATTGATGATTGACGGTATGAATGATGCTTTCAATAAATCACTCAAAATAAATAAATCAGAGATAATGGAAAATGTGGTCAAAATTGATCGAATCGTGCAAAGCATTAATAGCGACTATGCTAAAAAGATCCTTAAATTAATTAACAAGAAGAAATATGAAGTACTTGCAAATGGTTCATTTTTAGTTACCGATAAATCGACATCGAAAAAATACAGTGAGAATGAGATAGTAACATTCGATATGCTGGAGAAAAACCTGAACGGCAAGCCTATACTTAACACCATGAATACTAATGTTAATTTTAATCAAATCCGTGATCCGTTGCTTAGAAAAGTCGTTTCAGAGGGTGGTAAAGGTGGTGCAATGACGCTGTATGGCAAGGCAGATATCTTATATAAAAACGTACCTGATGGCGTGTCACCGGAAAGTCTGGTATCGATAACCTTTATGTTAAAGTAGAAAATATATACAGGAAATCATCAGTAAAAGCATCCTGCTTATTGGTATGTATATTTCCTGTTTTCTTATATCACAAGCGGCTGCGGTGGCATATCCATGTCCTCTGCCAGCCGTTTTTATCAACCTCCATTCTCTGCCATAATTAATTATCACATCAGATGAACTAATAACACTTAGCGATCATTTCTACTATCGACCACATCAGTGCTTTATACAAAAAAATATCGGCATATTACCACTTGTAATAACATAATTATCATTTAAAGGATAAAGGAAAAAAAAGGTACTTACACCTTCTTTAATTAATACATCAGCAAGAAAATCACTCAGCACTTTCGAATGATTTAAGCTTTCCGGTAAAATTGACACTTTTTGTGAGGTAAAGTTATAGGAAAAGTTATTTCTTTCAATTTCAAGATAATTTCTCAGTTTAAAAAAATACACATTTGCATTGCCATCAGTAATACGCCCATCCATCATTATAGTACCGTGCCTGCCATTAATGACAAGGCTGCTTTTAGAAACCAGAAGCTTACCAGATTTCCTCGCCGAATATGTAGCATCACATCGAAAATGAGTGCTTTTGTAGTTGACATAAAAAAACACCATCACCGGAATAATAATTGATATCAAAACAGTAACTAAGATTATAATTCTGCTATTTTTAAAATACATTTTCATCTCTCAAATCCATGACTTCACATTTTTTTGGTCTCAAATCAATAGCTCTATCGCACGAAATAACTGAGATATCAGGCGAATAGGGAAGTATAGTTACATAAACGAAATATTGATGCTGACATTTCAAAAATGACAGGTTCAAAATAGACAATCGGTCTTTGCCATTTTTCGGGGATAGAAAAAACTTACACGTACTCCCGGGCATAAAAACTGGGCCACTGTAGTTTTCAAAGAATTTGTAGCCTCTGGTTTGTGTACCATATATTTCAAAAGTTAATGTGCCTGACATCATCATGATGATTAGTATAAAAGCCATTGTTGTAAAGTGAGTTAGCTTTCTGTTTTGATAAATCACGGGTTCGACAGTTTGTTCTGGTGCGTCTGTCCCATTCTCATTTTTTTCACTGTCATCCTCGTTATAATCCTGCATTTTAGCCAACACGGTTACCGTTGGGTTTAGTCGAAAACCTTTCCTGGTTTCGGTTAGAATATAATCAGTCTCATTTTCACATATCTCTCTGAATGCCCGACGAATGACAGATATGCTCTGATACAAAGTATTAGGAGACGGGATAAATCCACTTCCTTGCCAGGCATACTCATAGAAATCATTTTGTAGCACCAGAGCTTTTCTGGAAATCAATAACTCCAGGCAGCGAGCTGAGGGGCCTGTCAATTGCACTTTTTTACTACTATCAGACACGCACGACAAAAGATTCTGTTCTGGCCAAAATATAACTGAATCATTTAGTACATAAATATTCTGCATACAAAATATCAACACCTCAAATCCAAATCAACAACAATAAAGTTACATATTAAGTAACAACCATTAGGAAACATACAAAAAACCTTCAATTAGATTATATAAGACAAAACCAATACCTTCACAATTTTTATCAACCACTTGATTTTAATCATTTTTAATCAATCATAAGTTATTTTCACTTTCATAACACATTTTTTTTATTTATGAATAAGTTCCTCAAATGAAAAATCTTAAATTTATCAAACGGCTCCTTATAATTGATTCATACCGAAAACGTAATATAAAAATATCTTACGCAGAGTGTTAACTACTTAGTATCTAAATATGGGTGATATTAATGATGAGGAACGCCCGAAAAAGACAAAAACACCAATAAAGAAGAAAAAACCAGATTTTAAAACCAAACATTAATCAGTAAGCAGCCATTAATCATCACATATATGTCTGATTGATTAATCATTTTTAACATATAGAATGCCACAACACGGATAAGGCAAAGGTAAAAGGAGATCATTTTCAATGACGCAAAACCCAAGAAAATTAGATCATCACCTTTATGGATATTGCATTGGGGATAATCTAGAGTTCAGGATATCACCTGCCTTATTAGTAAATACATTGACAGGCATCAGCATTCGTCTGCGGCCAACAATGGCGCGACTGCTTTCTTATATCTTAAATCATTCAAACGAAAGAATGATTGAAGATGAAAAAATAATGCGGGATGTTTTTGAGAATTATGGCCTCAAGTGTAACAAGCAGCGGCTGTGGCAGGCCATTAACTCGCTAAAAAAAACTTTGGCAAAGTGTGGTTTCAGCCGCTTTATTATCTACAGAGTAAATAACAATGGTTTTTTAATTTCCAATGTGAGAATTGGAATGTTGTTATGTTACGCCCTCAACAACTCTCACTTTGAGATGTTTGAGACTGCTAAGCCAGAAAAACATGACCAGAACATATAGATATATGTAAGTTAAACAGCGGCGAATTATCTTTTAAAGTTGTGTTTACACAACCTTGATAAAGCTATTTTTTCTAAATTCCTCTCCGAGAGAGACACAGTACTCATGATGCTGTGGCGATGTATTTCGTCGAAATCATGTAAAACCAAAAGTAATCAATTAAGGATAATTTTATGAAAAAGTCAGTTGTTAGTACCTCAATCTTTGCTGTTTTCGCTCTCGCAGCATTTTCCGCCCAGGCTGCTTCCACGGGGACCATTACTTTTAACGGTGAACTGACCGACACAACCTGCGAAGTGGATATCAATGGCCAGGGCTCCGACGCAACCGTCATCCTGCCGACCGTCGGCGTAAACCAGCTGACTGCCAGCGGCGACACCACCGGACGGACCTCTTTCAATATGAATATCTCTGACTGCGTTATCGGTACCGAAGGCGGCCACTCCAAAGTAGCCGCTTTCTTCCAGCCGGGTAACACCGTTGACCTCAGCACCGGTCGTTTGAAAAACGTTGGCGGTAGCGCCACTAACGTTGATCTGCGTCTGCTCGACGCCTCCAACAGCTATGCGCCGATTAACATCGGTAACACCGATCAGGTTGATGGCATGGCTTATGTCGATATCAATACCGACGGTACCGCTCTGCTGCCATACGCTGTCGAATATTTCGCGAATGCCCAGACCACGCCAGGTACCGTCACCAGCAGCGTCATTTATAACCTGCAGTACAAGTAATCAGGAATATCAGGGGGAGACTCTCCCCCTGTCACAAGGAGCCCCCAATGAGACCTTCATCTCTCATCCGAACACTCTCAACGGTAGCCTGCCTCGCTGCGGCGGTAACGTCATGGTCATCCCTGGCCAGCGTTATCGTTAACGGGACGCGCGTGATCTACAACGGAAATGAAAAGGAAGTGTCTGTCAGACTGACGAATACCGGCACGCTTCCGGTTCTGGTACAAAGCTGGATTGATGAGGGTGATATGAATGCCAGGCCGGATCGCATCCGTACGCCCTTTACTCTGACGCCGCCGATCAACCGTATTAATGCCGATAAAAGTCAGACTCTCAGAATCAGCTATACCGGCTCACCGGCCCTGCCGCAAAACAAGGAGTCCGTTTACTGGCTGAATCTTCTTGAGGTGCCGGCATCCAAAAAAGACGACAGTTTAAATAAACTGCAGGTGGCTTTTCGTACCCGAATAAAACTGTTTTATCGCCCGGCGGGCCTCACTGACAGAGCAAAAGTCACCGAAGCGGCTGAAAAAATTAAGTGGACCGTATCCGGGGGAAAACTGATTGCCTCTAATTCCTCACCCTATTTTATTTCGCTGGTGTCCGTTTCGCTGAAAAACGCCGGCAAAAATGGCTCGGTTGAAGGCGAAATGGTTCCTCCAATGGGCAGCTATACCTTTAATTTGCCGAAATCCGTAAACGCCGGTGCAGGTTCATTACTGATTTATGAATATGTGAATGACTGGGGCGCACTCAGAAAAGTCGAATACACCTTATAAGCCCTTTTTATATTTTTTACCGCTTCAGCCATGAGGAAATAAAGTCATGCGTCTTCAGTTTGGATATTCATTGATTGCCATCGCTGTCATGGCTGCAATTATGACCCCGCGGCAGGTCGTTGCAACATCGCTTTCATCGTCTCCCGCGAATGAAGACAATCTTACTTTTGACCCCATTTTCCTGAATACCTCGGGTGAAGAAAAAATCGATTTATCGCGCTTTGAAAATGGCGGCTCCGCCACGCCCGGAACATGGTCAACGGATATTTTCGTTAACGGTGAATCAGTCACTCAGAGCCCGGTTTTATTTGCCGAGCAGGCGGATAAAAAAGTGCGCCCGTGTATCACTGCCGGCCTGATTAAAAATCTCAATCTGAATTTCGATAAGGTCCCGGCCTCTTTTACCACCGCTCTGCGGGAGAACCGTGCGTGCTATAACCTTGAAGAATTATTACCCGGGGTCAGCATCATCTATGACTCCTCCACGCAGCGGCTGGATGTCGAAATCCCACAGGCCCTGTTGCGTAACACGGCTCGCGGTTATGTCAGCCCGGCATTATGGGATACCGGTATTCCTGCGGCCCTACTGGGCTATAACGCCAGCACTTACACCACCCGCTCACACGGAAGGGATTACACATCCTCCTATATTGGCCTCAACGGCGGACTGAATATTGGTGGCTGGTATTTCCGCCATGATGGTAACTACAGCTGGCAGCAAAGCAACGGCGGCCAGTATCAGTCCATCAATAATTACGTACAAAAAGATATCTCATCCATCCTCGGCCGGGTGCTGCTTGGCGAAACCTCCACCGGGGGGCAGCTCTTTGATACCCTCCCTTTCCGGGGCGTTGAGCTGGTCAGCGACGACAGGATGCTGCCGCAGTCCCGCCGCGGCTATGCGCCTGATATCCGCGGTATCGCGCGTACCAACGCCAGGGTAACCGTACGGCAGAACGATCGCATCATTTATGAAACCACGGTACCGCCCGGAGCTTTCGTGATTGAGGATTTGTATCCCACCGGTTACGGCGGCAATCTTGACGTGAAGGTCACGGAAGCCGACGGCAGCGTGCAGAGCTTCCAGGTGCCTTACGCGTCGGTGACCCAGCTTCTGCGCCCGGGCGCGCACCGCTATGATGTGGTGGCAGGACGACTGAACGATCCCAGCCTTTCCTTTAACCCAACGCTGTATCAGGCGACCTATCAGCGCGGCCTGTCGAATATCCTGACCGGATACACCGGGATCCAGGGCAGCGGCGCCGCCTACTATGCGGTGCAGCTAGGTATGGCTATTAGCACGGCTATCGGCGCTTTTTCTGTCGATGTCACCCAGGCGCGCGTACACCTGAAAACTACAGACGAGACTGCGAATAGCGGCCAGAGCTACCAGGTAAGCTACAGCAAGTATTTACCGGATACGGACAGTAACCTGACTATCGCAGCGTACCGATTCTCCACGTCCGGATATTACGACTTCCAGACCGCAATGCGCGCCATTGATGAAGAAAAACGCGGCGGTCTGGCCTCCGGAATATGGCGTCCCAAAAATCGCCTGAATATTACGATGAACCAGGGGCTTGGCCCGGGATGGGGACAGCTGTATGTCACCGGGTACACCCAGGATTACTGGAACAACGGTAAGTCTGACATTCAGTATCAAATGGGCTACAGCAATAACTTCGGCCGGGTTAACTATAACCTCAGCGCAGGACGCGTCAGAAACTACAGCGGAAAAATGGAAAACAACTTTCTGCTGAACATTTCCACCCCGCTGGGTGGATACGATAAGAAGCATGTGCCGATGCTCACCGCCAGTCTGAACAAAAGCGGCAACGGTCGCATGGGTGAACAGCTGGGCCTTTCCGGCACCTACGGGGAGGATAACCAGTATAACTACGGGATGACGGCGGCGAACTATAACCAGGGCACCGGCAGCAGCATAACCGCGAGCGGCGGATGGCGCACGCCTTACAGCCATCTGACGGCCAGCTATGGCGCCGGCAAGCATTACCAGAACACCAGTCTGGCCGCCAGCGGGACGGTGATTGCCTGGCAGAACGGCGTGGTGGCCACGCCTTATACGGGAGACACCTTTGCCGTGGTCGAGGCGAAGGATGCGAAAGGCGCCAAAGTCGGCGGCTATCCGGGGCTGAAAATTGACCGCTTTGGACACGCGGCTATTCCGTACCTGACACCGTATGAAATGAACGAGGTCAGTATTGACCCGAAAGGGCTGTCACAGGAAGTTGAGCTGAGCAATACCACCGAGAAGGTCGCACCTCACTGGGGCGCAGTCAGCAAGGTTGTTTTCAATACCCGCAAAGGGATCCCGCTGCTTATCAGTGCAAAAAATTTGCAAGGCGAGCCCTTACCTTTCGGCGCGGAAGTATTTGATGCATCCGGAGCCAACGTCGGCAACGTTGGGCAGATGGGACAAATATATGCGCTGACCGAAGCCGCCGCCGGCCAGCTGACCGTGAAGTGGGGCAGCAAGGATAATGAACAGTGCCGGATAACCTATCGGGTCAACGATGAGAAACCATCAGGGTTCAGAAAGTTGACCGAAACGTGCAAATAAAAAAGAAATGAAAAACCAGCACCACGCTGCCAGACCTGATTGTCACGGCGTTGGGTTCCTTGTTCATTCGCGCATGGCGGTACGGCCGTTTAATTTCCGACAGGGATGACATTATGATTATCAATCACCTTACACAGACCACCGAAGTCAACGTTCTGACCCAGAATGTATACCTGAAAAAGGCCCTCGAGTCGTTAATAGTGGAATGTACGGCGGGCGATAAGAAGGTGCGCTCAGGGTATCACCCTGCTTTTATTAACAAGCCTGAACATTTCAGAGTGGCACTTATCGATACCGAATACATTTATCACCTAAGAGGTGCCTGGTATAAAATTTACAAAGAAATTATCAGGGCAGATTATTACGTTTTCATTTCCTTAACCGATATGAAGTTTGGCCGGGTCCCCTTCCTGCCGCTGTGCGGCTCGGTCAGTAAAATAAAGAAAGCGCTGCTGCATATTATCAACAGCGTCGGGCAGAAAAAGCACTCGTTAACAAGGAGTAACCCGCTGTCCTCTCTGAGCTTTTCCGAAAAGGAGCTGTTCTTTTTTTTAATTTCGGGATACGGCATGGATGAAATTTTTCTCGCACTGGGTAAAAGCAAAAAAACGGTATATCAGTCGAGAACCAATTTAATGAAGAAGATGAGATTAACGAATAAAAAAGATTTGCATATGATGCTGAAGTTTTGTGAATTCGTTGAGTATTACACTTTCAGGGAAAGCACGGCTTTGTTGAATAAATCGAACTTTTGCTGAG
>NZ_KV793401.1:0-1051 GCF_001808475.1 Klebsiella sp. HMSC09D12 | reverse complement strand
CTAAATTGCCGGTATCGGCGCAAACAGGAGTCGTCATGCACTTTACTAACTTCCTTCAGCGTTACTTCGATATAGAGATTGAACATACCTTTGACCCTACCATTCAGGGCAGCAACGAAACGGGTAAAGACGTCACTAAAATCTGGATCTATGAGAAGGGCGAGGATAGCGAACCGCTGCTTATTCTGACAGAAGCATGGTGGTATACCGAGACAAAAACGGCTGGTAACTGGCTTATCGGCAACGTGTATTCAACGCTTGAGCATGGGCGTGAAATTCATGAAAGCGAATTTCGTAAACTGGTAACAGCTGGCAAGGTGATAAGTCAGCATGAGTAAGGGGAATAAAATGCTTATTAATCGGATAGCTGTTATCGGGCTTGCAGTTGTCGCAGCCGCAACACAGGCAGCCGCGCCGCCGGTTAAGTTTTTTTACCGGGATACAGTCCCGGTAAGCATAATGCTGGACGAACCCGCAACGGGTTGCAGCATGGGCGGTGTGATTGTTCATCCACTGGATCGGCCAGCGGCAAAAGTGGCGTGGTTTAGCGAGCGGATTTGCGGTAAAAAACGTTACCCGGTTAGCTTTATCAGTGATGAAATTAGCGCCCCGGATAACGTGATCCATAAAGGGGAAACGTTTCACGTTACCCCGGCTCAGGTCAATCTCCTGGACGCGCAAAGCCTCTAATTAAATCATCGGGTGGCAATACCGCCACCCGAATAATCGCCGGTATCGGCAGTATTAAAGGAGCATGGGAATGGAAAGAAAAGCTATAGAGCAAATCCTGGCTAAGCAGCCGGTAATGCAGGTTAACGTGAAAATAGCGGCAGTTTCCAAATATGGCGATCATCAGGTTGAAATCCGTTGCAAAGATACAGACCGGCTTATCTGGCGTGCCTGGGATTTTGAGAAGGATTTTAAGGAAGATTTAGAGCGTGAACTTCTGCGCCTTGCACCGCTTTAATCCACTGCCCTAGTATGAAAAATGGCGCCCATATGGGCGCTTTTTTTATGGCTGGCCGTGTCGGTGCGGTGTCCCCCGTAACCG
>NZ_KV793400.1:0-11839 GCF_001808475.1 Klebsiella sp. HMSC09D12 | reverse complement strand
ACTTACCCGAAATCTGATTTATTCAACAAAGCCCTATTGTGGTCACTGGCTTTATCTTGAGCCAGGTTGGAGAAACCTGGCAAAGCGCCAGATTCGCCAGGCTGTTTGAAAGGTGGTGTGAGGAGGAAGCTCGGGTGGAAAGTGGGGAGGGTGCTGTGCTAGCCGCATCGGAGCCAGAAGAACAGAGGCCTCAACAGGAGGTTTTCAAATGATGAAATGCAGATACAAAAAGTATTTTAGTGGACTGATTGGGGAATTTTGTGCGAAGGCCGAACTCGAACATCGCAATTATCCTTTTGATATAAATAGATTAAAAATTGCCACAGTGGACATGATACCATCATTGATACCATCAGTCCCGATTGGTGATAATCGAACAAACTATATAAATTATTCCGACTTGATAGTGTAAAATCTATACATCCTGTAATCAAGGCTCCTAAGCAATAGTTTATTAATGGAATTATAAACAATGTATAGAGTAAATCAAATCATCAAAACAATAAGTAAAATGAATTCTTATGCTCCCTATAATCAAATAAATAAAAGAAGCAACTTACTTAGAAAGGTCCAAGTATATTCATTTCTCACATCACTAATTTCTCTTGTTTTAATGGTGATAATGGCAGTTATCTATAAAATTTTTGACCTTCCCAAGGGACCGTTTCTTTTACCAGCACTCGTTCTGTATGCCCTCAATTCCCTTGCCGGTATAATATACTTATTTACCCCTATAATACCTGGCGTGAAGTTCATGCTCAACTTCAAAAAGGAAATTTTCAATGATCTAATTTGTGAAATTGACAATGATGAACAAAATATAGAAAAACTGATGCCTTACTCGTTAACTGAATTAAACTATTCAATAGATTGGTTAAACATAAAGATACAAAGAGTTAAATCAAGAATAAATGATTTTTTTGGAGAAAAAACTGCCGTCTTATCAATAATTGGATTGGCATACTCAGCAGTTCAAGGTTTTGGTGGGTTAGACAAATTGGGTGATACCATTTCAAAAGGGATCTTCAATTCCGGCACAGCAAATACACTAATTGTATTTGGATTAGCTTTTCTTTTAGGATTATCACTTGGAGCATTAGCACTAAAACATATATCCAACCACCTTCAATATCTCAAAGAAATATTAGAGTTGGCAAAAAAAGAAAAAGAACAGCAAGAAAAATAAATATAAGATAGATATTAAAATTCGAATGAAGCCATGCATTAACCATGTAGGGCTTCATTATCTAATTAAGAAATCATAGGGGATTTACACCCAAAAATCTTCAATATTATTGAAGCCATAATCTTTCGCATTTTTAAATTCATTATGTAACGAAAACCCACAGCATTCACATGTTATTTTCCATATGTAAGTAATGACATTGCTTACCTCGTTATCATTATTATACTCACAATCTGATTCAGGGTATAAAATCAAAGAATTTACACCGCATACAGGGCAAGCCTTCAACTCGGCATGATGTTTCTGTAATTCATGATTAGCGACATCCTCAGCTTTTTGAATAGAAGCATTATCAAATAATGAAGAGAAGTTTTGTCTTCCTGTTCTTTTTAAAACAGTTTCATATAAAGGATTACTATATGCAGCTCTTCCCATTTCTTTTAAAAATGCAACTTTATCCAACTCAAAAGTTGTATTAAAATTCATATTACTTAATTCAGAAATCGGGTCAATATTACAGTGTAGATCTTTATACTTCCAATTTATTTCATTACCATAAAATACATTCAGAGATAAAAACTCACTGACTAACGGTAAAATAAATCGGCAAACTAACTCATCAAGTGCTTCGTAGCGTAAAACAAAAAGCCCTCTATGCCAGATTCTATTCCTAAGTGAATTTACAGTTCTCAATACTTCTTCACCAGAAAGGATAAAATTTAATAATTTGAAATCATTGATACTTTCATTTTTAATCAACTCTAACAGTCTGGATATTGCTTCGCTGAACTCTATTGACTGTAAACTATTATCTTCAATCTCATTTAGAATTTCGCCTTTTAAAAGCTTTGATAGAACAACGGCTTTTTTAGATGCAACGTCAGCTAAAAGGGGGTGTTCATTTTTTAAAATATGTTTGCAAGCAAGTTCAAAGAAATGCTGAAAATGAACGATAGTCTCTGTACAAGACTCATAATAAGAAAGAGAATAATTTTTATCAACATCTTCAATATTAAAAATATTATTATTAAGGGATGACAAATTTAGTTTGAGATCACGATAAGTAGAAAAATATGCTTTAAGCGCAAGCCTGAGTGAAATAAAAGCAATATCAAGTTCATTTTCGCGTGACTCACAAACTCTGAATCCGTTTTTAGAAATGTCTATAAGTTTATTCATACAACCCTCTTAAACCAGTCAGTTTAAATACATTTTATTTTCGCATTATTAAAATAAAAAATTATATATCATTACATACATAACAGATAATGCCATTTTTATAAGTAGAGAGTCAAACCCACTTTTCACTAGCATGAAATTATTTAAAGCATAGATATTTTTAGAGCACACATAGTGTTATTGCTTTTAATCAAGATAATAGTATAATTGATAAAATTTATGATACAGCAGCGAATAACATGTCATTCAGATATATAGGGTCAAAAGCCAGATTAGTAGATCAACTTGGTGAGTTTATAGGAAAGCCATACTCAAAAGAATCATATTTCATTGATGCTTTTTGCGGTACAGGCTCTGTTGCTGAGGCCGCAGCCGAACTGGGTTGGAATATCAGAATCAATGATATTCTTTATTCTGCCGTCATAACCTCCGAAGCAAGACTAATAAGTATACATCAAGTTTCTTTCGAAAATTTAGGCGGATACGATAAAGCAATTGAAAAATTAAATGCTGTTGTTTTAGCACCGGGTTTCGTATGGAGGGCATATAGCCCAGCTTCATTAAAATTTTATGGTGTTGAGAGAAAATACTTTTCAGAAGAAAATGCCATAAAGATTGATAGTGTACGGAGGCAGATTAAAGAATGGAGAGATGCTTCTATAATTAGTCATACTGAAGAGAAACTTCTTATCGCAGATCTTCTGAAAGCATTAAACAGAATAGCTAATATAGCCGGTACTTTTGGTTGTTTTCTTTCAAAATGGACACCACAATCAAAAGGTTTTTTAAAATTAGAGTGTCGTAAATTAAAAAATTATAACATCAAGATAGATGTATCCATCGGAGATGTCTTTTCTGTTAAAAACAAAGCCTATGACTTAGTTTATTTAGACCCCCCATATACCAAAAGACAATATGCAAGCTATTATCATATTTTAGAAACCATCGCCTTCGGAGATGAGCCTATAATAGAGGGAGTTTCAGGATTAAGACCCTGGAAAGATAAGGCATCTGCTTTTTGCTACAAACGTAAGGCATTGATAACATTAAGTAACCTGGTATCAGAAATTCAGGCCAAGAAAGTGCTAGTTTCCTATAGTAATGACGGTCACATCAAAATGGATGAAATGATAGCGGCTTTTAATAATTTGGGTATGGTCAAAGTCAGCTCTTTAGGAGAGATTAATAGATACGAACCCAACAAAAAACCTTTAAAATCAATAAGTAATGTGAATGAGTTTTTGGTTGAAATTGAGAAATAGTCCTATAAAATAGAGATATCTGAAACATATTTTGAATTTTATAGGATTAAGAAATGGCAGCACCTCGCCCATTAGAGCATGATCTGACAAAAGAAGCAGAGGATTTGCTTGCAAGATTCTCAGGCGAGTATGTTATCAAGTATTCTTTGAATAGATTTGAGGCTAGAATGCTTCTTTTAGAAGCTGTATCCTCAAGATTTGGTGGGTTCGATTATTTAGAATATCAAAATGAATTTAATAAATCATGTGCGAAACATATTTTAGCTGATATACTGAATAAGTCAGGAAAATTAGTGAGCCTGATAACTACTATCCCGATCCCCCCACAAATTATTCTAAGTATTTTATCCCGTGAAAATTTAATTGAAAATGATCGAAAGTTAACGGGTGCCTATCACACTGATTTTCGCCTTGCTAAACGAATTGCTAACCAATGTATTAGTAATAATAAGGTTAACCCTACAAGTAAGGTTATTGACCCCGCTTGTGGAACAGGGATATTGTTAGTTGCACTTACAATCGAAATCTGTGGAAAAGATAGAAATATTGCTAATTCATGGCTGCAAAACTCTATATATGCCTGTGATCTTTCTAGTAACTCTTTACGTGGAGCTTTACTAAGTTTAGCTGCATTTACTAATGATCTTTGCATCTTGAAGATTATGAGAGGGCATTGGTTTTGCGGTGACAGCTTAATCCAGAATGATCTTTTTTGGAATAATTTGAATAAAGATGGTTTTGATGCCGTTATAGGCAACCCTCCTTGGGAAAAAATAAAAATAACTAAGCATGAATTTTTAAAATCATCAGGAATTAAAAGACATTACGGACAAAGTACAGAAGCTTTTATTGGTGATGAATTCCGAGAAAAACAAAATGCAATCGCTAAATATAATAAAAAACTTCTTACAAGATATCCGTCATTAGGATTTGGCGAGCCTGACTTGTATATCGCATTCACTGAGCTTTTTTTCAGGATTTGTAGAAAGGGTGGGGTAATTGTTGCGATCCTTCCTGGTGGTTTTATCCGCTCTCAAGGTTCAAGCTATGTGAGAAATAAACTCATTTCTGAAAGTGAAGATGTAAAAGTTTCAGTGATTGATAATAAAGCAAAGTTTTTTGAAATTGATAGCCGTTTCAAATTCTTAATTATCTCTCTGCAAAAAAAATATGATTCTATTGATTATAGTAAGCAAAATCTACATTTAACTCATGAGAAAGGAAACCTAATTGGTTTAGAGACGTTAGGTAATGTTTATATAGGACGTAAAGCTTTGGCGAATATTAGACCAGACTTTAGTATTCCAGAAGTTAAAAACATTACTGAATGGCGACTATTTTTATCATTATACGATTCAGGCATAAAGTGGGACGATAAACAATCAGGTTGGAATGTTAAATTTAGTCGTGAAGTTGATATGACGAAAGATAAAATAAATTTCCAAAAAACGTTTACATCCAATCATATACCTGTAATCGAAGGAAGAATGGTTTCACAATATCGTTTTGGCTGTAAAGGCTATATATCAGGATCTGGAAGAAGTGCTCTTTGGGAAAGTTACCCCATTGGTAATTCATTAATTAGCCCACAATTCTGGATTGCTAAAAGTAAGCTGTCTTCATTAACGCATGAAAGAATTAAATCGAAAAGAGTTGGATTTTGTGATATTTCAGGCCAAACTAATGAAAGAACCTTCATGGCCGCTTTAATACCAGAAAATGTAGTTTGTGGTAATAAAGTACCAACCATTCTTTTTGATAATGATAACAATAATGAATGTTTATATGTTTGGTTAGCCATAACAAATAGCTTTGTATTTGACTGGGCAATACGCAGAATACTGACCACTACGGTGAACTATTTTTTATTACAAAGCATTCCTTTCCCTCGTATAATTAGGGGAGGCTTACCATGGCATAGTCTTCTTGAAAAAGCACAAGAAATCTCATCGTTAGATAATGTTGGATATTCATATGAAAACTTGTTGAGAATATCTTACTTAAGAGCAGAAATAGATGCAGAAATAGCTATTGCATATGGGCTTTGTATTGAAGATATGGAAGTCATTATGTCTGATTTTCCTTTATTAGATAGAGGTCAAACGCCACTAAAAGGCGAAAAAAAATCTACGATAACTCGTGATTTGATATTAGCAACATTAGCGAGAAAACTTGGATTTAATTCAACAACATGGCAGGCCAGAAAGGATGAAGCAACATCGAGTGGTGCTGTTGCTTATATATCTTCTCAGGCCATTTTTAAAGAAGGTAGTATCGTTACTAAAAAGGTTGTCAATAATGACTAATACAGCAAGTCGTGTTTCACGAATTCTTTTTAAAGAGATTGTGGATGGCGATGTAAGAAAAATACATGCAGATTCCAATGACAGCGACACTGGTGGTGGTGCCCGCGATTTCCGTTTTGGGTCATACTCTGAATTAGAACATATTTTTCATTCTATGTTTCCATCTCCAATGCAGGATTATCGCAGAAGAGGTGGTGTGACATCTTTAGTTACTATTTATTCTGGATATTTCTATTGGCAAGATCCTGTGACAGGTCAAACTTTAAGACAGATATCTTATTTCGAACCACCGACCGATGCTCGTCCACAAGAGGGCAGAATTACAAAAATTCACGAGCATCCTTGCTTATCAACTGCCCTTATGCCGAACTCCAGTACAACCAACAGAGTGTTTTTGTTATTAACACAAATGGATGATGGTACGGTTTGGCCCAGTTATGTTGAAGAACGAACATTGAGGTCAGTTGGTCTATGGGCTAATGAAGTAACAACAAAAATGCTTAACTGTATTGATTCTCCCCGTAGAGCAAATCAATCTGTTATTGGTTATTATGATTTTACAACTCATGATAGATATTGTAATTGATAATATTTAAGGCCATTACACAATGGCCTTCATTCTAATGCCCATGATTTTAAAGGAAGAATATAATGATTAACTTTAAGCAATCAGCACTAAACTTAAAGTATGTTTGTTCATTTTTTTTAAAAAATCTTATTTATAGTGTTTTTTTTCTTATTAATATTATGTACAACTTCTTATTTGATTCCTGAAAAAACAATAGGCTTTTATATTATATCTACATGTTGCATTTTAGCAGCACTATTGATTGTAGTTTTATGGAAACTTGATGAATCATTTAAAGAATTAAATGATTGTCTTCTTTTCTTTTATGCGGCCTATTTAGCTTTAAATAAAATCTTGGTGCCTAATGATACTTATTTAAAACTACCGGTTAATGTATCTTTCCAAGATCTTTGGAATGGGGATAATAAAATAGAGTATTTCAACCTATTAGTACTTTTCCTTGTAGCTATTTGTACATTAGGAAAAGCAATAATAGCCTATCGTACATTTAAATCAAAATACAAAGAAAAACCTTAGCCTATTTTTGATAATGCTCTTTAATTGCATCAATCACCTCAATAATAAAGACAGGTAAAATAACAATACCTGTCACGCCTAAAAATAATGGAATTATATTTGGAACGCACATAGCTATAACAAGTAACACGGCAAAATGGCATCTCAAGTCTTTATTCAAATTGGTTTCTTTTGGCATAATTTTTCTCCTCAGTCATTAACATTTAAATTAATAACTTCACAAAATTGGAATGTCAAATATTTAAATCAAGCAAGAGCTAATTTATAGAAGCGGTTGCACCGTTCTATAAAGCTCTTGCTTTTCTTGCTTCCTTTCAGTCAGACAATAAAAGAACACCTACACAATCAAGGTTGCTGATTGACAAACTACTAATTAATTGTATAAATGATATATGAAGCATACGGATTATGCTTATCAATCAGTAACATATGAAATGGAGTTTATATGAAAGAGAGTATTTATACAGATAATATAGATCTATCCAAAACTTCCCGCCGTGGTAGTTTTAATAAAAGTAAAATTCCTTCAGAAGCAGTA
Organism: Klebsiella sp. HMSC09D12; assembly: GCF_001808475.1. Classification (NCBI taxonomy): domain Bacteria; kingdom Pseudomonadati; phylum Pseudomonadota; class Gammaproteobacteria; order Enterobacterales; family Enterobacteriaceae; genus Klebsiella; species Klebsiella sp. HMSC09D12. Next base: position 4,263 of record NZ_KV793400.1, on the reverse strand, counting down.
AGAAGCTATTGTGTCAGTGTCCGATTGAATGTTGAAGAACTGCAACTCCTGAATATAAAGCGAGGCTCTTATAAAAAAGGAGAGTGGCTTCGTATGGCTTCCCTTCAAAAGTTGCCTCCTGTTATACCAACGATTAATACCAAAGCCTGGAAAGCTTTAACTGATATATCGCAAAAGCTAAATCGAATTGCGACCCATATCGATTGTAAAAGCAAGGACAGTCAGCTTACCCATACTGAATTGTTCGCTGTGAAGCGACAACTGGAAGAGCTTCGCACGAATCTTTTAAGTGACAGTATATGGAGCCTCCCGAATGAAGGGTATGCGAAAAATTCGCAGGGGTAAGAACTTTGCTGGTGTGGTCCAATACGCATTGAAACCGGGAGCACATCATAAATGCGATCCAGTCGTAATCGGGGGCAATATGCTGGGTGACACGGCCCATGAACTGATTGCTGAATTTGATGGCACTAAACAACTTCGCCCAGATGTTCAGAAGGCCGTTTGGCATAACTCGCTACGATTGCCTGGCAGTGAATCATTAGCGAATGAACAATGGTCCGGCATCGCAGATGACTACATGAAGAGGATGGGGTTCAGTGATACTCATCTTCGTTGTTATGTGCTTCATGACGATCCGGCCGGTCAGCACATACACATTATCGCAAGTCGCGTAGACCTCAATGGAGGGAAGCTATACCTTGGCAGGAACGAAAACCTCATCAGCACCCGGATCATTAGTGAACTTGAAATCGCTCATAACCTGACAGTTACCAAGACAGCTTCTGCGATTTCACCAAAGCAACCGAAGCGGAAAAAAATCTCTCGCAACGAACAGATGCTATCGGCTCGGACTGGTGTTCCCTCCCCTAAGGAAGCTCTCCAACATATCATTGATAAAAGTTTGGCAGATACACCTGACCTTCTAACCTTCACAAAACGACTGGAGGAAGCCGAAGTCGGCTGGACGGCGAATGTTGCAAGCACAGGTAAAATGAACGGGTTCTCATTCTCCTACCGCGATATAGCTTTCAAGGCATCTCAACTTGGAAAGGCATACTCTTGGGTAAATCTTCAAAAGCAGCTTAATTACAACCAAGACCACTTAGAAGCTCTGCGAGCGACAAAGAAAGTTATCCCTGCTCCTGCTCCTGCTCCTGCTCCTGCTCCTGCAACGATTTTAAGGACAACTGAGAGAAGGGAAAGTATCGGTGGAAAAATTGCAGAACTGGAATTACGGCTCAGAGAAGACAAACGGAACGAAATCGTAGAAAAGATTCTTCAAAAAAACGCGGTACAACAACAAAAGCATCTCCGCTTCCTTATGTGGCTTGACTCTTTAAGGCAGTTCATAGAGCTTCTCAGAAGCTTTGGTAAGAGTATCCTTCACAACACGCCCCCAAGATTTTCAAAAATCTATGCAACTCAGCATCTAAGCCAGAAAAGAAAAATCCGTTTATAGACATAGCATTGCATCTCTCACCTTAAACCCCACCTCACCTGTTAGTAAATAATTTATGTTAAGTCAAGAAAATATTGATCGTTCTTACAGATCGATAATCTAGTTGTGATAGTCATTACCTATCAAGAGCTAATCATCGATCGGTACAAGCAATTTTACTAAAGAGAGTCGGTCATCGAGAATCTCTGTAAACGCACCATTTAATCTGCAACCTTGAGGTTGATATGAAAAACGAAACAATAAAGTGCCCGTTCTGCTTCAAAGAGAGCCAGTTTGGAGTTAGCGTCTGCACTGGCTGTCATTCAACCATCAAATATGGAGCCGTTTCATCTTGGTTAGCTTTACTAATAGGAATTGTGCTGTTGGCGATAGCTTTCTTCATATTCGCTGTCAGTCAAAGTTTTATATTTGCTGTCGTTATCTATTTTGCATCAGCAATTTCTTTGAGATTCTATTTACGTAAGAAATTTGCACACAGAGCCGTTTTTACACATAAAAGCTAACCCTAATCAAATATAATAAGGAAGATAAAATGAATAAATTTATTGTAACCTCCTTTTTCATTGCAATATTTTTAATTTCTGGCTGTTCAACATCAGGGAACCAAAAAATCAAAAATGAAACGGCTCAAAGCCTTCAATCGAAAATAATTAAAAACAAAACAACTAAGGCAGAGCTACTTGTTCAACTTGGTGAGCCTGACACCAGAACGACTCTTGACGATGGCAACGAGCAATGGAGATATTTCATGTATAACAATCAGTTCAATGCCTCGACTTTTATCCCTGTTGTCGGTTTGCTAACTGGCGGTTCCCAGACTCAGTCTAAAACTCTCGAAATCGACTTCAATGGAGAAACCGTAAGCAAGTGGACATTCTCTACTGATAATAACAATACAAAATCTGGCATTCTTAATTAATCGTTTCCTGGACAAGAAAATGAAAACATACTCAATTCTCGCAGTTATCCTTTCTACTTTTCTATTAACAGCCTGTAATTCCGAACCTTCTGAAAAAGACATATACAATGCTTTCAAAAGTGTTGTAGATAGATCAAATGCAAGTATGAAAGCTCTGAACTCAAGTATTCCCGAAAAAGATCTTTTAAGAATAGATTATGTTAAGAAACTAAGTTGCACAGAAGAAGCAAACAATGTTTATAACTGCATTGTCGATGCCTCGATTAGCAATATGAAACAGACAAAGCCTGTTAAGCTTGTGAAAGCTGATGGTGTCTGGAAAGAAGTTCAGTAGTATTCTATATCAAGAAGTCTCTTTTAGCCCCTGCATAGGGGCTTTTTTATTGCCTATAACCTGACGGTTCTCACGCGAACTTCATGGGTTAACTCTCCCTCAATTACTTTCATTTCATATTGTACTTTAAAAGTATTATAAATATCTTCTGCCTGGTTCTGGTTATTATCAATGTAATTAACAAGGGAGTTTAGCTCTCTGATAACAGCTTCCTTATTGTTTAATCGCTGTAACAAAGTACTTGTAAGACATTTGTATACAGAACTAAACATTGTCATAATATTATCAATATTACGATTAGATTTGGAATAAATCCTTTTAGGGTAGAAATATTTTAAATGGTATCCCACAAAAATTAGGTAAAGTTGATATGAGAAACTTTTATCACCTGGCTGGTATCGTTTTGAGATATATTTATCGACGATAATGATAAGTTGCTCTTCCAGAGTAAACTCTGGATAGATAATGTTCTTGTCCATAAAATGCATCCTTGCATTAGTTAAATAGTCTTCCTGACCATATATTTATATTTATCGCATTTATTTAACTTGTCAATAGGTGTAACCTATCAAATATTATTTTTTATTAAATGGCCTATTCAACTGTTCCACAGTAAGACCGTGTCTATAAGCATTATACTGCCAATAGCTAAATTGTTCTTTGTATCTATTGTTCTGTTTTTTCAACATTTCGTTTTCGGCTTTAAGGTTTATTATTTGTTGTGCCGCAATAGTTAAGTTAGCTGGTTTCTTTAGACCAGATTTTTTCAAATTGGACAAACTTTTCTTTATTCTATATGCTTCAACAACTTCATCATGAGCACTTAAAGATTGCCTTGTGATAGTTCTGTTTAGATTCTTATACACTGATCCACATAAATCACTCCATGTGATTTTACCGTCCCAAGTCAGTATAATGTGTTTAATTGCCTTTATTTCACTCCTGTTCAAATGTTTTGCCATAAGTATCTCCTGTTTTAATTATTCAAAAGCTTATTAATTCTTCCCAAATTTTTTTCATGGTGTTGCAACCATTTGTCTGCACCATAATCACCATTTTCATAAGCGATCTGAGTTATTCTCTTTAATTGCATTACTTTCTCTCGGACAGATTGCAGTCTAATTCTATCTACTGAGTTAATGTCCGGTGTTTCATTATCACATTCAATAAGATGATTAATTTTTGCACAAGGCTTGATTAAATAGTTATGTACACAGTAACCAAATTCAGTTAAGTGTATTGCACCTTGATTAAGGTTATCAAAATCAATTGTCAATTCATTTGTGGGTATTGACTCCCTTTGACAGTAATTACTCCTATTTAATTTAATGGCTTTGATTTTATCTAACATATCTTCTTCTGACACATGGTTATAAACTCTGTTCTGATTCGCATTGATACGACCAGACCATTTAGCTATATCCAGTTCAGACATTTCACCATAATGGGCTATTGTGTTTAAAAGGTGCCGTGGCTGGTGTGAGCGAATAAGTAGTGGTTTACCTTCATCATCATAATGGCTTTGTTGAATAAATCGAACTTTTGCTG
>NZ_KV793399.1:0-753 GCF_001808475.1 Klebsiella sp. HMSC09D12 | reverse complement strand
CTGCCAACTTACTGATTTAGTGTATGATGGTGTTTTTGAGGTGCTCCAGTGGCTTCTGTTTCTATCAGCTGTCCCTCCTGTTCAGCTACTGACGGGGTGGTGCGTAACGGCAAAAGCACCGCCGGACATCAGCGCTATCTCTGCTCTCACTGCCGTAAAACATGGCAACTGCAGTTCACTTACACCGCTTCTCAACCCGGTACGCACCAGAAAATCATTGATATGGCCATGAATGGCGTTGGATGCCGGGCAACTGCCCGCATTATGGGCGTTGGCCTCAACACGATTTTACGTCACTTAAAAAACTCCGGCCGCAGTCGGTAACCTCGCGCATACAGCCGGGCAGTGACGTCATCGTCTGCGCGGAAATGGACGAACAGTGGGGCTATGTCGGGGCTAAATCGCGCCAGCGCTGGCTGTTTTACGCGTATGACAGGCTCCGGAAGACGGTTGTTGCGCACGTATTCGGTGAACGCACTATGGCGACGCTGGGGCGTCTTATGAGCCTGCTGTCACCCTTTGACGTGGTGATATGGATGACGGATGGCTGGCCGCTGTATGAATCCCGCCTGAAGGGAAAGCTGCACGTAATCAGCAAGCGATATACGCAGCGAATTGAGCGTCATAACCTGAATCTGAGGCAGCACCTGGCACGGCTGGGACGGAAGTCGCTGTCGTTCTCAAAATCGGTGGAGCTGCATGACAAAGTCATCGGGCATTATCTGAACATAAAACACTATCAATAAGTTGGAG
>NZ_KV793398.1:0-2440 GCF_001808475.1 Klebsiella sp. HMSC09D12 | reverse complement strand
TCGCGTACAGTCGCATTAAATCGCTTAGATTCGCGTAGTATCGCGTTATGAGGTAGACTGAGGTGCCGCGATTGATTCGCGGGCTTCACTAGGAGGAAACAGGCATGGCAGACACGCCAAGCAAAAAGCCCCGCCGGGGCGCAGGACGTGTCGCGTTTCTGGCCCGCCTAGAGCAGTTCCGGGAACTGCTTGCAGCGGGTAACGAACAGCGCACGATCTATGACGACTTTGGCGGCGAAGCGGAATTGGGCATCAGCTACTCCCAATTCAATCGCTACGTCGTCCGGTACATAACAGGAGCAAAAGACGATGGGCACCAAAGAAAAGGCACCGGGCAAATCGCCCCGCCAAGCCCCTCCCCGGCCCCTACAGGAGCCGCAGGAGGCCAAGCAAGGGGTAGCAGCACCCCGGCCGAAAAACCCGGCCAAAAGCGCCCCGGATTCCAGCACAACCCAAACAGCGGCAACGACCGCGACGACCTCATCTGAAAGGAGCATCGCACCTATGAACGACGTAACCACTCCGGCCCTGAACACCCTCGCCCGTCAGGTTCATTTCACGCTGCAAGGCAAGGGCGGCGTCGGCAAGTCCTTTATCTCGTCCCTGCTCGTCCAGTACATCGGCGGCAAGGGCCTGCCGGTCACAGCAGTGGACACCGATCCGGTCAATGCCACCCTCGCCGGTTACAAGGCATTCAACACCCAGCGCCTTGAGCTGATGGAAAACGGCTCCCTGATCGAGCGTAATTTCGACCGCCTGATTGAGCAGGTTGTTGAGGAAGACACCAATTTCGTGATCGACAACGGCGCGGCGTCGTTCATCCCGCTGTCCTACTACATCGCCGAAAACGACGCCATCAACCTGATCGGCGAGAACGGCAAGAAGGTCATCATTCACACCGTCATCACCGGCGGCCAAGCCCTGCGCGATACCCTTGGCGGCTTCGCCTCTCTGGCCGAGCAGATGCCGGGCAATGCCGAGCTGGTCGTCTGGCTCAATGAGTTTTTCGGCGACATTGAGGCCGAGGGTAAGACCTTCGAGGAAATGAAGGTCTACCAGAACAACAAGGATCGCGTGCGCGGCATCGTGCGTATCGCTCGCCAGACCGGCAGCACGTTCGGCGAGGACGTGAAACTGATGCTCGATAGCAAGATGACTTTCGATGAAATCAAACAGTCACCAGACTTCGGCCTCATGTCCAAGTCGCGTCTCTCGAAGGTCAAAACAGCGATCTTCGAGCAGTTGGCCACCATCATCTAAGGGGGTCGCCAATGATCGACTTTGACGAGATACGGAAACAGGTGGCGATCAAGCACAACGTGCTGATCGGCAAGGACGATCCGATACTGGTCACGGTCACGGTCAGCGAAATGGTCTTGGGCCGCTACCTCGAACTGGTTTCCGACCAGTACGACGAAGCCAACAGGGCCTTGACCGTGAGCCTGCAACAGCAGGTCGAACAGTCCAAGGAAACGGCCGGGAAGGTAATCACCGACGCGGCCAACTACGTCAGCGAGCAGGTGCGGCAGGCCGTGACTGCCGCCCTTGCCGACGCTGGCAACGACGTGCGGCGGCAGATAGCCAACGCGCAGGCCGCAAGCCGCGATGCGGTGGCCAGTGGTCGGGATGCGCAGGCAGCGAAGACCGGCGCATACCTGGCTGCGGCCTTGGCCGGGGTCGCCGCTCTGGTGGCCGTGGCGGCCTTGGTGGTCGTTCTTTTGAAATGAGGCCGCCGGGCTTACGGCCCGGTGCCTCCCCAACGAGGAAAGGAGCATGGGCGTAGCCATTGAACAATTAAGCCCGTGGGTGCTGGGCACCTACCTCACATGCCTGTTTGTCGTTTTTGGGTGGATCGCATGGTGTGCTTTCCGCGACGATGAGCTGCCAATTTTCCCCGGCCTTCTGGCGGTGATGCTGTTGGGCGGCGGCTATGCCACAGTCTACAAACCCCAGCCCGACGAGTGGGAAACATTCAAGGCCGCGCATAACTGCAAGGTGGTGGCCAAGCGTGACGGTCATAGCAACGACGGGATCGGCGTCACCACTCGCGGCACCGTGGGCTACATCATCGGCGACGATACGCCCGATCAGGTCGCCTACCAGTGCGATGACGGCGTGACTTACTGGAAAAACGCGAGGTAGCACAATGAACAAACAAACAGCCATCGAGCTGCTGCAAGAGCAGGTAAGAGACTACGCCAGACAACGGGCCAAGGACGTGGCGCGAGGCGCAGAAACGCCACGTCTGGCGGCCTTGCTTGTGCAGAAATACGGCAAGGGCGTGGTCGATGCTCTGGCCGTGGTCTTTGACAGTCCTCGGGCGGCCGATCCGGTCATGACCGTGGTGGACGAGGAAGTAAGCCGGATTGATCCGCTATGGCGGGAACACGACCGGGAACGCTGGGACGGTCGCCCGGCTGATGTGGTTGCCAACTAAACC
>NZ_KV793397.1:0-2790 GCF_001808475.1 Klebsiella sp. HMSC09D12 | reverse complement strand
AGTGTGTTGCGTCCATCGGTTGAACTCACAGCCAGAAGCGGACATAAATAATTTAGGGTATGTTATTTCAGAATACCTGTGAGAAGGCTGCTGAATGCGATACCCGCTACAGTACGCTCCGCCATTACAGCCTCAATATCAAAACCTTTGGTCACCTCTGCCGGAGCCTGACTACTGAACACCCTGCCGTAACGCTATCATCACCACCGTTGCTGCTGCCCGTGACCAGCGCGCCGGAGACAGAAAACATCACCCTGACGATCAACCGCGCCAGCCTTTCCGGTTTGCCGCAGGCAAGGGCCGCTCTCATCAGAGATCTGAACTTGTGCTAAAAAAATCAGCCACCTCTGGTTGGTCACGGAGCCCACCGATATGCGCGCCTGCGTCGACGCTCTGACGCGGAAGGGTTGAGGGGGGGGTAAAATTTATGACAAATATTGATCTCGAGTGAATTTTTGGATATTCTGTACCTTGAAAGCACGTACGGCTTCCATCCTGGAAAGCTGACAAGAAAGGAGCCAGTGACTAGCGGACGCTTTCATCCGTGTAGCCACACCTATTAAGTGAGGTTTTCTACATGACTACCATTTCGCAGAAGTCTGCTCGGGAGATGCTTGGCACCCCTCAGAACTTCAGAGGCGGTGTGTATGTGACAAAAAATGGTGCAGCTGAGCTGTTTATTCAGACCGCAGAAGAACGTGAAGCGGAACTGGTTGAACGCCACCAGCAGCAGCAAGTAAACGCCATGCTGAAACTGGTTAGCCTGTCTCAGCATGATTTTGAGAACGGCCGCCACGAAACCGCCCGTGAGCTATTAGCACGGAGGCGAGCAGAGCGGCATAAATAATATGAGGCCCATAAATGACGGTAGCAATCACCACCCAAGTAACAGAACAAACTTTATCAGTAATTGAGTCCTATAAAGCGGTAACAATGTCAGACGATGATGCTCGCGATTTTGCGACTGATTTGTTGGAACAAGCTATCGTCGATATTGAGGCTAATCCCCTTCAATATCCGTTTGAACAAAACGCGCTGGCCAACGGCGTAAAGTTGCGCCGCTGGTTAGATCCAACCGGGAAATACATCTGTCTTTTCCGCTATAACCAACAGACTGACGAGGCGATTCTCGACATTTTTGCCAGCACACGTCAGGACTGGTTATCACTTCTCTATCTCGTCCAGATCTCCCGCCCATAAAGATCGAAGCATGTGACGACTACCCCTGCGATGGCTGTGGGGTTCACATTTGTGCTTTTATCATCCCCAATAACCGCCAAGGCGGTTATAAATTAAAAGCCATGCGACCGATAATCAACGTGAGTTCTGATTGGACGGTTTTCCCATTACATCGCAGATCCTTTTAGTGTTTTCATGTGCAAGTACATACAGAAGCAAAGCCGGTGCACTTTAATTAACGATCTTTTCCGCGAGCAGCCATGTCCGTTGTTCGCTCATAGCGGACTGCGCTCACTGATTGCAGTGAGCGTTACCTTGAGTTTAATGCCAGCCCGGTACAGTCAGGTTGACAGTACTTGTTTCAGGCTTTCGTCATTAAAAACGGTTCCGGTCTTCAGGACGCCATAACACCAGTGCACCAGTTTCCGCATCAGCGCGCCAATGGCCACCATTTTAGGTTTACCCCGCAGGCACATCTCATCGTAAATATTACGCATTCGCTTATTGTAGATTTTTCCACACAGGGCGGACATGTAAAGCTTCGCTCTCAACTGAGGGGGGCCGATTTTCGACATCCGAGGTCGGCTCCGGACCGATGTGCCTGAGCGTTTCTCGATCGGCACCACGCCCAGAAAGGCGGCAGCCTGCTCTGCTGATGCAAAGTTATGGCTGCGAAGTACGACCAGCATATGCATCCCCAGCTGGGGACCAACCGATTTAATTGAGGTCAGCAGTGTATAATCACGCCTCAGTGTAGGGCAGGCTTTGATATGTGCTTTAATCTGCCGCTCGATATTACTTACCTCCTCGCGCAGAAGCTGCGCCATACGCTTGCAGGAACTGATAATATCTGCAGGTGTGTCTGTCGACAGGTATTTTTCCAGCCTGTTCTCCTCACGCAGGGCATCACCCAGCAGAACATCCCGCCGTCGCAGGAGTGCACCGAGATATCTGATTTCGGGAGTCGGCGGCTCCCAGCGGTGTGGCTTCTTAAGGAATGCGTAACAGGCCAGCATATACGCATCCACCTTATCCGTTTTTGTCATTATTCCCATGCCACGTGCAAACTCCCGACTACGGTGAGGGTTGGCCAGAGAAACCCGGAAACCGGCATCATGTAACTCAGTGGCCAGCCGTTCGTGATAAACACCAGTAGCTTCCATTACCACATGAACATCTTCCGGACCGCAGTGCTGAAGCCTGAGCCAGCCAAGAATATTTTCAACTGAATGTCTGTTATTTTGGATGTTACGGGTTTTTATGCGTCCTTTGATACCGTCATAAAGCATGCAAAGATCCAGGGTGTTTTTACTTACGTCAATGCCGACTGGAAACATGGTCAAACTCCTCTCACATAAACCGTCACGCCTGTTCGCCTTGTACATACGGAGTCGAGCTCCCGGTAACCGTTCAACCTGATGTGCTGGCGTGAAAGGTGAAGCGGAGGGCCATATGCTGCAAATCAAGGTTCAGCGGTGCAGACTTTTCTGACCTTAAGGGAAGGGGGCGGCTCACTCTGCTTCAGTGGTGGTAGCTAATCACCACAAACTGTTAGATACAAGGGAAGGGGGGGGTGAGGCAGAACCTGTCAAAACAGCAGCCGGCTGCGCC
>NZ_KV793396.1:0-1025 GCF_001808475.1 Klebsiella sp. HMSC09D12 | reverse complement strand
TCAGCAAAAGTTCGATTTATTCAACAAAGCCAATGATCGAATCAAAAATGGTTAAAAAAGTGTCTCGTACGGTAGTGCGTGAAGTCACTAATTCAATTCCGCTTAAGCGCCTTGGGAAATGTGAAGAAGTTGCAAATACTATTGTTTATTTGAGCTCTTCTGCTTCAAGTTATATTGTCGGGCAAACCATCGTCATTGATGGTGGTATGGTTATGCGGTGATATATGTCAAAATTTAAGATCCCGACAAAAGTTTTTCTGGCTATGGGGGGGTGGCGCCAGCCATTGTTAATGGTAGATAGAATCGATGATTTTAAGTATGGCGAGAATGGGTATGTTAAAGTGATAAAGCATGTCACTTATAATGAACCGTATCTTCTTGGCCATTTTCCTGAAGATCCTATCATGCCAGGGGCTATTATTTCGGAGATATTTGGCCAGGCTAGTGAATATTTCTCTTTTTTGTGTGACATTTGCGATATTTATCAACTACGCACAGGGCGAGAATTTCTGTCTCTGCGTGATATCCACACATATATAGATCAACCTGATATGCTTGAAGTTATACATAAGCGTCGGGCACAGGTTCGTGGAGTACTGGCTGCGCAAAATTTGAAGTTTAAAGCCTCAGCTTATCCGGGGGATACTATTGAAGTGGTAAGTAAACTCGCGTTTTCTGATAATAATGGCTTTAAACATTACTCGGTTATTGCCAATGTAGGTAAGAAAATTATAAGCCAGGGCACCATTATCAATTTTCGGGAAGTTTTATAATTTATCGTAAGGGAATGTTATGACTGATATTAATGAGAAGATCGATCAAAGAAAATCAATACTTGTGACTATAAAAGCGGAGCTTATTCATCGGCTTAATATTCAACGTGAAGAGCATCAAATTGATGACGATACTCCTTTGTTTGGCAATGGACTGAAGCTGGACTCTGTTGATGCGACGGAGATTATCGTCATGCTTGATAAGGCTTTTAACATTCAAGTGGCTTTGTTGAATAAATCGAACTTTTGCTG
>NZ_KV793395.1:0-1774 GCF_001808475.1 Klebsiella sp. HMSC09D12 | reverse complement strand
GTTGCCAACTAAACCACCGGCACCATACAGACAAGCCCGCCAATCGGCGGGCTTCTGTTTTGCACCAAAAGGAAAAACAAGCGCGGGCATATAGCCCGCAGGCTATCAGTGGGCGGCCGGAGTAGGGTGCAGCGGCTGGATGGCCAGTCGCAGGCCCATAGCGCGAAGGATCGCGGTCAGACTGCGCACCTCCGGGTTGCCCGTCTGTGACAGCGTGCGGTAAAGCTGATTAGGGTTCAGCTCGGCCGACTTGGCCACCTGCCGCACGCCTCCGAAGGCCTCGGCCATCTGGCGCAGGGCAATCAAGAGTTCGCCTTGCTCGCCATCCTCAAGGATGCTGTTCAGCAGCTCGACCGCGTAGGCGGGGTCGTTGCGGAACACTTCGGCCATAGCCGTGTCGTGTGCTCGATCTTTCATCGTTCAATCTCCTGTCCGTTGCTGCCAGTCACGCCAATAGGCGCAGGCCCGGTCAATGTCGGCGTTCTGCTTGCGCTTGTCGCCGCCGCAGAGCAGCAGCACGACGGTCAAGCCAGCCTTGGCGTAATAAACGCGGTAGCCCGGCCCTACGTCGATACGCAGCTCCCACACGCCTTCACGCAGGGGCTTGTGATCGCCGAAGTTGCCAAGTTCCAAGCGCATGATGCGCCGGTCGATGGCGATTCGCGCTTTGGTATCGCGCACCTGATCGCGCCACTCGGCGAAGTGGTCGCGTCCGTTGGGGTCGAGGTAGTGCCGTATCTGCTGCATGTCTGATATTGTCGTTTATAAACGATAACTTGTCAAGATGCAACCGTCACAATTTCGGATAATTTTGTATCCGCATATTGACCGGGTGGTTATCTGCTTTGGTGCATCTTCCGCCTGCCGCCGGGCGCAAGCCTATGCGGATAAACGTCTATCCACTCTGCCGATAGTTAACCATCCGCACAATGGATAGAAATTCGTCCGTATGCGGATAACTGTCTGGCATGATGTAGCGTGATAGCTTTTCATCGGCATGCGGATAATTTGGCGTCTGCATGTGCAGATAGTGCGCTTATCGGCATATACTGCTGCTATGATAGCTGTATGCGGATAGATTTCTATCTGAAATGTGATGCTTGTATTTTATCCGCCTGCGGATAGTTTGTTATCATTACTGCGGATAGATGGTTATCCGCACCATACGGAAAGGGGGCTACCATGCAGATACGTGAACAGGGCCGCAAAATTCAGTGCATCCGCACCGTGTACGACAAGGCCATTGGCCGGGGTCGGCAGACGGTCATTGCCACACTGGCCCGCTATACGACCGAAATGCCCACGACCGGGCTGGATGAGCTGACAGAGGCCGAACGCGAGACGCTGGCCGAATGGCTGGCCAAGCGCCGAGAAGCCTCGCAGAAGTCGCAGGAGGCCTACACGGCCATGTCTGCGGATCGGTGGCTGGTCACGCTGGCCAAGGCCATCAGGGAAGGGCAGGAACTGCGCCCCGAACAGGCGGCCGCGATCTGGCACGGCATGGGGGAGGTCGGCAAGGCCTTGCGCAAGGCTGGCCACGCGAAGCCCAAGGCGGTCAGAAAGGGCAAGCCAGTCGATCCGGCTGATCCCAAGGATCAAGGGGAGGGGGCACCAAAGGGGAAATGATCGGTCGGTGTGGTCGAGCTGGGCGCTACGGCTCGTTCGCCCTTCCTTTTGGTGTCTAAACCTGTCTTCCAGCCGCTACAGGCGTCCAGACCGGGCGCTGTAGTGCGATTCTATGCGAATCTAAGCGATTTAATGCGACTGTACGCGA
>NZ_KV793394.1:9726-49018 GCF_001808475.1 Klebsiella sp. HMSC09D12 | reverse complement strand
CCACCTCCCTAGGAGGTGGTTTAGGGATGACAATAAAAAATCCACGCGAGAGCGTGGATTTTATGACTGGTCTCAGAGCACAGAAAGGCTTAAACGTTGAACAGGAAGTTCATCACATCGCCATCTTTTACGATGTAGTCTTTACCTTCAGCGCGCATTTTCCCGGCTTCTTTGGCACCCTGTTCGCCTTTGTAGGTAATAAAGTCTTCATAGGCGATGGTCTGCGCGCGGATAAAGCCCTTTTCGAAATCGGTGTGGATTTTACCTGCGGCCTGCGGAGCCGTTGCGCCGACCGGGATAGTCCACGCGCGAACTTCCTTCACGCCTGCGGTGAAGTAGGTCTGCAGGTTCAGCAGTTCGTAACCGGCGCGGATAACGCGGTTCAGGCCAGGCTCTTCAAGACCCAGTTCGGCCATAAACTCATCGCGGTCGGCATCGTCCAGCTCGGCGATATCGGACTCAACGGCGGCGCAAACGGCGACGACCACCGAACCTTCGGCAGCGGCGATTTCGCGGACTTTATCGAGATAAGGGTTGTTCTCAAAGCCGTCTTCGTTGACGTTGGCGATATACATGGTCGGCTTCAGGGTCAGGAAGCTCAGGTATTTAATCGCCGCTTTGTCTTCGTCGGTCAGGGTTTTTAACGAACGCAGCATACCGGCATTCTCAAGGTGCGGCAGGCATTTTTCCAGCGCCGCCAGCTCGGCTTTCGCGTCTTTATCGCCGCCTTTGGCTTTCTTCTGCACGCGATGGATGGCGCGTTCGCAGGTATCCAGGTCGGAGAGCGCCAGTTCGGTATTGATCACTTCAATATCGTCAGCCGGGTCCACTTTATTGTTAACGTGGATAATGTTGTCGTTTTCGAAACAGCGCACCACGTGACCGATAGCTTCGGTTTCGCGGATGTTGGTCAGAAACTGGTTGCCCAGGCCTTCGCCTTTGGAGGCACCTTTGACCAGGCCCGCGATATCAACGAATTCCATCGTGGTCGGCAGAATACGCTGCGGTTTAACGATTTCAGCCAGTTTGTCCAGACGCGGATCGGGCATCGGCACGACACCGGTGTTCGGCTCAATGGTACAGAAGGGGAAGTTGGCCGCTTCAATACCCGCTTTGGTGAGCGCATTGAACAGGGTGGATTTGCCGACGTTGGGCAAACCGACGATACCGCATTTGAATCCCATGATTTAAATCACCTTAATCTTTGGATAATCAACCTGTTACAGTGAACAGATTGTAGAAAAGTAAATAACTTCGCCTATTATACACGGTGCGTGACAAAAATTCCGCACGCCGACCGGTTATTGCGCTTTAAAAGCGTGTAAACGGTTGGTCGCTTTGGTCAGGCCATCCTTCATCCACACTTCGGTGCAGCGTACCGCTTCGTCAACGGCCTCATCAATCAGCTTCTGCTCGCTGGCGGGCGGCTTGCCCAGCACAAAACCGACAACTTTATTTTTATCGCCCGGATGGCCGATTCCCACGCGTAAGCGGTGAAAGTTCGGGTTATTGCCCAGCTTGCTAATGATGTCTTTCAGGCCATTATGGCCGCCGTGACCGCCGCCCAGCTTGAACTTAGCGACGCCAGGCGGTAAGTCGAGCTCATCGTGGGCGACCAGGATTTCATCCGGGTTAATGCGAAAAAAGGTCGCCATCGCGCCGACGGCTTTACCGCTCAGGTTCATAAAGGTCGTTGGGACCAGCAGGCGAACATCCTCGCCCGCAAGGTTAATCCGCGAGGTATAGCCGAAGAATTTGCTCTCTTCGCGCAGCGGCGCGCGGTAGCGTTCTGCCAATAAATCCACGTACCAGGCGCCGGCGTTATGTCGGGTCGCTGCGTATTCAGCGCCGGGGTTCGCCAGGCCGACAATCAGTTTTATGCTCACTTTTTTATCCTGCTTGGATCGTTCTCTGGCGCGTAGTGTACTGTCTGCGCGCGCGGTTGACAAAATTCTGCCAGCGAAGCGCGGCCGGAACGGATAATCACGGCTTTGAACAATTAGAATTTGATGTTGTTCAGTAGGTTATTTGTAAACTTTTGTTGGCAAGATGTTCGCTTATGTGATCGTCCACGCAATCGCTATATTGGCTATTGTCTATACTACACCTATAAGATTTGGGGATATTCCCATGCAACCCAAGGTTCCGGAGGTGACATATGAAACGCAGAAACGCTTCGTTACTCGGTAATGTGCTGATGGGGTTGGGGTTGGTCGTCATGGTTGTCGGCGTTGGTTATTCCATTTTAAACCAGCTTCCGCAGCTTGACCTGCCGCAGTTTTTCGCACACGGCGCGATATTAAGTATTTTTGTCGGCGCGGTACTGTGGCTGGCGGGCGCGCGTATCGGCGGTCATGAACAGGTCAGCGACAGATACTGGTGGGTTCGCCACTACGATAAACGCTGCCGCCGCGATCAGCATCGCCACAGCTGAGTGAATTCTTTACCACCAGCCGTTGTCAACGGCTGGTGCGTTTTCATGCAGCCTGGTCAGGCTGTCTTTCTGCTGTCGTCTCAATTCCTTATTTCTCTCATTGTGCTTCTTCGGCATAGTCTGCTTAATACCCTCCCCGTATTTAGCGCTTGACCCTGACGTCACGTCAGGCAGCAGAGTCGTGCCACTGGTATACGAAAGGAGCAGCCATGTTAATTCAGGTGGGAGAACTGGCGAAGCGCGCCGGAATGACCGTCCGCACGTTACATCACTATGAACAAACGGGATTGCTGACGCCTTCGGCCAGAAGCGCGGCGGGTTACCGGTTATATAATCTGGCGGCCGTTCAGCGGCTGCATATGATTAAAGCGCTGGCGCAGGCCGGGCTGGAACTCGCCACAATTAAGGACTATCTCGACCGGGACGCCTTCTCGCTGTCCGATCTGCTGGTCAAGCAGATCGCCACCCTCGACCGACAGCTGCAAACTCTCTCAACGCTGCGCCAGCGCCTGGCGCTGCTGCGCGAAGAGCTGGACAGCGGAGGCGAGCCCGATCTCGAGTCCTGGGTACAAACGCTGGAGCTGATGAAAATGTACGATCGCTGGTTTAGTCAACAGGAATTACAGGTGCTGCCGTTCGCGGAGCAGGATGAGCAGCGTAATCAGACATGGCTGGAGTTGGTGGGGGAAGCGCAGCAGCTCATGGGCGAACGCTGCCCGGCAGATGAGCCGCGGGCGATTGCGCTGGCAACCCGCTGGATGGAGCAGCTGGAGCAGGATACCGCCGGCAGGCCGGAGTTTCTGACTCGCCTGAATGAGATGCACGCCGCCGAACCGCAGATGCGTGAACAAACTGGGGTGACGCCGGAGATGATTGATTTCATTACCCGTGCTTTTGCCGAAAGCAAGCTGGCCATCTGGGCGCGCTATCTGACCGCCGAAGAGCTGGCCTTTACCCGGCAGCACTATTTCGATCGCCTGATGGAGTGGCCGGCGCTGGTGGCCGACCTGCATCGGGCCTGTCGTGAGAAGCGAGACCCGGCCTCCCCGGAAGGTCAGCAGCTGGCGCAGCGCTGGCTGGCGCTGTTCCAGTCTTACGCGGGTAAAGATGCGCAGACGCAGCAGAAGTTTCGCTATGCCATGGAGCAGGAGCCGCATTTGATGAAAGGAACGTGGATGACTTCCGAGGTGCTCAGCTGGCTTCAGCAGGCGATTGGCGTGATGATGCGGCAGGCGCAGGGGCCTGCCGCCGAATAATTAAATATCCGCCAGCGCGGCGTTGCGGTCCGGGTAGAAGCTCAGACGACCCGGAATGGGTTTAACGCCGGCGCGCGCCAGCGTGCGCAGCGGCTGAAACTCCAGATTCGACACGCGCAGTTCACAGCCTTCCGGCAGCTTATTCACGAAGCGCTGGAAGGCATCCAGCCCGCCGGCATCCAGCACCGGCACCGCATCCCATTTCAGCACCACGATACGCTTACCTTCCACTCTGGTTTCGAGGTCGGTAAATAGCCCTTCCGCAGCGGCGAAAAATAGCGGGCCAATCACGCGCAGCACCAGAACGTCGTCAGGAACTTCGACGTTCACCGGCGCGAGGCGGGTCATACGCGCGATCCGGCGCATAAACAGCAGGGAGGCCAGCACAATACCGACGCTGATCGCGATGACCATATCAAACAGTACGGTCAGCGACATGCACATCAGCATGACGATAATGTCGTCTTTTGGCGCATAGCGCAGCAGGTTAACAACCTTGTGCGCTTCGCTCATATTCCATGCCACCATCAGCAGCAGTGCCGCCATAGCGGAAAGCGGCAGCCAGGAGAGCAGGGGAGCGAGGATCAGCAGCGCCATAATGACCAGCAGCGCGTGGATCACGGCGGAAATCGGCGAAGTCGCCCCGGCGCGGACGTTGGCCGCCGAGCGGGCGATGGCGGCGGTGGCGGTAATGCCGCCGAAGAACGGAGCGACGATATTGCCCAGCCCCTGGCCAATGAGCTCGCTATTGGCCTTATGTTTGGTGCCGGTCATGCCGTCCAGCACTACGGCGCACAGCAGGGACTCAATCGCCCCGAGCATGGCCATGGAAAACGCCGCCGGCAGCAGCGCCCGCAGCGAGGACCAGCTAAGCGTGAACTCCGAACCGGGCATATCCCACGGCAGCACCAGCTGCGGCAGCAGCTGCGGAATACCGTTGCCCTGACTGCCGTCGGCGAGAATATAGTGGAACTGAGAGCCGATGGTGGCGACGCTGCCGCCGAGCAGATTAACCACGCCCATGACCGCGCAGCCTGCCAGCAGCGCCGGCAGGTGGCCCGGCAGACGAATACCCAGGCGAGGCCAGATAATCAGCGTGCCCAGCGTGACAATACCGATGGCGGCATCGCCGGGATTAATCGTCGGCAGCGCCATAACCAGCGCGCCGACTTTCTGCAGATAATGTTCAGGCACGTGCGCCATCTGCAGACCGAGAAAATCTTTAATCTGCATGGTACCAATGGTGATACCGATCCCGGAGGTGAAGCCGAGGGTAACCGATAGCGGGATATATTCAATCAGCCGGCCAAAGCGTGCCAGGCCGAAAAGAATCAGGAAGATCCCAGACATCAAAGTTGCAACCAGCAGTCCCGCAAGGCCGAACTGCTGCGAGACCGGGTAGAGAATGACCACAAAAGCGGCGGTTGGCCCGGAAACACTGAAGCGCGAGCCGCCGGTTAACGCAATCACGATCCCCGCCACAGCAGAAGTGTAGAGACCATACTGCGGCGCCACGCCGCTGCCAATTGCCAGCGCCATCGCCAGCGGGATAGCGATAATCCCGACGGTAATCCCGGCGATCACATCACGGGTAAACCGCGAAGCGGTATATTTTTCTTTCCAACAAGCGTCGATGAGGGCGCGGAAAGGCATCACATGTGAGGAAAATAATCTGTTCACAATAATGTTTCATCCATGAGCGCATCATCTGTCAACTAAATGGCAGGTGAAGGAGGCATTGGTCATATCCACGTCATCCTTCGGATGCCTCTCTGCTGGCTGCGTTCATTTACCTCGATCACGTACTGCCGGTACGCTCCCGGGATTCATTCACTTGCCGCCTTGACGCATGCCGAATGATATTGTGGAAGAATAAAAGGTTCAGAGACAAAAAAACCCGCCGCAGCGGGTTTTTGTGCCGGGCTCGATTAATGTTCGAACATAGCAGAGATAGATTCTTCGTTGCTGATACGACGAATCGCTTCGGCCAGCATACCAGACAGTGTCAGAGTACGTACCTTTTCCAGCGCTTTGATTTCCGGCGTCAGCGGAATGGTATCGCAGACGACGAATTCGTCAATCACAGAGTTTTTGATGTTCTGGATGGCGTTGCCGGAGAAGATCGGGTGCGTTGCGTAGGCGAATACGCGTTTAGCACCGCGCTCTTTCAGCGCTTCTGCGGCCTTACACAGGGTGCCGCCGGTATCGATCATATCGTCAACCATCACGCAGTCACGACCAGCGACGTCACCGATGATGTGCATCACCTGAGAAACGTTAGCGCGTGGACGGCGTTTGTCGATGATAGCCATATCGGTATCGTTCAGCAGCTTGGCGATAGCGCGAGCGCGAACCACGCCGCCGATGTCCGGAGAAACCACGATAGGGTTATCCAGGTTCAGCTGCAGCATATCTTCCAGCAGGATCGGGCTGCCGAATACGTTATCCACCGGAACGTCAAAGAAGCCCTGAATTTGTTCTGCGTGCAGGTCAACGGTCAGAACGCGGTCAACGCCGACGCTTGACAGGAAATCAGCAACCACTTTCGCGGTGATAGGAACACGAGCAGAACGAACACGACGGTCCTGGCGAGCATAACCGAAGTAGGGGATAACAGCGGTGATACGACCTGCCGAAGCACGACGCAGAGCATCAACCATAACAACCAGTTCCATCAGGTTGTCGTTGGTGGGAGCACAAGTGGACTGGATGATGAAAATATCACCACCGCGTACGTTTTCATTGATTTGTACGCTGACTTCGCCGTCGCTAAAACGACCTACAGCGGCGTCGCCAAGAGAAGTGTACAGGCGGTTGGCAATACGTTGTGCTAGTTCCGGGGTGGCGTTACCAGCAAAAAGCTTCATATCAGGCACGAGAAGAACCTCAGGCATGCGTCCAGTGGTGGATGAAATGGGCCAAAAACTGTGCGGGTGGGCACGATTTCATCCAGGCGGTGTATTTAAAGAGCCCGATGCAACGTCTGGAACAGGGTGACGTTGTCACCGTAACTCAGTTTCCCCGGCGTTTTCGCCAGATTTGCTATAATAAGCAGAACTTAGCGCAGCGCCTGCTTGAGCGGAGAGATGTTAACACCTCGCGCCACGAAGCCATGCAGCCATGCCGGGGCTTTTTCAAGCACCTGACGAGCGGCGGATTCAGTGTCAAATTCAGCAAATACACATGCACCGGTGCCAGTCAGGCGCGACGGCGCATATTCTAACAGCCAGGAAAGCGCCGCATCAACCTCACGAAAACGTTTTCTTGCGATAACCTCGCAATCATTGCCGAATTTACATTTTAATAACGTATTAATTGACCTGGCCGGGGTATTGCGCGGAAGTTCCGGATCGCGAAAAATGATCGGCGTTGGAATGCTGACCCCCGGATGCGCCACCAGATACCATTTTTCCTCCGGTTCGGCCGGGGTGAGAATTTCCCCGATGCCTTCAGCAAAGGCCGCATGGCCGCGAACGAACACCGGCACGTCGGCGCCGAGCTGCAGACCCAACGCCGCCAGCTCATCTTCCGGAAGATTACAGCCCCACAAGTGATTCAGCGCCACCAGTACGGTGGCCGCGTTGGACGAGCCGCCGCCGAGGCCGCCGCCCATAGGCAGCACCTTATCAATGCTGATATCGGCGCCGCTGCCTGCAGGAAGCTTCCCGTCCTGCGCTGCGGCCTGCATTAACAGCCTGGCCGCGCGAATAATCAGATTCTCTTCATCCGGTACGCCGTCAACCGGCGTTAGCAGACGCAGTTGGCCATCGTCGCGCGGTTCAATCGTCAGCGTGTCGCCATAATCCAGAAACTGAAAAAGCGTCTGCAGCGTGTGGTAACCGTCGGCGCGCTGCCCGGTAATGTATAAAAACAGATTCAGTTTTGCGGGAGAGGGCCAGCGGGTCATCATTTCACAATCCAGTTATCCATTTTCAGCTTGATGCGCTGACTGCCGTCGTTAAGTTCCATATTGGCTGGTAGCGAAGGTTTGGTGTCTGAGGTGTAGCCGCCCCAGGTGACGTGCCAGGTTTTGCCGTTTTGCGTGTAGTTCAGTTCGCGCAGGCGATACTGGTCATCAAGCGAGTAGTCGGTGGCCTCGCCCGGCAGGCCAATGATCCACTGCCGGAGGCTATTGAGCGGAATCGGCATGCCGGTCAGGCGGCCAATCATCTCTTCGGCGTCGGTCGCCGTGTAAGTCTGGCCTTTATTGTCAATCAGCTGCACGTTGCCCGGCTGGGCGGTTAACGACAGTTCGGTGCTGCCGAGCGGGTTAGTCAGCAGCAGGCGGTAGCGGTCCTGGCCCGTCTGCTGCCAGAAGAAGCGGGCATAGACTTTTTGCTCATCAGAAAGATAAGCAAAAGCGCCGCGCGTCTGGAACTGATTAAGATTGCGGACATCTTGCTGGTGCTGACGCCACTGTGGAGAATCCGGGCTTTTACCCGGCCCTTTCGGAGCATTAATCGCACAGGCGGTCAGAACGAGGCTTGCCAGCGGCAACAGGCGGAACAGTCGATTCATAATGATGACAAATCCTTGATGTCTACAGTGAAATGCGGCGGATGAGAGAAACAGGTGGCCGATTTGTGTAGCGGGTTACAATTATAACCATTAATGCTAGCGTTGCCGGGCGGTAGCGTCTACGTTCAAGTTGTCTGAAATCAAAAAATTACCGTTAATGGCTATTACAGATTAGCTATTACTCCAAAAGGGGAGCCTCTCTTTTATTGATTACGCGCATCCTGTATGATGCCTGCAGACTAACCTTAGCAACGCTGGTACTACTCCCTCACAATGACCCTTTTAGCTCTTGGCATTAACCACAAAACAGCTCCTGTAGCGCTGCGAGAACGCGTAACGTTTTCGCCGGATACGCTCGATCAGGCGCTGGAGAGCTTGCTGGCCCAGCCAATGGTGCAGGGCGGAGTGGTGCTGTCGACCTGTAACCGCACGGAACTTTATCTCAGCGTCGAAGAGCAGGATAACCTCCAGGAAGCTCTGATTCGCTGGCTGTGCGACTACCACGGTTTAAATGAAGAGGACCTGCGTAAAAGCCTCTACTGGCATCAGGACAACGAGGCGGTCAGTCACCTGATGCGCGTCGCCAGCGGTCTTGATTCGCTGGTGTTGGGCGAGCCGCAGATCCTCGGGCAGGTGAAAAAAGCCTTTGCGGATTCCAGCCGTGGGCACCTGAACGTCAGTGAACTGGAGCGCATGTTCCAGAAGTCGTTCTCAGTGGCCAAACGGGTGCGCACCGAAACCGATATCGGCGCCAGCGCGGTCTCCGTGGCGTTCGCTGCCTGTACTCTGGCGCGGCAAATCTTCGAATCACTCTCCAGCGTGACCGTGCTGCTGGTCGGCGCCGGTGAGACTATCGAACTGGTGGCTCGCCATCTGCGCGAACATAAAGTCCGCAAGATGGTGATTGCCAACCGCACCCGCGAGCGCGCTCAGGCGCTGGCCGATGAAGTCGGCGCGGAGGTGATCGCGCTGAGCGATATCGACGAGCGGCTGAAAGAGGCCGATATCATCATCAGTTCTACCGCCAGCCCGCTGCCGATTATCGGCAAGGGGATGGTGGAGCGCGCGCTGAAGGCGCGCCGCAATCAGCCGATGCTGCTGGTGGATATCGCCGTTCCGCGCGATGTCGAACCGGAGGTTGGCAAGCTGGCGAACGCCTATCTTTACAGCGTGGACGATCTGCAAAACATCATTCAGCACAATCTGGCGCAGCGTAAAGCCGCGGCGGTGCAGGCGGAAACCATTGTTGAGCAGGAAGCCAGCGAGTTTATGGCCTGGCTACGCGCCCAGAGCGCCAGCGAGACCATCCGCGAATATCGTTCCCAGGCCGAGCAGGTCCGCGAGGAGCTGACGGCGAAAGCGCTGGCAGCGCTCAATCAGGGCGGCGATGCGCAGGAAATCATGCAGGATCTGGCGCGCAAGCTCACTAACCGCCTGATCCACTCGCCAACCAAATCTCTTCAGCAGGCCGCCCGTGACGGGGATGATGAACGCCTGCATATTCTGCGCAACAGCCTCGGGCTGGAATAGCGCACCTTTATCTCTTTTTTAGGACAGGGTGAATTTACGCCTATGAAGCCTTCTATTGTTGCCAAACTGGAAGCCCTCTATGAACGCCATGAGGAAGTTCAGGCGCTCCTCGGCGATGCCGCAACCATCGCCGATCAGGATAAATTTCGCGCGTTGTCGCGCGAATACGCGCAGCTGAGCGACGTCGCGCGCTGCTATACCGACTGGCGTCAGCTGCAGGATGATATTGAAGCCGCGCAGATGATGCTCGACGATCCGGAGATGCGCGAAATGGCGCAGGAAGAGCTGCGCGAAGCGAAAGAAAAGGGTGAGCAGATGGAGCAGCAGCTGCAGGTTCTGCTGTTGCCAAAAGATCCGGACGACGAGCGTAACGCGTTTGTTGAAGTTCGCGCCGGCACCGGCGGTGATGAAGCGGCGCTGTTCGCGGGCGATCTGTTCCGTATGTATAGCCGTTACGCGGAATCACGCCGCTGGCGCGTGGAAATCATGAGCGCCAACGAAGGCGAGCACGGCGGCTTCAAAGAGGTGATTGCCAAAATCAGCGGCGACGGCGTCTATGGGCGACTGAAGTTCGAATCCGGCGGCCATCGCGTTCAGCGCGTCCCGGCCACCGAATCCCAGGGGCGTATCCACACCTCCGCCTGCACCGTGGCGGTGATGCCGGAGCTCCCGGAAGCCGAAATGCCGGATATCAACCCGAGCGACCTGCGCATCGATACCTTCCGCTCCTCCGGCGCGGGCGGTCAGCACGTTAACACCACCGACTCGGCAATTCGTATTACCCACCTGCCGACCGGCATTGTCGTCGAATGCCAGGACGAACGTTCCCAGCATAAAAACAAAGCCAAAGCGCTATCGGTGCTTGGCGCGCGTATCCGCGCCGCGGAAGTCTCCAGACGCCAGCAGGCGGAAGCCTCCGAGCGCCGTAACCTGCTGGGCAGCGGCGATCGTAGCGATCGTAACCGTACCTATAACTATCCGCAGGGCCGCGTGACCGATCACCGCATCAACCTGACGCTTTACCGTCTGGATGAAGCAATGGAAGGCAAGCTGGATATGCTGATTGAGCCGATCGTTCAGGAGTATCAAGCCGATCAGCTGGCAGCCCTTTCCGAGCAGGAATGATGACTTTTCAGCAGTGGCTGACGCAGGCCATCGCTCGTCTGAGCCAAAGTGAAAGCCCGCGCCGGGATGCCGAAATCCTGCTGGGTCACGTGACCGGCAAAGCGCGGACCTATATTCTCGCCTTTGGCGAAACGGCGCTGACGGCGGAGCAGGCCGTCGAGCTGGAAACGCTGCTGAGCCGTCGCGCACGGGGCGAGCCGGTGGCTCACCTGGTGGGCCAGCGCGAATTCTGGTCGCTGCCGCTGTTCGTTTCTCCGGCCACGCTGATCCCGCGTCCGGATACCGAATGCCTTGTTGAGCAGACGCTGATGCGGTTACCCGGCAAGCCGTGCCGCATTCTCGATCTCGGTACCGGCACCGGCGCTATCGCTCTGGCGCTGGCCAGCGAACGCCCCGATTGCCACGTCACCGCCGTTGACTTTATGCCCGATGCGGTTGCGCTGGCGGCGCGTAACGTTGAGCACCTCGCCATCAAGAACGTTACCGTGCTGCAAAGCCACTGGTATAGCGCGCTCGGCGCACAGCCGTTCGACATCATCGTCAGTAATCCACCCTATATTGATGAAACCGACCCGCATCTTGCGCAGGGCGATGTGCGCTTTGAGCCAAAAACGGCGCTGGTCGCCGCCGATGGCGGCCTCGCCGATCTGGCTTACATCATTCGCGAAGGCCGCCGCTTCCTGACTCCCGGCGGTTTGATGCTGCTGGAACACGGCTGGAAGCAGGGGGAAGCGGTGTGCGCAATCTTTCGCGAGGCGGGTTATGGCAATATTGCTACCTGCCGCGACTACGGCGACAACGAGCGTCTGACGCTCGGGCAATATCAGGGAGGCGTATGAATCTGTTTAACGCTGTCCTGTATCTGCATATCGCCTGCGTGGTGGTCTCGGTCAGCCTGTTTGTCCTGCGCTACTGGTGGCACTGGAGCGGCAATCGCCGGCTCGACCAGCGCTGGGTTCGCATCGCGCCGCACTGCAGCGATACGCTGCTGTTTCTCAGCGGCGCCGGATTAATGGCAATAACGCACTATCTGCCGTTTACCGAAGAGGGTACATGGCTGACTGAGAAGCTGTTTGGCGTTATCATTTATATCGCATTGGGATTTATCGCGCTGGGCCGTCGTCGTCCGCGCAGTCAGCAGAGCCGGTTTGTCGCCTTTCTGCTGGCCCTGGTGGTGTTGTTTATCATTATTCAACTCGCCATCACAAGAACACCGTTACTGGGGTAAGGCATGAGGTCGTTAGCTGATTTCGAATTTAATAAAGCGCCGTTATGTGACGGCATGGTCCTCATTTCTGAATTAATCCGCGACGATTTTCCGACGCACTATGTGCAGGATGAGCTGGAGCGGCTGCTGGCCCTGGCGCGTGAGGAGATTGCCTCCTCGTGGGACCAGGAGCGCCAGATAGAGCGTTTGCTGGAGCTTTTCTACAATGACTGGGGCTTTAGCGATTCGCGCGGCGTTTACCGTCTGTCCGACGTGCTATGGCTTGATAAAGTCTTGAATAATCGCCAGGGTAGCGCGGTGTCGTTAGGCGCGATCCTGCTGTGGATTGCTCAGCGTCTGGCGCTACCGGTGGTGCCGGTGATTTTCCCGACCCAGATGCTGCTTCGCGCCGACCCTGAAGAGAGCGAGGAGATGTGGCTCATTAACCCGTTTAACGGCGAAACGCTCAACGAGCATACGCTGGAAGTGTGGCTGAAGGGCAATATTAGCCCGGTTGCCGAGCTGTTTAACGAAGACCTTGATGAAGCGGATAACGCGGAGGTGATCCGCAAGCTGCTCGATACCCTTAAATCGGCGCTGATGGAAGAGCGGCAGATGGAGCTGGCGCTACGGACCAGCGAAGCGCTGCTGCAGTTCAATCCGGAAGACCCGTACGAAATTCGCGACCGGGGGCTGATATACGCCCAGCTGGATTGCGATCACGTGGCGCTGCAGGACCTTAATTACTTCGTTGAACAGTGCCCGGAGGATCCCATCAGCGAGATGATCCGCGCGCAGATCAACACTATTTCGCATAAACAAATTACATTGCATTAAAGCCAATCCCAGCAGGCGTTCCTGGCGCAGCCAGTTTGGACACGGACAGCGCGCAGAAACCGGAGCGTACACGTAGTACGTGAGGATTGACTCGCGACGCTCGCCCTCCGGGCCGCCCTGAAGGGCGTTCAAAATACTTTCGTATTTTGTCGAGCACTGCCCAGGTCCAAAATGGCAAGTAAAATAGTCCTGATTGGATAGGCTTTAGTCTGAAACCATTCCGGTTACACCCTGATAAGGCGAACTTATGAAACAAAAAGTGGTTAGCATTGGTGATATCAACGTAGCAAACGACCTGCCATTCGTGCTGTTTGGCGGCATGAACGTGCTGGAGTCCCGCGATCTTGCGATGCGTATCTGCGAACACTACGTGACCGTTACGCAGAAGCTGGGCATTCCTTACGTGTTCAAAGCCTCTTTTGATAAAGCTAACCGTTCTTCCATCCACTCCTATCGCGGGCCGGGTCTGGAAGAAGGGATGAAGATTTTCCAGGAGTTGAAACAGACTTTCGGCGTGAAAATCATCACCGACGTTCACGAAGCCAGCCAGGCGCAGCCGGTCGCTGACGTGGTGGATGTTATTCAGTTGCCAGCGTTCCTCGCCCGTCAGACCGATCTGGTTGAAGCGATGGCGAAAACCGGCGCGGTTATCAACGTGAAAAAACCGCAGTTCGTGAGTCCGGGCCAGATGGGCAATATCGTCGATAAGTTTATCGAAGGCGGCAACGACAAAGTGATCCTTTGCGATCGCGGCGCAAACTTCGGCTACGACAACCTGGTCGTCGATATGCTGGGCTTTGGGGTGATGAAAAAAGCCTCCAATAACTCACCGGTTATCTTCGACGTTACCCACGCCCTGCAGTGCCGCGACCCGTTTGGCGCGGCCTCCGGCGGCCGTCGCGCTCAGGTTGCCGAACTGGCGCGCGCCGGGATGGCGGTTGGGATCGCGGGCCTGTTTATTGAAGCGCATCCGGATCCGGAGCACGCGAAATGCGACGGTCCTTCCGCGCTGCCGCTGGATAAACTGGAGCCGTTCCTCAAACAGATGAAAGCCATCGACGATCTCGTTAAAAGCTTTGATGAGCTTGATACCAGCAAGTAATCGCCGCTGAAACGACAAAAGCCTGCCGGTTTTACAACCGGCAGGCTTTTTTGATCTCCCCGAACGGCATCACGCCGCCGGGGGAGACTCAGGCAAAAATGGTCATCAGGTAGGCAGCGAACAGCGCCAGATGCGCCGCACCGTTCAGCACATTGGTGCGCCCGGTAGAGAACGATATCTGGCACAGCAGCAGCGAGGCGACCATCACGACCATCTCCGGGGCGCCAAGGCCAAAACGCAGTTCGTTACCGGTGAGGAAGGCGATAAGCGTCACTACTGGTACGGTCAGGGAAATGGTGGCCAGCACGGAACCGAAAAACAGGTTCATCGCCCGCTGGACCTGATTGTTCAATACGGCCTTCAGCGCGCCAAGGCCCTCCGGGGAGAGGATCAGCAGCGCCACCAGGAAGCCGGTAAAGGCAACGGGAGCGTTCATGCTGGTCAACAGCGTCTCCAGCGGGTTGGCATTCATTTTGGTGACCGCAATAACCGCAACCAGATGTATCAGCAGCCAGGCGGTGTGCCACTTGCTGCTGTGCGCCGACGGTTTGCCGTGATGCGGGTCATCGTCGTCGCCGTCATCCTCATGTTCGTAAACAAACAGGCTCTGGTGCGTTTTGGTTTGAATCAGCAGGAAGACGCCGTACATAGCGGCGGAGATCAGCGCCACCAGCAGCGCCTGGCCGGTGGTAAAGTTGGCCCCGGGCAGCGCCATCGGGAAGACCAGAACGATTATCGCCAGCGGAAAGAGGGCGATAAGGTACTGTTTAATCCCGAACAGATTCATATACTGGGTGGCGAATTTGCGCCCGCCCAGCAGTAAAGAGAAACCGACAAGCCCGCCGGTAACAATCATAATGATCGAATAAAGCGTATCGCGCATCAGAGTCGGCGCTGCGTCGCCGGTAGCCATTAATGCGGAAATCAGGCTGACTTCAAGAATCACCACTGAGAGGCTTAAAATTAACGATCCGTAAGGTTCGCCAAGGCGGTGGGCCAGCACGTCGGCGTGGCGGACGACGCTAAAGGCGCTGCTTAGTATGCCGACCAGCGCCAGAATATTAATCGCAACGACCACTGGCAGTGACTGGCTGCTTCCCCAGAAGAACAGCACCGCCAGCGCCAGAACCGGAAAGGCGAGGGAGGTCTCCTTGTGGCGGGTTTTTACCGCCTCATGTGCATCGGTCATGAATTATCTCCAGCTATGCAGGTGTTATAATTATAGATATCGTAAGTTAATAAAATAACAGACATTGATTAAACTAATTTGTTTTTTTACTTAAATTTACCACTATAGTCCTGTAAAAGTGATAGATTGCCATAAACTGCGGTTACTATTTTTTTGTATTTATTATTCAGATAATTACTAAAACATCTTTCTCATTTATCTGTCGCCTTGCCAGCCGGTTGATCCTCTACCAGACTCACTATTCACCCTTAAACCGGAGGTTGCCATGCCCTATAGCAACAAAAGTGAATTGCCCGACAGCGTTCAGCACGTACTGCCCGCCCACGCCCAGGAGATTTACAAAGAAGCCTTTAATAGCGCCTGGGAGCAGTATAAACATAAAGAGGACCGGCGTGATGACGCCAGCCGCGAAGAGACGGCGCATAAAGTGGCCTGGGCAGCGGTGAAAAATGAATATCAAAAAGGTGAGGATGATAAGTGGCATAAGAAGAAATAATACCTTTTGCCGCGGCCTCCGCTGACTGTCCGCTTGCCCGCGGCCCGTTCATTGCTTATTGTCGAATAAAGCTGGATAATAATTCGGCAATACTTCACGGATGGCACCAGATAATCGCCGGAAGCGGGCAGTGGCGGAGGTAGTAGACAGTGTTAACTCGTGATTTCTTACTGAATGCAGATTGTAAAACGGCGTTTGGCGCTATTGAGGAATCGCTTCTCTGGTCGGCAGAACAACGGGCCGCCTCTTTGGCGGCGACCCTGGCCTGTCGTCCGGATGACGGCTCGGTGTGGATCTTTGGTTACGGTTCGCTAATGTGGAACCCGGCGCTGGAATATCGCGAATCCTGTACCGGTACGCTACCGGGCTGGCACCGCGCGTTCTGTTTGCGGCTCACCGCCGGGCGCGGTAGCGCCATGCAGCCGGGCCGCATGCTGGCGCTGAAAGAAGGTGGGCGCACGACCGGCGTCGCCTACCGCCTGCCCGATGAATCGCTGGAAGAAGAGCTGACGCTGCTGTGGAAGCGGGAGATGATTACCGGCTGCTACCTGCCGACCTGGTGTAAGCTGGAGCTTGACGATGGTCGCACCGTCAATGCGCTGGTCTTTATTATGGACCCGCGACATCCGCTGTTTGAGGCGGACACCAGCGCGCAGGTGATTGCGCCGCTGATAGCGCGCGCCAGCGGGCCGCTTGGCACCAACGCTCAGTATCTGTTCGCGCTCGATCAGGAGTTGCGCAAACTCGGCATGCACGACGCTTGCCTCGACGATTTAGTCGGTAAGGTACGTCATCTGCTTGGTGAGAATAGCCAGCCGGGGCTGGCGTAAGAATGAATCGCCCGGGGCGACCCGGGCGTTTGCTATCAGGCGGGAACGTAGCTGATAGAGTGTTCCAGCGACTGGCTGTGGCTGTCGATGAGAACGTTCCAGGTGCCGCTGTAAGGCACGGTCAGATACGCGCTATCTCTGTCCTGTACGCTCAGAACATCAGCGTGACTATCGCCAGGCACTTTGGCACTCATCAGGTGAATATGGCAGCGTTCAGAACAACGCACCACCAATGTGTCACCGCCAAACAACGTCAAACTTGCTTTTACCATTGCCATTTACTCTTAACCCCGTTTCTGTCTACAGCATCCTGCCAGCCCATTAACCCGCGTGATATTGTTCACATTTTGCTCTGTGCATAACACCAAAGGGGAGGGACGCGGATGCTGATTTTGATCAAAAAAAAGAATAAAGATTAAACAAAAATGACGTTGTGCCTGAAAGCTTTCA
This sequence comes from Klebsiella sp. HMSC09D12, assembly GCF_001808475.1. NCBI lineage: Bacteria > Pseudomonadati > Pseudomonadota > Gammaproteobacteria > Enterobacterales > Enterobacteriaceae > Klebsiella > Klebsiella sp. HMSC09D12. The sequence goes on along the minus strand of NZ_KV793394.1, from coordinate 32,044 downwards.
GCTGGCATTGTTTTCGATTAGTAAACGCCGCCAGCTTAATATTTAATCCCGTGAGCGCGGGGATTTTTAGAAGGTCAGGACTTTATCCGCCGCCAGCGTCCACTGCGCCAGCTCAACGAGGGTGCCAATCTCCACGCCATCAATCAGCGGCAGCGCGCTGATCCCCCGGCCATCGGTACAGGTTTTACACAGCTTCACCGGCACATTTTGCGCGGTGAGGATCTCCAGCATCTGCTGAATATTGTAGCCTTCCGCTGGCTTCTGCCCGCGCAGGCCGGCGGTGACCGCATCGGACATTAAAAACAGTTTGAGTTCAAGGTCAGACTGCTGCTCGCGCAGGGCGATCGCCAGACGCAGGCTGTTGAACAGAGATTCGCTGCCGTAGGCGGCACCGTTAGCGATAATCACAATACGTTGCATAAGGACTCCTTCTATAAGGCACGGTTATTGCTTGGCTGAAGTATAAAGCGTTAACCCGGGAGAGGGGTATGAATAATACGGCTGGCAATAGGCCTGAGGTGGTCGACTGGTTTGCGCGCGCGCGGCGACGCCAGAAACAGCAGCTACGTCAGCTGTCGCAGCTGGGGTCGCTGGCAGGAGAGATAAGTTCGCTGGTGCATATGCTGCAGTGCGAACGCGGCGCGTCGAATATCTGGCTGTGCTCGGGCGGCAGACTGTACTCGGCGGAGTGCCGGGCGGCAGCGGCGCTGGTCGATGAGCAATTCACACGTTTCAACGCCGCGCTGGAACCCGCCCGTGATGCCGCCAGCAGCGCGCTCTGCTGGCGCATTGCCTGCGCGGCGTGGTATTTGACGCAGCTTGCGGCGCTGCGCCAACGCGTGCGCGCCCGGAACATTCCTGCCGAAGAGGCGACCGGGCAGTTTAGTCGTATTATTCGCCATCTGTTGAATATTGTTCCGCAGCTCAATGACAGTATCGACGACCCGCAAATCGCTGGACGTATGGTAGCGCTCTATAGCTTTATGCAGGGAAAAGAGCTGGCCGGACAGGAACGTGCGCTGGGCGCGCTAGGCTTTGCCCGCGGGCAGTTCAGCGATGAACTGCGTCAGCAACTGGTGGACCGCATTGATGGCCAGCAGCCCTGTTTCGATAGTTTTCAGGCCTTAAGCTATCCGCCCCTCATCACTCTGTTTGCCAGCCAGTGCCTGGCCAGCCTGGAGATTGAACAGCTGCGGCGGGTTGCCTGTACCCGCCAGCCTCCAGTAGACGAGGGAGAAACGGCGCTCCGCTGGTTTTGCGCACAGACCCAGCGCCTTGAGCAGCTCCGTGGCGTGGAAGAGCGGCTGATCGTCGACCTGCTCAACGCCACCGCCGCCCTGCTGGAAGGCGAAGAGCAGAGCATGCAGTTGCCGCCCGCAAACTGGGATGAGGCTGAGGACAGTATCGCCCTGCGGCTGGACAAACAGCTGCTGCCGCTGGTACGCCAGCAGGCCCTTGAGCTTCAGCAACTCTCCTGCCAGCTTGCATCGTTAAAGGAAGCCCTTGAAGAGCGCAAACTGATTGAGAAGGCGAAAAGCGTGCTGATGACCCATCAGGGGATGCCGGAGGAACAGGCCTGGCAGACGCTGCGAAAAATGGCGATGGATAAGAACCAGCGGATGGTGGAGATAGCCCGTGCGCTGCTAACGGTAAAATCACTCTGGCAGACAACCCCAAAGGAGTAGTTGCACGATTAGCGAGCATTTATTGCCAGCCGACGGTGCAGCGTTTTGCGTATAGCAAGGCCGCTGGCTAAGCAAAAGCGCACAATATGGCCTTCTGCAAATCTGGCATCTGCTTTGCATTAGAAAAAATGAGTGAATAAGGTTTTGGGCAGCGGGCCAATGGCGGTGCGTATGTCCATGGATAAAGGCGTCCTGCGGTGCGTAAGCACCGCCGGGCGCTTTTTTTTGCGCGTTTCTGGAGCAGATATGGGCGATACGTTTTCAATTTCACGACGGCGTTTATTACAGACGGGGGCGGCGCTAGGCGGCGCGATGCTGCTGCCCGGCATGATGCAGGCGGCATGGGCGGCGGGGACGGATAAGCCGGAACAGACCACCGTGCGGGTGGGTTTTATTCCGCTGACCGACTGTGCCCCCTTAGCCATCGCTTCCCTAAAGGGATTCGATAAAAAGTACGGCATCACCCTCGTCCCGAGCAAGGAGGCCAGCTGGGCGGCAGTGCGCGACAAGCTGGTTGCCGGAGAGCTGGACGCCGCGCACATTCTGTACGGCATGCTCTACGGCCTTGAGCTGGGGATCGCCAGTAAACCCCAGGCGATGGCCAATCTGATGACTCTTAACCGCAACGGGCAGGCGATTACGCTCTCCAGCGAGCTGCAGGAGAAGGGCGTCACCGACCTGGGCGGACTGAAAAAACGGATCGACCAGCAGGCGCCGGGCAGCTACACCTTCGCCCATACCTTTCCAACCGGCACCCACGCGATGTGGCTCTATTACTGGCTGGCGAGCGGTGGAATTAACCCTTTCGACGATATCCGCACCGTCGTTGTGCCGCCGCCGCAGATGGTGATGAACATGCGTATCGGCAATATGAGCGGTTTTTGTGTCGGCGAGCCGTGGAACGCGCGCGCCATTAACGATCGCATCGGCTTCACCGTCGCCACTTCTCAGGATATCTGGCCGGAACATCCGGAAAAAATTCTCGGCACCCGCAGCGAGTGGGTTGAGCGTAACCCGAATACGGCTCGGGCGTTGGTGGCGGCGCTGATGGAGGCCCAACGCTGGATTGATGCTTCCGTGGAGAATACTCGCGAAACGGCGCGGATACTCGCCAGACGCGCGTGGCTGAACACGAAAGAGCAGTACCTCACCGGGCGCATGCTCGGCGCATACGACAATGGTATCGGTCGCCGCTGGCAGGATGCGCACCCGATGCGCTTCTACGAACAGGGGGAGGTGAGCTTTCCATGGCTCTCGGACGGCATGTGGTTTTTGACCCAGTTCCGCCGCTGGGGATTGTTGAAGGCGTCGCCGGATTATCAGGCGGTGGCGCAGCGCATTAATCGCATTGACGTCTGGAAAGAGGCGGCGCTGGCTGTCGGCGGGATCGGCGCGCCGAAGCAGCCGATGCGCAGCAGCACATTGCTCGACGGCAAGGTCTGGAATGGGGCCGACCCGGAAGGCTATGCCAGCAGTTTCGCGATTCAACGTAAAGGGGCATGAGATGAAACACGCATATAAAACTCAACCGCAGGCCAGCGCTGGAAAGGCGCCCGGCGAAGTGATCACCCTGCCGCCGCTGCAGGTTCGCAAAACCACGCCTCCGTTCAGCCGCTGGCTGCGCGATGCTACCCAACGTCTGCTGCCGCCGCTGCTCGGGCTGGGATTGCTGCTGTTGGGCTGGCAGCTGGCAGCAATAAACAGCAAAGGTTTCCCGACGCCGCTCAGCACGCTGGATTCCGCGTTGACCCTTTTTGCCGATCCGTTTTATCAGGACGGGCCGAACGATATGGGGATCGGCTGGAACGTGCTGGCGTCGCTGCAGCGCGTGGCGGTGGGGTTTGGCCTTGCCGCGCTGGCGGGCATTCCTCTGGGCTTTCTGATCGGTCGTTCGCCATTCTTCGCCCGGATGTTTAACCCGTTGATTGCGCTGCTGCGCCCGGTCAGCCCGCTGGCCTGGCTGCCTATTGGCCTGCTGCTGTTCCAGAAGGCGGAACCGGCCTCGAGCTGGACCATTTTTATCTGCTCGATCTGGCCGATGGTTATTAACACCGCCGAGGGCGTGCGGCGTATTCCTGAGGACTACCTCAACGTGGCCCGCGTGCTGCAGCTTTCCGAGTGGACGGTGATGCGCAAGATCCTCTTTCCGGCGGTCTTACCCGCGGTGCTGACCGGGGTTCGTCTCTCGATTGGTATCGCCTGGCTGGTGATCGTCGCCGCCGAAATGCTCACCGGCGGCTTAGGGATCGGCTTCTGGATCTGGAACGAGTGGAACAACCTCAACGTTGAAAACATCATCATTGCCATCGTCATTATCGGCGTGGTCGGGTTGCTGCTGGAACAGGGGCTGATGCTGCTCGCCCGTCGTTTTAGCTGGCAGGATAAATAAGGAGTCGCAGATGAAACCACTCATTCAGGTCCAGGGCGTCAGCCAGCGTTTCAATACCACCAGCGGCGAATTCCTCGCACTGCAGAATGTCTCATTCGATATTTACGAGGGGGAGACCATCAGCCTGATTGGTCACTCAGGGTGCGGTAAGTCAACTCTGCTGAATCTGATTGCCGGGATTACCTTGCCGACGGAGGGCGGCCTGCTGTGTGATAACCGTGAAATCGCCGGGCCGGGCCCGGAACGCGCGGTGGTGTTTCAGAACCACTCTCTGCTGCCGTGGCTGACCTGCTTCGATAACGTTGCGCTGGCGGTGGATCAGGTCTTCCGCCGCAGCATGAGCAAAGGCGAGCGCAAAGAGTGGATTGAGCACAACCTCGAACGGGTCCAGATGGGGCACGCCCTGCACAAGCGCCCGGGAGAAATATCCGGCGGTATGAAGCAGCGCGTTGGCATTGCCCGGGCGCTGGCGATGAAGCCGAAAGTGCTGCTGCTGGATGAACCCTTTGGCGCCCTTGATGCCCTGACGCGGGCGCATTTACAGGACGCGGTGATGCAGATTCAGCAGTCGCTGAATACTACCATCGTGATGATTACCCACGATGTTGATGAAGCGGTGCTGCTTTCCGACCGGGTGCTGATGATGACCAATGGTCCGGCGGCGACGGTCGGGGAGATCCTCGATGTTAACCTGCCGCGCCCGCGCAATCGCGTGCAGCTGGCGGACGATAGCCGTTATCACCATCTGCGTCAGCAGATCCTGCACTTCCTCTATGAAAAACAGCCGAAAGCGGCATAGGGGGCGGCGATGACGCGGCAACTGGTGATTATTGGTAACGGTATGGCGGCCACGCGCCTGGCGCAGGCATTGGTAGAACGGGATGCGCAGCGGTTTAGCATCACCATTATCGGCGATGAACCCGGCCAGGCCTATAACCGCATTCAGCTGTCGCCTGTGCTGGGCGCAGAGAAAACAGCAGGCGAGACGAGACTGCTGCCCGAGACGTGGTATCAACGGCATAACGTTAAGGTACGCGCCGGCGAGACGGTTACGGCGGTGGATATTCATGCCCGTACGCTGCAAACCACCGCAGGGGTAGTTAGCTGGGATGAACTGGTGTTCGCCACAGGCTCGCTACCGTTTGTGCCGCCGTTACCGGGCATTACGCAGCCGCACGTTTTTGCTTTCCGCACTCTGGCGGACGTCGAGGGCATCCTGGCCATCGACGGCCCGGCGGTGGTTATCGGCGGGGGCGTACTCGGCGTAGAGGCCGCCGCGGCGCTGCGGCGTTATGGTGACAGTGTCACTTTACTTCATCGCGGAAGCGGGCTGATGGAGCAGCAAATCGATGCTTTTGCCGGCGAGCAGCTGCAAATGCTGCTTGCCGATCGCGGGATTCGCTGCGTGATGGAGAGCCGTATCGCCGCTATTGATGCACATCAGGTGCGGCTGGAGGACGGCCGCGCGTTTGCCGCCTCGCGGGTGGTGCTGGCGACCGGCGTGCAGCCGAACAAACGGCTGGCCGAGCGCAGCGGGCTGGCCTGCGCCCGCGGAATCCTCGTTGACCGCCAGCTGGCAACCGTGCAGCCGGGCGTCAGCGCCATCGGGGAGTGCTGTGAAATCGACGGTCGGACCTGGGGGCTGGTGGCGCCATGCCTGCGCCAGGCGGAGGTGCTGGCTGCCCGCCTGTGCGCTACCCCAGGCGAAGATTTTTGCTGGCAGGATAGCGGCACTCGTCTGAAGGTCAGCGGTATCGAGTTGTTCAGCGCGGGCGAGCTGCGGGCCGCAGAACAGGATGAAAGCTGTATCAGCTGGGACCCGCTGGTCCGCCACTACCGGCGCCTGCTGCTGCGCGACGGTAAGCTGCGCGGCGTACTGCTGCTGGGCGATTGCAGCAGCGCTGCGCCCCTCACCGCTCTGCTGGGGGCGGATGCCCCGGCGCCGGCAGAGTGGCTCTTCGATCCCTCTTCAACGATGCAGCCGCGCGCTGCGGGAAAAATTATGATGACAAAACCTGTTTTGGTGCTGGTCGGACACGGTATGGTCGGCCACCATTTTCTTGAGCAATGCGTCGACCGTCGCCTTCATCAACGGTATCGGATTGTGGTGTTCTGCGAGGAACGCTATGCCGCCTACGACCGGGTTCATCTGACTGAGTATTTCACCGGACGCAGCGCAGAATCGCTGTCGCTGGTTGAGGGCGATTTTTTCGCTCAGCACGGTATTGAGCTGCGCCTGAGCGAATCGGTCGCCAGCATCGACCGCGAAGCGCGGGTGGTGCGCGATGCCTTCGGCCACGAAACCCACTGGGATAAGCTGGTGCTGGCGACGGGGTCTTACCCGTTTGTTCCGCCGGTGCCGGGTCATCATCTCGAGGGCTGTTTTGTTTATCGTACGCTTGACGACCTCGACCAGATTGCCGCCCGCGCCGCAACCGCCCGACGGGGTGTGGTTATCGGCGGCGGGCTGCTCGGGCTGGAAGCGGCCAACGCGCTGAAGCAGTTGGGGCTGGAAACTCACGTTGTCGAGTTTGCGCCGAACCTGATGGCGGTGCAGCTGGACAACGGCGGCGCGGCAATGCTGCGAGAAAAAATCAGTCAACTGGGCGTCGGGGTGCATACCAGCAAGGCGACGACGGAGATTGTTCGCAACGAACAGGGGCTACAGCTGAACTTTGCCGACGGTAGCTCGCTGGCGGCCGATATGCTGGTGTTCTCCGCCGGTATTCGCCCGCAGGACGGGCTGGCGCGCAGCGGCGGGCTGGAAGTGGGCGAACGCGGCGGGATTTGTATCGACAACCAGTGTCGTACCTCCGACCCGGACGTGCTGGCAATCGGCGAATGTGCCCTGTGGGAGAACAAAATTTATGGTCTGGTGGCGCCTGGCTATCAGATGGCGCGCGCCGCAGCGGCTACCCTGGCGGGCGAGGAAGGCTGCTTTAGCGGCGCGGATATGAGCACTAAGCTGAAGCTGCTGGGCGTTGATGTCGCCTCGTTCGGCGACGCCCAGGGGCGCACCCCGGGCTGTCAGAGCTATCAGTGGACCGATGGGCCGCAGCAGATCTACAAAAAAATTGTAGTCAGCGCGGAGGGCAACAAACTGCTCGGCGGGGTGCTGGTCGGGGATGCCAGCGACTATGCCACGCTGCTACAGATGATGCTTAACGGTATGGCTTTACCTAATCACCCGGAAAGCCTGATCCTTCCGGCGCTGGAGGGCAGCGCGCCAAAAGCGCTCGGCGTGGCGGCGTTGCCGGACAGCGCGCAGATTTGCTCCTGTCACAACGTCAGCAAAGGCGATATCTGCCAGGCGGTGAACGGCGGCGCGGGCGATATGGCGGCGATAAAAAGCTGCACCAAAGCGGCGACCGGCTGCGGCGGCTGTAGCGCGCTGGTAAAACAGGTGATGGAGTATCAGCTTGCCGAGCAGGGCGTTGAAGTCAAAAAGGATATCTGCGAGCATTTTGCGTGGTCGCGGCAGGAGATCTATCACCTGGTACGCGTCAACCATATTCGCACCTTCGAACAGCTGATTGCCCGCTATGGACGTGGTCACGGCTGTGAGATCTGTAAACCTCTGGCGGCCTCGGTGCTGGCCTCCTGCTGGAATGAATATCTGCTGAAGCCGGCGCATTTGCCTCTTCAGGACACTAACGACCGCTACTTCGCCAATATTCAGAAAGATGGCACCTATTCGGTGGTGCCGCGTATGGCGGCGGGAGAGGTGACGCCGGACGGGCTGATTGCGATCGGCCAGATCGCCAAACGCTATCAGCTGTACAGTAAAGTGACCGGCGGCCAGCGTATCGATCTGTTCGGCGCGCGCCTGGAGCAGCTCCCGGCAATCTGGCGCGAGCTGGCCGAGGCGGGATTTGAAACCGGCCACGCCTACGGCAAATCCCTGCGGACGGTGAAATCCTGCGTGGGTTCAACCTGGTGCCGCTATGGCGTCCAGGATTCCACCGGCCTGGCGGTAACCCTCGAACATCGCTATAAGGGGCTGCGCGCGCCGCACAAAATTAAAATGGCGGTCTCCGGCTGTACCCGCGAATGCGCGGAGGCCCAGAGCAAGGATATTGGCGTCATCGCTACGGAGAAGGGCTGGAATCTGTACGTTTGCGGCAACGGCGGTATGAAGCCGCGCCATGCCGACCTGTTCGCCAGCGATCTGGATGAAGCCACCCTTATCCGCAGTATCGACCGGCTGCTGATGTTCTATATTCGTACCGCCGACCGTCTGCAGCGTACCAGTACCTGGATGGATAATCTTGAGGGAGGCGTCGACTATCTGCGCGCGGTTATCCTCGAAGACAGCCTTGGCATCGGCGAAGAGCTGGAGCAGGAGATGGCGCGGGTGGTCGAGAGCTACCAGTGCGAATGGCAAACCACCCTTAACGATCCGCAGCGGCTGGCGCTGTTCCGCTCCTACGTGAACAGCGATGAGCCGGACGAAGCGGTGCAGCGGCAAACCCTGCGCGGCCAGCCGCAGCTGGCCCCGTTCGCGGCGCAGGCCGAACCGGCGCTGCCGTCCCGCCCGTGGCAGGCCATTTGCGATCTCGACGCCATCCCGCAGCAGGCGGGGATTGGCGCGCGGCTCGGCGAGCGGCAGATTGCGCTGTTCCGCTTTGGCGATCAGGTATATGCCCTCGATAATCTTGAACCGGGCAGCGAGGCCAACGTTCTTTCGCGCGGCCTGCTGGGCGATGCGGGCGGTGAACCGATCGTGATTTCACCTCTGTATAAGCAGCGTATTCGCCTGCGCGATGGCCGCCAGTGCGACGACGGCGAACTGGCGGTACGCGCATGGCCGGTAAAAGTGGAGAACGGTAAAGTATGGGTTGGCAACCAGCAGCTGCTGGCGCGCGCGGAGGCCTCGTGATGAATGAAACCAGGACCACTTGCCCCTATTGCGGGGTCGGCTGCGGCATTATCGCCAGCCTGAATGCCGACGGCCAGGTTACCGTACGCGGGGATGAACAACATCCGGCAAACTTTGGCCGCTTGTGCGTGAAGGGGGCGGCGCTGGGCGAAACCGTCGGGCTGACGGGAAGATTGCTCTTCCCGGAAGTCGATGGCGGTCGCGCGACCTGGGCCCAGGCGCTGGCAGCGGCGGGTTCGCGTCTGCGGGAGATTATCGACGAGCACGGGCCGCAAGCGGTGGCGTTTTATGCCTCCGGCCAGCTGCTGACCGAGGATTACTACGTGGCCAATAAGCTGATGAAGGGGTTTATCGGCGCGGCAAATATCGATACTAATTCGCGGCTGTGCATGTCTTCAGCGGTCACCGGCTACAAACGGGCGCTGGGCGCTGATGTGGTGCCGTGCAGCTATGAGGACGTGGAAAACAGCGATCTGGTGGTGCTGGTCGGGTCGAACGCCGCCTGGGCGCATCCGGTACTCTATCAGCGGCTGGCGCAGGCGAAGCGCGACAATCCGCAGATGCGGGTGGTGGTCATTGATCCGCGTCGGACCGCCACCTGCGATATTGCGGACATGCATCTGGCGCTGGCTCCCGGCAGCGACGGCGGACTGTTTGTCGGCCTGTTGAACGCCATTGCCGCCCGCGACGACATCTGCGGCGATTTTAGCGATGCGCCGCAGGCGCTGGCCATCGCGCAGGACTGGGATATCAACCACGTCGCGCAGTTCTGCGGCCTGCCGCGACAGCAGATCGCCGATTTCTACAGCGAGTTTATCGCCGCTCCCCGCGCCATCACGCTCTATACCATGGGGATTAACCAGTCCGCCAGCGGCAGCGATAAATGTAACGCTATCATTAACGTTCACCTGGCGAGCGGTAAATATGGGCGTCCGGGCTGCGGGCCTTTTTCGCTGACCGGACAACCTAACGCCATGGGCGGGCGCGAGGTGGGCGGACTGGCGACCATGCTCGCGTCGCATATGAACTTTGAAACCGACGATTTACGGCGTCTGGCGCGCTTCTGGGGGACCGAACGTCTGGCGCAAACGCCGGGGCTGGCGGCGGTGGATCTGTTCGCCGCCATTGGCCGCGGCGAGGTGAAAGCGGTGTGGATTATGGGCACCAACCCGGTAGTGTCGCTGCCGGACAGCCATGCGGTAAGCAAAGCGCTGGCGGCCTGTCCGCTGGTCATCGTGTCCGACATCGCCGCCGCTACCGATACCGGACGCTTTGCCCATATCCGCTTTCCCGCGCTGGCGTGGGGAGAGAAGAGCGGCACGGTAACCAACTCCGAACGAAGGATCTCACGCCAGCGCGCTTTCATGGCGCCACCGGGGGAGGCCAGAGCCGACTGGTGGATCGTCGCCCGCGTGGCCCAGGCGCTGGGCTTCGGCTCCGCTTTTGCCTGGCAGCACCCGCACGAGGTGTTCAGCGAACACGCCGCGCTTTCAGGATATGAAAATGATGGCCAGCGGGCATTTGATATCGGCGGACTGGCGGATCTCAGCCGCGAAGCGTGGGAGGCGCTGGAACCGGTGCGCTGGCCGGTGAGCCGCAGTGAAGCAGCCTGGAGTGTGCATAAGGGCTGGCATCGCGACGGTAAACTGCGGATGGTGCCGGTCGCGCCGCAACCTACCCGGGCGACCACCGATGCGTTCTATCCACTGATCCTCAACAGCGGGCGGATCCGCGATCAGTGGCACACCATGACCCGCACCGGCGCGGTGCCGCGTCTGATGCAGCATATTAACGAGCCGGTGGTGGAAGTCGCGCCAGCGGACGCGACGCGCTATCAGCTGCTGGAAGGCGAACTGGCGCGGGTGCGCTCACCGAATGGGGTGATGGTAGCAAAAGTGATTGTCAGCAATGGCCAGCGTCCCGGGTCGCTGTTTGTGCCGATGCACTGGAATGATCAGTTTGCTCGCCAGGGACGGGTGAATAACCTGCTGTCTGCAGTCACTGACCCGCACTCCGGGCAGCCGGAAAGTAAACAGGCGGCAGTGGCGATAGCTGCCTGGCTACCAGCGTGGAAAGGCGAGCTTTTTTCTCGCTTGTCGGTGCCGCTACCCGCTTCACTACACTGGCGGCGGCGGGCAGCGCAGGGAATCATTCATCTTTCGCTGGCGGGGGATATCGCCTCCCGCGAGTGGCTTATTGAGTGGTGCCAGCGAAAAGGGTGGCAACTACAGACAGCCAAAGGCGGTAGCATCTGGAACCTGCTGGCGTGGCAGGGGGAAGAGCTGATGCTCGGCTGGTGGAGCGATGTCAACGAACCGCGTGTGGATGCCGAGTGGATTAGCGCCGCGTTTCGCAGCCCTCCGCCGAATGCTACCCAGCGTCACGCATTATTGAGCGGCAGAAAGGGTAGCGATGAGGTACCGCGCGGACGCATTATCTGTAGCTGCTTTAGCGTGGGCGAACCGGCGATAGACGAAGCGATTGCCACTGGCTGCCGTACGCCCGCCGCACTGGGAGCAAAGCTCAAATGCGGCACCAACTGCGGCTCTTGTATCCCGGAACTTAAGGCGCTGCTGGCGGCGAAGCTGGCGCAGGCCTGATATTCGGTATATTCCTGGAATCGTGCGGGAGGCTGCCAGGGCGGGTAAAAAACGATAAACTTAACTTTTGCCGCCATCACTTTATGAGTAGACGTAACCGATTTGAGCTCCTTGTCGTTCCGTATAACCCCTTATTTACCGCTTCTCCTGCTGCTGACAGGCGCTCCCGCCCGCGCGCTGCAGGATACTCAGGCCTTTTCCAGAGGCCCTGAAAGCTTACCCGACCTTGGCCTGGCGCCGCAGGTCGATGACGACGCAAAACATTTTGCCGAGATGGCGAAAAAATTTGGCGAAGCCAGCATGAGCGATAATGGGCTGACAACCGGCGAACAGGCGCGTGTATTTGCTATGAGCCGGCTGGGCAACGAAGTCAGCCACCAGTTGGAAAGCTGGCTTTCGCCGTGGGGCAACGCCAACGTCGATTTGCTGGTCGATAAAGAGGGCAATTTTACCGGCAGCAAGGGGAGCTGGTTTGTTCCTCTTCAGGATAACGGCGACTATCTCACCTGGAACCAGTACTCGGTCACCCAGCGGGATAACGGTCTGGTCGGCAACGTCGGCCTCGGCCAGCGCTGGCGGATGGGCTCCTGGCTGCTGGGCTACAACTCCTTCTACGATAAAGTGCTCGATGAGCGCATGGCGCGCGGCAGCGTCGGGGCCGAAGCCTGGGGTGAATCGCTGCGCCTGTCGGCTAACTACTACCAGCCGCTCGGCGGCTGGCAGCAGGGGAGTAGCCTGACTCAGCAGCAGCGTATGGCGAGCGGCTACGATGTGACCGCTCAGGCGCGGCTGCCGTTTTATCAGCACATTAATACCAGCGTGAGCGTGGAGCAGTACTTCGGCGATAGCGTTGACCTGTTCCATTCGGGCACCGGCTATCACAATCCGGTCGCGGTGTCGGTGGGGCTGAATTACACCCCCGTTCCGCTGGTCACGGTGACCGCCAAACATAAGCAGGGCGAGAGCGGCGTCAGCCAAAACGATATTGGGTTAAAGCTGAACTATCGTTTTGGCGTTCCTCTGAAACAGCAGCTGGCGGCCGATGAAGTCGCCGTTAGCCGATCGCTTCGCGGCAGCCGCTACGATAGCCCGGAACGCGATAATCTGCCGGTGGTTGAATATCGCCAGCGCAAAACGCTGTCGGTTTATCTGGCGACGCCGCCCTGGGATCTTCAGCCCGGGGAGACGGTGCAGCTGAAACTACAGATTCGTAGCCTGCACGGAATTAAGTCGCTAAGCTGGCAGGGCGATACCCAGGCGCTGAGCCTGACCTCGCCGATAGAGGCCAACAGTACGGACGGCTGGACCGTGATTATGCCGCGCTGGAACAGCGAAGCCGGGGCAAGCAACCGCTGGCATCTTTCGCTGGTGGTGGAGGATAAAACGGGTCAGCGCGTCTCATCCAATGAGATCGCACTGGCGCTGACTGAGCCGTTGGTACGCGTACCGGCCGATGGCGTTTCGTGGCAGCATCTGCCCTAGAATACGCGCTCCTGATGGACCCAAACCGCCGCTTCCACGCGCGATTTCAGCTTCATTTTCTTCAACATATGTTTGACGTGCACTTTAACGGTACTTTCGGTGATATCCAGACGGCGGGCGATCATTTTGTTCGGCAGGCCCTGGGCAATCAGCTTGAGAATATCGCGCTCGCGCGGGGTTAGCTGACTGATGTCGCGGTCTGAGGTAGCGCGATTAGCGCGCAGGCTGGCAGCCAGCACCGGGGTTAACGCTTCGCTGAGCACCATTTCGCCTGCCGCCGCCTGCTGTAGCGCTTTCAGCAAATCTTCCGGCTCCATATCCTTCAGCAGATAGCCGTCGGCGCCGCGTTTCAGCGCGGTCACCACGTCTTCTTCATGATTGGAGACGCTAAACACCACCACGCGGCCGGACAGCGACTTCTCGCGCAGCTTGTCGAGGGTTTCCAGACCGTTCATGCCCGGCATATTGAGATCCAGCAGAATCAAATCAGGATCCAATGATTCCGCCATCGCAATACCTTGCTCGCCGTTGCTGGCTTCGCCGATAACCTGGATATCCGGGGCCATGCTGATCAGCTGTTTGACGCCGGTGCGCAGCATCGGGTGATCGTCGATGAGAAGGATGGTTGCCCGTTCCTGTTGACTCATGGAGTTCTCCTTATTGGATTGAAAACGATTTTTCAGGGATAAAAGTGACCACCACTTCGGTACCGCCGGTTTCCCGGCGCCGAACCTGGCAGTCCCCGCGCAGGCTCTGAGCGCGATCGCGCATAATAATCAGGCCGTAGTGGTTGCTGCGCTCCGCATGGTCCGGTACGCCGCGACCGTTATCGGCCACCGTCAGACGGACCTGATTGTCCCGCAACGCCACGGTAACGCTGACATCGGTGGCATTGGCGTGCTTCAGCGCGTTGCTGAGCGCTTCCCGGGCGATTTGCAGCAGATGGATGGCCTGATGCGACGGCACAAAACGCGGCGGCAGCTGATAGTCCAGGCGTACCGTAAAACCGAAGTGGGCGCTGTATTCCTGGCAGCTGGCCTCCAGCGCCGGACGTAGTCCCGGCTCGGTGAGCTGTAGCCGGAAGGTCGTCAGCAGTTCGCGCAGCTGAGCCCAGGAGGTATTCAGTTCATTACGGATTTGCCCCAGCAGCTGGCGGCTCGCTTCCGGCAGGTCATCGCCCTGCATTTGCAGGCAGCTAACCTGCATTTTCATACAGGAGAGCGACTGGGCGATGGAGTCGTGGAGCTCACGGGCGATAGTGGCGCGCTCCTCCATGACGATTAGCTGCTGCTGGCGCTCCTGATGACGATCGAGAGCGAGGGTGCCGGTAAGTTGTTCCACCAGCGTGTCAACCAGCTGCTGCTGATCGTGGCTCAGATGACGCCCGGCGGGCAGGGTGGCCAGTAAAATACCGTACTGATTATGGGCATCCGACAGCCGCCATTTTAAAGTGGTGCCGGTATCAGGCAGCGGCGGCAGGTCGCGGGGACAGAGATAACAGCCCCTGTCGTCGCACTGAATATCGGAGTGGCAGGAAAACTCCTGATGGTTGTCTTCGTCTTCAAGGTCGTAGACGCGAACTTCAATATCGCGCAGCAGGGTCAGCCCCTGTAAACCGTTAAGAACGGGCGAAATGCGTTCACAGAGCGGCGCGTTAGAGTGCAGGCGGCGGTTGGCCTGCCACAGAAAGGCGAGGATCTCGTTTTTTTGCTCCAGGCCGGCGGTTTTTTCCTGCACCCGGCGTTCAAGCACCGAATAGCTCTCCGCCAGCTCCTTGGACATGTTGTTCAGCGCCATGCCGAGCGTCGCCATCTCGTTGCGCCCGCTAATCTGCGCCCGCTGGGTGAAATCACGTCGGCTCACCGCTCGGGCCATACCGAGCAGCTGTTTCCACGGACGTAACAGGCGGGCGCGCAGCCAGACGATGGTAAATACCAGCAGCAGCGCCATCCCCACGGCCATGATGCGCTGGATCCAGACAACGTGTTTAATCCGCTCCTCGGTGGTGTGATCGAAAGCGGTAACCAACTGGTCAATGCGGTCGACAAAGCCGGCGACATCCGTCGCGACCGAGGCCTGATTTTGCGCTTTGCGCATTCCCGGCGCCAGCTCCAGCTGCCAGTAGTGCTGCAGCGCCTGGAGCTGCCGCTGCTGATCGTCATGGCGAGCGGCGTACTGCAGTTCCGGGCTAAAGACGGTTGCCGTCATTTCATCCAGCAGCTTTTGATCGCTGTCGGTGAGCGGTATCGCCGCCAGCAGGCGATAGCTCTGCATGCGCAGCGAACCGGCTTTATTGATGGCATGCGCGCTGCCCTGAACGCCATGCACCAGGCGGGAAGAGATCGCCATTCCGGCGACGCCGATGATCGTGGCCAACAGAACGATCAGCGCGAGTTGATTAACCAGCGTCAGCGGCGTAAAAAGTCGTTTCAACATGGGATATGGGGCTCCTGACCGGCAAATTATCCGGGAGTGGCGCTTATTCTCGGACATCCCCTGGAGTATACCCATACCCCCAAAGGATTACCCCTTAATTGTCAGCCTACGATGGGCTGGTGGCAGGCGTTGAGGTAATCCCGGCACTGGCGTGAAAAACCACACTTTTTTGCGCAGAAATAGCTACTCACTTCGGGTGATGAATTTTTTTTAGCCAAATTAGCGCCAACTTTTCCTTTGATTTATATCAACTTACCGCCGCCTGTAACCCATAAGGTAGCCAGGGTTAATATGAATCATCAGAGGTGTCTATGAGTCACTCTTCAATCCCGGAGAAGACTAACAGCTCAGTCATTAGCGACTGGCGTCCTGAAGATCCTGAATTCTGGCAGCAGCGCGGTCATCGCATCGCCAGCCGCAATCTGTGGATCTCCGTTCCGTGTCTTTTACTGGCATTCTGCGTCTGGATGTTGTTCAGCGCCGTTGCCGTCAACCTCAATAAAGTCGGCTTTCAGTTTACTACCGACCAGTTGTTTATGCTGACCGCGCTCCCGGCGCTGTCCGGCGCGCTGCTGCGCGTGCCTTACGCGTTTATGGTGCCGTTGTTCGGCGGTCGTCGCTGGACTGCGTTCAGTACCGGGATCATGATCGTACCCTGCGTATGGTTAGGCTTCGCGGTGCAGGATACCTCTACGCCTTTCAGCGTTTTCGTGATCATCTCTCTGCTGTGCGGCTTTGCGGGGGCGAACTTTGCTTCCAGTATGGCTAACATCAGCTTCTTCTTCCCGAAACAGAAGCAGGGCGGCGCGCTGGGTATCAACGGCGGCCTCGGTAATATGGGCGTCAGCGTGATGCAGCTGGTTGCTCCTCTGGTGGTATCCCTGTCTATTTTCGCCGTCTTTGGCGGTACCGGCAGCGAACAGCCGGATGGTTCCATGCTATATCTGGAAAACGCCGCGTGGATCTGGGTGCCGTTCCTGATTATCTTTACCCTGGCGGCGTGGTTCTTCATGAACGACCTGTCGGCATCGAAGGCGTCGCTGAGCGAGCAGCTGCCGGTACTGAAGCGCGCGCATCTGTGGATTATGGCGCTGCTCTATCTTGCCACCTTCGGCTCGTTTATCGGCTTCTCGGCGGGCTTCGCCATGCTGTCCAAGACCCAGTTCCCGGATGTGCAGATTCTGCACTATGCGTTCTTCGGGCCGTTTATCGGCGCACTGGCGCGCTCGACCGGCGGGGCGATCTCCGACCGACTCGGCGGGACTCGCGTGACGCTGGTGAACTTTGTGGTCATGGCTATCTTCTGCGGCCTGTTGTTCCTGACGCTGCCGACCCACGGCGAGGGCGGTAACTTTATTGCCTTCTTCGCGGTATTTATGGTGCTGTTCCTGACTGCCGGTCTGGGGAGCGCGTCTACTTTCCAGATGATTTCGGTTATCTTCCGTAAAATGACGATGGATCGCGTCAAGGCGCAGGGCGGCAGCGAAGCGCAGGCCATGCGTGAAGCGGCGACCGATACGGCGGCGGCGCTGGGCTTTATTTCAGCGATTGGCGCCATTGGCGGCTTCTTTATTCCAAAAGCGTTTGGTATCTCGCTGGATTTGACCGGCTCGCCGGCCGGAGCAATGAAGGTATTCCTGGTGTTCTATATCGCCTGCGTGGTGATTACCTGGGCAATCTACGGACGCAAGCAGAAATAATATTTTCTGGTGAGTTTCTGCAAAGGGCGCAAATATCGTTGCGCCCTTTTTTTATTTATTATTTAGTTACAACATGCTAATCGTTGAGGGTTATTTTAAAAGCAGTCCGGAGTCACAAATAAAATAGCGGCATAAGCATCTACCCCTTAATACCATGGCGAATGGCAAAACCCTGGCCTTTGCAGGTTTTTTAGATGAATTTATATGTAAATCATATAGATATAAAATAGAAATAAATACTACTTTGGTGGTATCAGGCTTCCGGAGCGGCTTTTATAAGCCCTATCGTCTTGATCGTTATCAATTCTCTCCCTCTTTCATAGCGTTACCTTCGCTGCAAATCCAGCAATGTCGATTTATCAGAGAGCCGTCAGGCTCCACACAGGAGAAACCCGATGAGTAAATTCCTGGACCGGTTTCGCTACTTCAAACAGAAGGGTGAAACCTTTGCCGATGGGCACGGCCAGCTTCTAAAAACCAACCGGGACTGGGAGGATGGATACCGTCAACGTTGGCAGCATGACAAAATTGTGCGCTCCACCCACGGTGTCAACTGCACCGGCTCATGCAGCTGGAAGATTTATGTCAAAAATGGTCTTGTCACCTGGGAAACCCAGCAGACCGACTATCCGCGCACCCGTCCGGATATGCCAAACCACGAGCCTCGCGGCTGCCCGCGCGGCGCCAGCTACTCCTGGTATCTTTACAGCGCTAATCGCCTGAAGTACCCGCTGATGCGCAAACGCCTGATGAAAATGTGGCGTGAAGCGAAAGTACAGCACAGCGATCCGGTTGACGCATGGGCCTCGATTATTGAAGATGCCGACAAAGCGAAAAGCTTTAAGCAGGCGCGCGGCCGCGGCGGTTTCGTGCGTTCGTCCTGGCAGGAAGTGAACGAGCTGATTGCCGCCTCTAACGTCTATACCGTCAAAACCTACGGCCCGGACCGCGTAGCCGGCTTCTCGCCCATCCCGGCGATGTCGATGGTCTCCTATGCCTCCGGCGCGCGCTATCTGTCGCTGATCGGCGGGACCTGCCTGAGCTTTTACGACTGGTACTGCGACCTGCCGCCTGCATCACCGCAGACCTGGGGCGAGCAGACCGACGTACCGGAATCTGCCGACTGGTACAACTCCAGCTATATCATTGCCTGGGGATCCAACGTACCGCAGACCCGTACCCCGGATGCCCACTTCTTCACCGAAGTTCGCTATAAGGGCACTAAAACCGTTGCTATCACCCCTGACTACGCCGAAATCGCCAAGCTTTGCGATCTGTGGCTGGCGCCGAAGCAGGGTACCGATGCGGCGATGGCGCTGGCGATGGGTCACGTCATGCTGCGCGAGTTCCACCTCGACAAACCAAGCCAGTACTTTACCGATTACGTGCGCCGCTACACCGACATGCCGATGCTGGTGATGCTCGAAGAGCGCGATGGCTATTACGCCGCAGGCCGCATGCTGCGCGCAGCTGATCTGGTGGATGCGTTAGGTCAGGAAACAAATCCGGAATGGAAAACCGTCGCCTTTGATGAGAAGGGCGAAATCACCGTACCGAACGGTTCTATCGGTTTCCGCTGGGGCGACAAAGGTAAATGGAATCTTGAACAGCGCGACGGTAAAACCGGCGAAGATGTCGAGCTACGCCTGAGCCTGCTGGGCGGCCACGACGATATCGCTAACGTTGGCTTCCCCTATTTTGGCGGCGAAGGTACCGAGCACTTTAATAAAGTCGAGCTGGAAAACGTGCTGCTGCACAAACTGCCGGTAAAACGCCTGCAGAAGGCCGACGGTTCTACCGTGCTGGTCACCACCGTCTACGACCTGACCATGGCGAACTATGGCCTGGATCGCGGACTCGGCGATGAAAACTGCGCCAGCAGCTACGATGACCTCAAAGCGTATACCCCGGCATGGGCGGAGAAAATCACCGGCGTTTCCCGGGCGCATATTATCCGCACCGCGCGGGAGTTTGCCGATAACGCCGATAAGACCCACGGCCGTTCGATGATCATCGTCGGCGCCGGTCTGAACCACTGGTTCCACCTCGATATGAACTATCGCGGTCTTATCAATATGCTGATCTTCTGCGGCTGCGTTGGTCAGAGCGGCGGCGGCTGGGCGCACTATGTCGGCCAGGAAAAACTGCGTCCGCAGACCGGCTGGCAGCCGCTGGCGTTTGCCCTTGACTGGCAGCGTCCGGCGCGCCATATGAACAGCACATCGTACTTCTATAACCACTCCAGCCAGTGGCGCTATGAAACCGTAACCGCGCAGGAACTGCTGTCGCCGTTAGCGGATAAATCCCGCTACAGCGGCCACCTGATTGATTTCAACGTGCGCGCCGAGCGTATGGGCTGGCTTCCGTCGGCGCCGCAGCTGGGCACCAACCCGCTGCGTATTGCGCATGCGGCAAAAAAAGCGGGCATGACGCCGGTCGATTACACCGTCAAATCGCTGAAAGAGGGTTCCATTCGCTTTGCCGCAGAGCAGCCGGAAAACGGTAAAAACCATCCGCGCAACCTGTTTATCTGGCGTTCCAACCTGCTGGGCTCCTCGGGTAAAGGCCACGAGTACATGCTGAAGTACCTGCTGGGTACGGAAAACGGTATTCAGGGCAAAGATCTCGGCAAGCAGGGCGGCGTGAAGCCGGAAGAAGTGGAGTGGAAAGATAACGGTCTCGACGGCAAGCTGGATCTGGTGGTGACCCTCGACTTCCGTCTGTCGAGTACCTGCCTCTACTCCGACATCGTGCTGCCGACCGCTACCTGGTATGAAAAAGACGACATGAATACCTCGGATATGCATCCGTTTATTCATCCGCTGTCTGCCGCCGTCGACCCGGCCTGGGAATCGAAAAGCGACTGGGATATCTACAAAGATATCGCGAAAAAGTTCTCCGAAGTGTGCGTGGGTCATTTGGGTCAGGAAACCGACGTGGTAACGCTGCCTATCCAGCACGACTCCGCCGCCGAACTGGCGCAGCCGCTGGACGTTAAGGACTGGAAAAAAGGCGAATGCGACCTGATTCCAGGGAAAACCGCGCCGCATATTCTGACCGTCGAGCGCGATTATCCGGCGATATACGAACGCTTTACCTCTATCGGCCCGCTGATGGAGAAAATCGGCAACGGCGGTAAAGGCATCGCCTGGAATACCCAGAGCGAGATGGATCTGCTGCGCAAGCTCAACTACACCAAAGCGGACGGCCCGGCGAAAGGCCAGCCGATGCTTAACACCGCCATTGATGCGGCAGAGATGATTCTGACCCTGGCGCCGGAAACCAACGGCCACGTGGCGGTTAAAGCCTGGGCGGCGCTCAGCGAATTTACCGGTCGTGACCATACGCACCTGGCGACGAATAAAGAAGAGGAAAAAATCCGCTTCCGCGATATTCAGGCCCAGCCGCGCAAAATTATCTCCAGCCCGACCTGGTCCGGACTCGAAGATGAGCACGTTTCCTATAACGCCGGCTACACCAACGTTCACGAACTGATCCCGTGGCGCACGCTTTCCGGCCGCCAGCAGCTGTATCAGGATCACCAGTGGATGCGTGATTTTGGCGAAAGCCTGCTGGTTTATCGTCCGCCAATCGACACCCGGTCGGTGAAAACGGTGATGGGCGCGAAATCCAACGGCAACCCGGAGAAGGCATTGAACTTCCTGACGCCGCACCAGAAGTGGGGGATCCACTCCACCTACAGCGACAACCTGCTGATGCTGACGCTGTCGCGCGGCGGGCCGATTGTCTGGATGAGCGAAGCGGACGCCAAAGATCTGGGGATCGAAGATAACGACTGGATCGAAGTGTTTAACAGCAACGGCGCGCTGACCGCCCGCGCGGTGGTAAGCCAGCGCGTACCGGCCGGGATGACCATGATGTACCACGCGCAGGAACGTATCGTAAACCTGCCGGGTTCTGAGATCACCGAACAGCGCGGGGGGATTCACAACTCCGTGACTCGTATTACGCCAAAGCCGACCCATATGATCGGCGGCTATGCGCAGCTGGCCTACGGCTTTAACTACTACGGCACGGTAGGGTCTAACCGCGACGAGTTCGTGGTGGTACGTAAGATGAAGAATATTAACTGGTTAGATGGCGAAGGTAACGACCAGGTACAGGAGAGCGTAAAATGAAAATTCGTTCACAAGTCGGCATGGTGCTGAATCTCGATAAGTGCATCGGCTGTCATACCTGTTCAGTCACCTGTAAAAACGTCTGGACCAGCCGCGAGGGTATGGAGTACGCGTGGTTCAACAACGTTGAAAGTAAGCCGGGCGTTGGTTTCCCGAACGACTGGGAGAATCAGGAAAAGTGGAAAGGCGGCTGGATCCGTAAGATCAACGGCAAGCTGCAGCCGCGCATGGGCAACCGCGCGATGCTGCTGGGTAAAATCTTTGCTAACCCGCATTTGCCGGGCATCGACGACTACTACGAGCCCTTTGATTACGACTACCAGAATCTGCACAACGCGCCGGAAAGCAAACATCAGCCGATCGCTCGCCCGCGCTCGCTGATCACCGGCCAGCGGATGGATAAAATCACCAGCGGTCCGAACTGGGAAGAGATTCTGGGCGGCGAATTTGAAAAACGCGCCAAAGACCAGAACTTCGAAAACATGCAGAAGGCGATGTACGGCCAGTTCGAAAACACCTTTATGATGTATCTGCCGCGCCTGTGCGAACACTGTCTGAACCCGGCGTGCGTCGCGACCTGCCCGAGCGGCGCGATCTATAAACGTGAAGAAGACGGCATCGTGCTGATCGACCAGGACAAGTGCCGCGGCTGGCGCATGTGCATCACCGGTTGCCCGTACAAGAAAATCTATTTCAACTGGAAGAGCGGCAAATCAGAGAAGTGCATTTTCTGCTACCCGCGTATCGAATCCGGGATGCCGACCGTCTGTTCGGAAACCTGCGTGGGGCGTATTCGCTACCTCGGCGTGCTGCTGTATGACGCGGACGCGATTGAAAATGCCGCCAGCACGGAGAATGAGAAAGACCTGTATCAGCGTCAGCTGGACGTGTTCCTCAACCCGAACGACCCGAAAGTGATTGAGCAGGCGCTGAAGGACGGCGTGCCGCAGGGGGTTATCGAAGCCGCCCAGCAGTCGCCGGTGTACAAAATGGCGATGGACTGGAAGC
>NZ_KV793394.1:542-9706 GCF_001808475.1 Klebsiella sp. HMSC09D12 | reverse complement strand
TGTACAAAATGGCGATGGACTGGAAGCTGGCGCTGCCGCTGCATCCGGAATATCGCACCCTGCCTATGGTCTGGTACGTGCCGCCTCTGTCGCCGATTCAGTCAGCCGCCGATGCGGGTGAACTGGGCAGCAACGGTATTCTGCCGGACGTCGAAAGCCTGCGTATCCCGGTTCAGTATCTGGCAAACCTGCTAACCGCGGGCGATACCCAGCCGGTGCTGCTGGCGCTGAAACGCATGCTGGCGATGCGCCACTTCAAACGCGCGGAAACCGTAGACGGCGTACTGGATACCCGGGCGCTGGAAGAGGTTGGCCTCACTGAAGCCCAGGCGCAGGAGATGTATCGCTATCTGGCTATCGCCAACTACGAAGACCGTTTCGTGGTGCCGAGCAGCCATCGCGAGCAGGCCCGCGATGCTTTCCCGGAGAAAAACGGTTGCGGCTTCACCTTCGGTGACGGATGCCACGGTTCTGATAGCCAGTTTAATCTGTTCAACAGCCGCCGTATCGATGCTATCGACGTCACCAGCAAAACGGAGCCGCACCCATGATTGAACTCGTCATTGTGTCGCGCCTTCTTGAGTACCCTGACGCTGCCTTATGGCAGCATCAGCAGGAGCTGTTCGACGCTATTGCCTCTTCGGAAAAGCTCGCGCCGGAGGATGCCCATAAGCTGAGCGTTTTCCTGCGCGACCTGACCGCCCAGGATGTGCTGGACGCGCAGTCTCGCTACAGTGAGCTGTTCGATCGCGGCCGTGCGACCTCGCTGCTGCTGTTTGAGCACGTGCACGGCGAATCCCGCGATCGCGGCCAGGCAATGGTCGACTTGATGGCGCAGTATGAACGCCACGGTCTGCAGCTGGATAGCCGCGAATTGCCGGATCATCTCCCGCTGTATCTTGAGTATCTGGCGCAGCTGCCGGAGGCGGAAGCGCGCGGCGGATTGCAGGACGTTGCGCCGATTCTCGGTCTACTGAGCGCTCGCCTGCAGCAGCGCGATAGCCGCTACGCGGTACTGTTTGAGCTGCTGCTCAAGCTGGCACACGCCCAGGTAGATAGCCAGAAAGTGGCGGAAAAAATCGCCGATGAGGCCCGCGACGATACGCCGCAGGCGCTGGACGCCGTCTGGGAAGAAGAACAGGTGAAATTCTTTGCCGATCAGGGCTGCGGCGAGTCGGAGATCTCCGCTCACCAGCGTCGTTTTGCCGGAGCCGTTGCCCCGCAATATTTGAATATCTCTAACGGAGGACAGCACTAATGCACTTCCTGAATATGTTCTTCTTTGACATCTATCCGTATATCGCCGGGACGGTATTTCTGGTCGGCAGCTGGCTACGTTACGACTATGGGCAGTACACCTGGCGTGCGGCCTCCAGCCAGATGCTGGACCGTAAAGGGATGAATCTGGCCTCGAACCTGTTCCATATCGGTATTCTGGGAATTTTTGCCGGTCATTTTCTCGGCATGCTGACGCCGCACTGGATGTACGAGTCATTCCTGCCGGTTGACGTGAAGCAGAAGATGGCGATGATCGCGGGCGGCGCCTGCGGCGTCATGACGCTGGTGGGCGGGCTACTGTTGCTGAAACGCCGTCTGCTGAGCCCCCGCGTGCGCGCCACCACCACCGGAGCGGATATTCTGATCCTCTCCCTGCTGATGGTGCAGTGCGCTCTGGGTCTGCTGACTATTCCGTTCTCCGCTCAGCATATGGACGGTAGCGAAATGATGAAGCTGGTGGGCTGGGCGCAGTCGGTGGTGACCTTCCACGGCGGGGCTTCGCAGCATCTGGACGGCGTGGCGTTTATTTTCCGCGTGCATCTGGTGCTGGGGATGACGCTGTTTGTGCTGTTCCCGTTCTCCCGTCTGGTGCATATCTGGAGCGCGCCGGTCGAGTACCTGACGCGCAAATACCAGATTGTTCGCGCCCGTCGCTGATTCTATTTCGTGTAAAGCTCAACCCTGCTGCGGCAGGGTTTTTCATTGGTGCGGTCTGCTCCAGGCGGCGCTACGCCTGGCCGGGCTACAGACAGCATGCCCTTGTAGCGCCGCCGGGGCACATATGGCAGAAATACAGAATCAGTTCTGGAGCAATAAAAGAGCTAACTAAGACGGTTTGATTATTTGATTTTGCTGAGGTACTGCAGGGAAGTGATGGTGGGGGAAGGATTCGAACCTTCGAAGTCGATGACGGCAGATTTACAGTCTGCTCCCTTTGGCCGCTCGGGAACCCCACCACGGGGTAATGCTTAATACTGGCCTGCTTCCTTATCGGGAAGCGGGGCGCATCATATCAAATGACGCGCCACTGTAAAGTATTCGTTTGCTAAAAATAAACTGGTTGCCTGATTTTTACGCGTAAAGCCGTAAAGCTAACCAGTTAATTTCATTATCGATTAAAGAATAATCGTTCGGTTGCCGTAAACAAACACCCGCTGTGCAAGCACCTGGTACAATGCGCGGCTCAGAACGTTTTTCTCAACGTCGCGGCCAGCGCGCATCATATCTTCTGCGGTGTAGGTGTGATCGACGTGAATAACGTCCTGCATGATGATGGGGCCTTCATCCAGATTATCGTTCACGTAGTGGGCGGTTGCGCCAATAATCTTCACCCCGCGGTCATAGGCCTGATGATACGGACGCGCGCCGATAAACGCCGGCAGGAATGAGTGGTGAATATTGATAATCTTATTCGGGAAGCGGGAGACAAACTCGGGGGTCAACACCCGCATGTATTTCGCCAGCACGACGTAATCCGGTTCATGGGCGGCGATAGCATCACCCATCTGCTTATCGTGCTCTTCGCGGGTTAGCCCCTCATGGCTCACCAGCTGGAAGGGAATATCAAAGCGTTCAACCAGCGAGCGCAGGGTTTCATGATTGCCGATGACGGCGGCGATTTCTACGTCCAGCCCGCCATAGTTGGCTTTCATCAGCAGATCGCCGAGGCAGTGCGCCTCTTTAGTCACCAGAATGACGACACGGCGGCGGCCTGCTGGGTTGAGCTCACGAATCGAGCCTTCCGGCAGCGCGCTGTCGAGGTCAGCCAGGAGAACGGAGTCATTGAAAATACCCTCGAGCTCGGTACGCATAAAGAAGCGGCCGGTCCGGTGGTCAACGAACTCATTGTTCTGCACGATGTTCAGCTCGTGCTTATAGCAGATATTCGTGATACGCGCGATGAGGCCTTTCTGATCAGGGCAAATGGTGCGTAGTACTTTACGTTGTAGTGAATGCATCGCGGGGAAAATCCTGTAGTGTTTGCTATTCCTGCTGCTGGCTTACTGGCCGCAGCATTTTTTAAATTTTTTACCTGAACCGCAAGGGCAGGGGTCGTTACGACCGATCAGCGGTCGCATTCCGTCAATATAGTACCACTGTCCGTTTTCTTTTAAGAATCTGGATCGTTCAATAATGGCGCCGGAGCGGTTATTGTCAGTGAAACGCGCGATAAAGCTGACGTAGCCTTCATCGGGACTTCTGCCTTCATCGGCAGCAAAGACGGTGAGACCCAGCCATTGAGTTTGCTTAAACCCGTTCTCCAGGTCCGCGCGAAACTGTTGCGCCTGACAGGAGGGGTGCCAGGTTTTAATCAGATAGTCGGCGTCCTGCATAACAAATGCGCTATAGCGGGAACGCATCAGCTGTGACGGATCTGGCGCAAGCTGCGTGCCAGCCAGATAACGCTGACAACATGCGCTATACTCCAGAGCGCTGCCGCAGGGGCATAATGGCGACAAAACGGCCTCCATGGGATAAAGAAAGACGGCGCTACGCCGCCAAAGCGCAATATGTTAACTGAGGTATGGCGATGATGCCATGCCCGGAGTGGAAGGATATGTTTCGGTAAGAATGAGAAAGCTCAAGATCGGTCTGGCGCTAGGGGCAGGAGCCGCCCGCGGGTGGTCGCATATCGGTGTGATTAATGCATTACAGCGTGCGGGCATCGACGTTGATGTCATCGCAGGGTGCTCTATTGGCTCACTGGTGGGGGCGGCTTACGCCTGCAACCGCCTTCCGGCGCTGGAGAAATGGGTATGCTCTTTTAGCAACTGGGACGTCCTGAAATTAATGGATCTCTCCTGGCAGCGAGGGGGCTTGCTGCGGGGCGAACGGGTATTTAGCCAATATCGTACACTGCTACCGGTCACCGAGATTGAACGCTGCGAGCGTCGTTTTGCGGCAGTTACCACCAATTTAAGTACCGGTCGCGAACTGTGGTTTACGGAAGGGGATCTGCATCTGGCGATTCGTGCCTCGTGCAGTATGCCTGGTCTGATGTCGCCGGTCATGCATAATGGTTACTGGCTAGTGGATGGCGCGGTGGTTAATCCCGTGCCGGTATCCCTGGCTCGGGCAATGGGCGCGGATATCGTTATTGCCGTTGATTTGCAGCACGACGCGCATCTGATGCAGCAGGATTTATTATCCATGGAGGTGCCGCGTCCAGAGGCCGAAGAAGATTTTTCGTGGCATTCACGGCTGCGCTCCCGCCTGGCGCGTATGACCTCACGTCGGGCGACGGTAGCGCCGACGGCAATGGAGATCATGTCGACTTCCATTCAGGTTCTGGAAAATCGTCTTAAGCGAAACCGTATGGCGGGCGACCCGCCGGATATCCTGATTCAGCCCTTTTGCCCGCAAATCTCCACGCTGGATTTCCACCGTGCCGGCGAAGCTATCGCTGCCGGACATCTGGCAGTGGAAAAGAGAATGGATGAACTATTACCTTTAGTGCGTACCTCCGTGTAGCGCATTTGATGCATACTTAAGTAAATTCTGACAGGCGGTAGCGTGAATCGCGTGCCACTATTAACTTATCGTCAGTCAGGGGAGAGATCATGACGCAGCCATTGGCGGGAAAACAGATTCTGATAGTTGAAGACGAACCCGTTTTCCGCTCACTTATGCACACCTGGTTAGCTTCGCTGGGCGCGACCATCGTCCAGGCGGAAGATGGCGTGGATGCACTTCAAAAAATGGCCGAGTCAAAACCCGATTTGATGATATGCGATATTTCCATGCCGCGAATGAACGGCCTGCAGCTGGTGGAGCATGTGCGCAATCAGGGCGAGCAGCTGCCGATTCTGATGATTTCAGCGACGGAAAATATGGCGGATATCGCCAAAGCGCTGCGCCTTGGCGTGCAGGACATTCTTCTTAAACCGGTAAAAGATTTCGATCGCCTGCGAGAAACCGTGTACGCCTGCCTATACCCCAACATGTTTAATTCTCGTGTCGAAGAGCAGGAACGCCTGTTTGAGGATTGGGACGCGCTGGTCAGCGATCCCTCCGCGGCGTCAAGGCTGCTACAGGAGCTTCAGCCCCCGGTCCAACAGGAGATGTCGAACTGCCGTATTCACTATCGGCAGCTTGTCTCCGTCGATAAGCCCGGTCTCGTGCTCGACATTGCGCCGCTATCAGAAAACGATCTGGCGTTTTATTGTCTGGACGTCACGCGAGCGGGTGATAATGGGGTTCTTGCTGCTTTATTACTGCGCGCCCTTTTCAATGGCCTGCTGCAGGAGCAGCTTGCTCATCAGGGACAGCGTTTACCGGAGATGGGGAGCCTGCTTAAACAGGTCAATCAATTACTGCGTCAGGCTAACCTGCCGGGGCAATTTCCATTATTGGTAGGGTATTACCATAGCGGCTTGAAAAATTTAATTTTGGTTTCCGCGGGTTTGAATGGCACGTTGAATACGGGGGAACACCAAATTCAGATTAGCAATGGCGTTCCGTTAGGTACCCTGGGTAATGCCTATCTCAACCAAATTAGTCAACGCTGCGCATCATGGCAGTGCCAAATTTGGGGGGCCGGGGGACGTTTACGCCTTATGTTGTCTGCGGAGTGAACAATTGCGCTTATTTTTACCCAAGTGGGATTACCACGCGATCTTTTGTGGTGGTACTATCGCCGGGTTTAATGCGTAAAATTCCTAATTCGGAGATATCTAATCCTTTTCGGAACAGGTTCAACTGAACAGGCTGATATACTCGATACCATATTATTAACGAGAAGTTTAAAAAACGAACAGTCCAGGAGATTTCAATGGCTGCGCTTAATTCAAAAGTAAGAAAAGCTGTCATCCCGGTTGCGGGATTAGGCACCAGGATGTTGCCCGCTACTAAGGCTATTCCGAAAGAAATGCTGCCGCTGGTAGATAAGCCATTAATTCAATATGTTGTTAACGAATGTATCGCCGCCGGGATTACAGAAATTGTTCTGGTGACGCACTCTTCTAAAAACTCCATCGAAAACCATTTCGATACCAGTTTTGAACTGGAAGCCATGCTGGAAAAACGTGTAAAACGCCAGCTGCTGGAAGAAGTGCAATCTATTTGTCCGCCGCACGTGACTATTATGCAGGTGCGTCAGGGGCTGGCTAAAGGTCTGGGCCATGCTGTGCTGTGTGCGCATCCGGTTGTCGGCAATGAGCCGGTCGCGGTTATTTTACCGGACGTTATTCTTGACGAATATGAATCCGATCTGTCCCGCGATAACCTGGCGGAAATGATCGCTCGTTTTGATGAGACCGGAGCCAGCCAGATTATGGTTGAGCCGGTTGCTGACGTGACCGCGTACGGCGTTGTCGATTGCAAGGGCCAGTCCCTGCAGCCGGGTGAGAGCGTACCGATGGTCGGCGTTGTTGAGAAACCGAAAGCGGACGTAGCGCCGTCTAACCTGGCAGTTGTAGGTCGCTATGTGCTGAGCGCCGATATCTGGCCGCTGCTGGCAAAAACGCCTCCGGGAGCCGGTGACGAAATTCAGCTGACCGATGCCATCGATATGCTGATCGAAAAAGAGACCGTTGAAGCCTATCATATGAAAGGCAAAAGCCACGACTGCGGTAATAAGCTGGGCTATATGCAGGCCTTCGTTGAATATGGCGTGCGCCATAAGTCGCTGGGCGCTGAATTTAAATCCTGGCTGGAAAAAGCCATCGCGAAGTAATTGATCGCCACACAATGCAGGACCGGGAGCGAGATTCGTTTCCCGGTTTTTTTATGTCCGCAGGGCACAGGTCCGATTAGCGGATAAAAAAAATCCCGCCGAAGCGGGATTTTTAAACGGATGCGCGGGGATATTACAGCAGGAAATCGTCCAGCGTTTTACCTTGCTCATCCATCGCTTTCTTGATCACTGCCGGAGTACGACCCTGACCAGTCCAGGTTTTAGTTTCGCCATTTTCGTCAACGTAGCTGTATTTAGCCGGACGTGCAGCGCGCTTGGTTTTAGTTCCCGCTTTAACTGCAGCCATAGTGCTCAGCAGTTCATTAGGATCAATACCGTCAGCAATCAGCATTTCACGGTATTGCTGCAGTTTACGAGTGCGTTCTTCAATTTCCGCAGCCGCAGCGCTTTCTTCTTCACGACGTTCGTTAACGACAACTTCTAATTTTTCCAGCATTTCTTCGAGCGTTTCAAGGGTGCATTCTCTTGCCTGTGCACGAAGAGTACGGATGTTGTTCAGAATTTTAAGTGCTTCGCTCATTGTAGTAATCTCAAACTTATATTGTGGGGTGGTTTGTTGGTCTAATAATAGAGCGATAAATTCAGATGTGCAATAGGGGAGAATGTAAGGAAGTCAAAATAACTTGTTATTTGTCTCGGGAATTAATTCATTTAACTTAAATTTTATGTGCGGGTTCACATCTTTCCTGCTTATAGCGCGGTGGAAAACATAAGCTAAAACCCTGAGATAGTATGCTTTTTCTGTTGCGCGATGAGAAAAATTATACTTTGCATGGATAAATATCATTGTCAGTATTAGCGCAGCAGCGGCGATGATGTTTAATATAAAACACTTGTCCAGCGCGGTTATAGCTATCAGAAAAATGCCTGGTAAGCACAAAAGCGCAATAGCGATGTGAGAGCGGACCGCTGTTGGCGCACGAATAGCAGGCATTCCCCTTCAATTAAGATGCTTAATCTATCAGGCATTCGTTGACCGAACATTCCCGGCAATACCCACACGGTGAGGGCTGATAGTGAGTGAATATATGATACAATTTTGCTGCGAAAAAACACATTGATTGGGGTTACGCGGCCGATGGCACAACTTTATTTCTACTATTCAGCAATGAATGCAGGCAAGTCTACCGCTCTGTTGCAGTCTTCATACAATTACCAGGAGCGAGGGATGCGTACTCTGGTTTATACCGCAGAGATTGACGATCGCTTTGGTTCAGGGAAAGTGAGTTCAAGGATTGGCCTCTCCTCGCCGGCGCGGTTGTATAATACGCAGACAGCGTTATTTACCGACATTGCCGACGAACATAGACGTCAGCCGATTCACTGCGTATTAGTTGATGAGAGCCAGTTTTTGACGCGCGAACAGGTGCATGAGCTGTCTGAAGTCGTAGACCAGCTGGATATTCCCGTGCTGTGCTATGGACTGCGTACTGATTTTCGCGGTGAACTTTTTACCGGCAGTCAATATTTGCTGGCGTGGTCAGATAAGCTGGTTGAATTAAAAACTATCTGTTTCTGCGGTCGTAAAGCGAGCATGGTTTTGCGCCTCGACCAGGAGGGGCGGCCGTACAATGAGGGGGAACAGGTAGTGATTGGCGGTAATGAACGCTATGTGTCCGTCTGCCGCAAGCATTATAAGGAGGCGTTGAGCGTCGGTTCTTTAAGCTTTGTGCAGAACAGGCAGCACACCTGCTAATACCTTCCCGTGAGACCCTCTCAGGCGCTTATATAGCGCCTTTTTTTATTACTCAACCCTGAACCCTTGATTATACATTTCGGCCGTCTGAGACCTTATGTGGGCCGCTGAACGGGGGAGATAAAAAAAGCCCCATCATAAGATGGGGCTGGTATTAACGTTCTTGACTACTGTGAGATTAAGCGGATTTCTTCGCTTTTTTCTCAGCTTTACCCGGCGCGGCTTCTTTCTTCTCTTCCACGCCGCCTTCGACGTAATGGCGACCGTAGTAGGTATCCAGCAGAATCTGTTTCAGCTCGGCAATCAGCGGATAGCGCGGGTTGGCGCCGGTGCACTGGTCATCGAATGCGTCTTCAGACAGCTTATCAACGTGGGCCAGGAAGTCAGCTTCCTGCACGCCAGCTTCGCGGATAGACTTAGGAATACCCAGTTCAGCTTTAATTTCTTCCAGCCAGCCAAGCAGTTTTTCGATTTTCGCTGCGGTGCGGTCACCCG
>NZ_KV793394.1:0-522 GCF_001808475.1 Klebsiella sp. HMSC09D12 | reverse complement strand
TCTGTTTGGTCGGGTTGTCGTTGGCGTTATAGCGGATAACGTTGCTGATCAACAGGGCGTTCGCCAGACCGTGAGGAATGTGGAACTGAGAACCCAGTTTGTGCGCCATGGAGTGACATACACCCAGGAAGGCGTTAGCAAACGCAATACCGGCGATTGTTGCAGCACTGTGTACGCGCTCACGCGCTACCGGGTTCTTAGAACCTTCATGGTAAGACGCCGGCAGGTTTTCTTTCAGCAGCTTCAGCGCCTGCAGCGCCTGGCCGTCGGAGAACTCGGAAGCCAGTACGGAAACGTAAGCTTCCAGCGCATGGGTCACCGCATCCAGACCACCGAAAGCACACAGGGATTTCGGCATTTCCATGACCAGGTTAGCATCAACAATCGCCATATCCGGAGTCAGGGCATAGTCAGCCAGCGGGTATTTCTGCCCGGTTGCATCATCGGTAACAACGGCGAACGGCGTGACTTCAGAGCCGGTGCCAGATGTGGTGGTGATCGCCACCATTTTGGCTTTAACGC
>NZ_KV793393.1:0-9822 GCF_001808475.1 Klebsiella sp. HMSC09D12 | reverse complement strand
GCCAGAAAGCGTGCGCATTGCCTGAAAACACAACCAGCTACAGGGACACTCGCCCCGAATCTGATTTATTCAACAACGCCATAAATACACAAAAGTGCTTAGGTTCTAATTTCAATACATTTGCCTCCCCTCCCCCCTGTTTCTGCAACTTTTCTCATTAAGTCATAACATGTCCCCGGCATTTTCACCGGGTAGAACTCAATTAAAAGCACCTTTAAGAATGCTTTTAAACGCGCTACAATGAACACTTAAACCTAGGAGGTAACATTATGGCATTTCAGGTTCTGACCACTACAGCAGCTAGCATTACTGAACTTAAACGTGACCCTATGGGTACTTTCCACGCCGGGGATGGCGCTCCGGTAGCCATTCTTAATCGTAATGAGCCTGCATTCTACTGTGTGCCACCGGCACTCTATGCCCAGTTGATGGAGCTTCTGGAAGATGAAGAGCTGGGACGGATGGCTGATGAGCGAAGCGGAGAAAAGGTTATAGAGGTCAATATTGATGACCTATAAGCTGGCTTTCAACGAATCCGCGCTGAAAGAATGGAAGAAGCTGGGTCATACACTACAGGTACAGTTCAAAAAGAAGCTCAAAGAGCGCCTGGAGAACCCCAGAGTTCCGGCATCACAGCTACATGGACGTAAGGACCAGTATAAAATTAAGCTACGTGGTGCCGGATACCGCCTTGTCTATCGTGTAGAGGACGACATTGTCACAGTCACTGTTATCGGCATAGGCAAACGCGAAAACGACGACATTTATAATGCAACCCTTAATCGCAATTAACTAATGCTGTAAGCACTATTTTGGAGTCGTATCCGGGCCTACTTTCTTTCTGGGTAACGTTGGCGGCTTCACATCATCTTTACTCTGCGTTCGCCGTGTCATCCAGGGATGGTCAGCAGCAGGTTTGACGTAATATTTTGAGCACAAATTATACCTCACATTATCCACATGCTCATGTACGGTAATGCTACCAACTTGCTGATTTAGTGTATAATGGTGTTTTGAGGTGCTCCCGTGGCTTCAGTCTCCGTCTGCTGTCCCTCCTGTTCCGCTACTGAAGGCGTGATGCGTAATGGCAAAAGTACTGCCGGGCATCAACGTTATCTCTGCTCTCACTGCCGTAAAACATGGCAGCTCACCTTCACTTATGCCGCATCCCAGCCCGGCACACACCAGAAAATCATTGATATGGCTATGAACGGCGTCGGTTGCCGTGCCACCGCACGACTAATGGGCGTGGGCCTCAACACCATTTTGCGCCATTTAAAAAACTCAGGCCGCAGTCAGTAACCTCCCGGATCCAGCCGGGAAGTGACGTCATCGTCTGTGCGGAGATGGACGAGCAATGGGGTTACGTCGGGGCCAAATCACGTCAGCGCTGGCTGTTTTACGCGTATGACAGGATACGCAGGGCGGTGGTAGCCCACGTTTTCGGTGAACGCACTATGGCCACACTGGAGCGTCTTCTGAACCTGCTGTCAGTTTTTGACGTGGTGGTATGGATGACGGACGGCTGGCCGCTGTATGAGTCACGTCTGAAGGAAAAGCTGCACGTCATCAGTAAGCGTTACACGCAGCGAATTGAGCGACACAACCTGAATCTGAGACAGCATCTGGCAAGGCTGGGCAGGAAGTCCCTGTCGTTCTCAAAATCAGTGGAACTGCATGACTAAGTCATCGGGCACTATCTGAACATAAAACACTATCAGTAAATTGGAGTCATTGCCAAAGTGGCGTACTTTTTTCAACAGTTTCCACATTGACCGGCACTGATGATTCCGGGTGATGGTTTCGTGCAGCGCCTGCCATAGCCTTTCAATGTGATTAACCCACGGCGAGTAAACAGGTTGATAAATGACTCTGAACTTCGGGTTGCACTTCAGCCAACGCAGCGTTTCTCTGCTCTTGTGAATAATATAGTTATCAACGATTAACGTGATGGTTTTTGCCCGCCGGTAAGTCGCCTTCAGATGTTTTAACAGGCTGATAAATAAGGGTGAACCTTTACTGTTTCCACCAACGTAGCTGACTTTTCCCGTACCGCTGTGGAGTGCTCCCGCTAGATAATATTTTTCGTTCTGCCCCGGCGTGACAACGCGTTTCTGATGGCCCCGTCTCTGCCAGTCTGCACCGATTTTAGGATTGAGATGGATATCCACCTCATCTTCGTAAAACACCGGATGCTCTGCACTACATTCGTCCAGCGCTTTGTGGATTGCCGCCATTTTTTCATCTTTGTGCGGGTCGCGAATATGCAGTGTGGGCGCGGCTCTGCGCCACACCAGACCGGCGGCGGGTAACCAGCGACGCACCGTCGAAGCATGCAGGCAGCAGCCTGTTATCTCTCTGATTTTTATTGCCATCAGTTCCGTACTCTAACGGGAACGCTGATAACCAAAATCGCCCGGCGTGTGTTTTATCAGTTCACGTAATAATGTGCAGATATGCTCAAATGGCCAGCGACGGGAACGTCCTGCGGGTAATGATTTCAGGCCTTCAACTCCCGACAGCGTGAACCAGTTAATCCAGCGGCCGACGGATGAACGGGCACAACAGAGTGTTCTGGCTACGTCACTGACACGATCGCCCCGGTGCAACATCAGCAGAGAAGTGAGTCTGCGTGCATGATTTTTGTCACGCGTTTTATGGATAGTTTTCTGCATCAGGCGTCGTTCAGCGCGGGGGATGGGTGCTATGATCGGCATCGCTCAGTCCGGTTGGTGGTTTGTTTCTTTTTGGCGATTGATCAGATCGCACAATCCGGGCTGAGTTCCCCTAAAGTGATCTACTATTTGGAACGCTTATTTAGCTCTTAGCAGTCTTAGAGACTGTCATGGGCATATTACCAGGCGTAGAAACCCTGCGAGGGTAGGGTTTCTACGCCTTTGCTGTTGAGAAAGGTAGTTTAATTTGCACCCGACTTCACTCTCATTGATTAGTAAGCGTCAACTCAGCACTGTCTGGTTAAATTCGCCTCTCCTGTAATTTAAGCGTCCCCTTATTCTAATTAGGTGGACACCTGATGACTGACTTAAAATTTCTATCACGCCAGCGTTACACATCCGCAGTCGCATCTTGCGGGGTTCAGCGGGGTGTTGCAGGCGGACGCGTACGCCGGGTTCAACGAGCTGTACCGCGAAGGCCATTTAAAGGAAGCGGCGTGCTGGACGCACGCGCGGCGCAAAATCCACGACGTGCACGTGCGGACGCCCTCTGACACCACGACCGAAGCGCTGTGCCGTATCGGCGAGCTGTATGGCATCGAGGCGGGCATCCGGGGCAAAAGCGCGGCGGAACGGCTGGCCATTCGGCAGGAAAAAGCGGTACCGCTGCTGACCGCGCTGGAGGGCTGGCTGCGTGAAAAGCAGAAAACGCTGTCACGGCACTCGGAGCTGTCGAAGGCGTTCGCGTACGCGCTGAACCAGTGGGATGCGCTGAAATTATACCTGCGGGAGATTACTGATACAGAACACGCCGGGAATGTGCCGCCATTGACGCAATGACGACACAGCCCTTTTTAACCGTTCCGTGAGAGTTCCCTGGCAATATACTGTGCGGTACGGCTTTCTTTGACCTGCGATACCTGTTCGGGAGTTCCTGCGGCAACCAGGCGTCCTCCCTCATGTCCCGCTCCAGGACCGATGTCGATAACCTGGTCTGCCTGAGTAACCGCCCGCATATCGTGTTCAATCATTATCACCGTATTTTCTGCATCAACAAGCCGCTGCAGCTGCACAAGGAGGCGGTCGGCGTCTGAAGCATGCAGGCCGGTTGTCGGTTCATCTAGGATATACAACGTGTGGCCACGTTGGCTACGTTGTAGTTCGGTTGCCAGCTTGATCCTTTGCGCCTCCCCTCCGGATAACTCGGTTGCTGGTTGTCCCAGACGCAGGTAGCCCAGACCAATTTCACTCAGCAGACGGAGGGGACGAGCCACTGGTTCTTCAGTCGCAAAGAACTGACTGGCTTCATCCACCGTCATATGCAGGACCTCCGCGATATTTTTGTCCTGCCAGCAGACCCTGAGAGTATCCCGGTTATACCGCGCGCCATGGCAGGTCGGGCACGGTGCATACACGCTCGGCATAAACAACAGCTCCACGCTGACGAATCCTTCACCTTCACAGGTTGCACAGCGGCCTTTTGCCACATTGAAAGAGAATTGACCCGCATCGTAATGATGGAGTTTGGCGTCAGTCGTTCCGGCAAAGAGCTTACGAACAGGATCAAACAACCCGGTATATGTCGCCAGGTTTGAACGGGGGGTCCTGCCTATCGGTTTCTGGTCAACCTGAACCAGACGCTTTACCAGTCCGGTATCACCGGTCAGGGTACCGTACGTTTTCTCCGTTACGGATGGCCCCTCAGCGTCGCTGGCTTCGGAAAGCACGTCTTCTGGCTCACCGCCAAGTGAAGAAAGCACCAGTTCCGGTAAGGCCTGGGCAATCAGACTGGATTTACCGGAGCCAGAGACTCCCGTCACGGCTGTCAGCACACCCAGAGGAATATCAACATCGATCCACTTAAGATTGTGGCGATGGATCCCCTGCAGTTTCAGCCACCCGGATGGGATACGGGCAAAAGATTGTGGTGGCCGGACTTCATCAAATAAATAACGCGCGGTACGAGATTGGGTGACGGCTTTCAGATCTTCAGGAATACCACTGTAGAGAACATGCCCTCCCTGTTCACCAGCCGACGGTCCCACATCAACAAGCCATTGCGCCCGTCGCATCAGGTTAAGATCATGTTCAACGACAAACACCGAGTTGCCGGCATCACGAAGGTTCTCAAGCGCATCGTAAAGCGCTTTACTGTCTGAGGGGTGCAGACCCGCAGACGGTTCATCAAGAACATAGACCACACCAAACAGCATCGAACTGAGTTGCGTGGCAAGACGCAGTCGCTGAAGCTCTCCGGCAGATAGCGTTGGGGTTGCTCTGTCCAGAGTAAGATAACCCAGCCCCAGCTTCTGCAACTGATACAACCGGGCCATGACACCACCGGTCAGCCGTTGTGCCGCCAGTCGTTTCTCTTCCGATAACGCCGATGTCCGGCGGACATCGGGTGTCACGGAATGGACCGCTTTTCCGGATGCAGCACGCTCTGTCAGATCCCGACGGGTGATATCCCTGTCGGCATCTGCGCCGGCGTGGTGGGCACTGAAATCCCCCCGGGAGATTGGAAGGAGCAATTCCGCCAGCTGGTCTAAGGGCATCTGCATAAATTCACCAATGTCCACACCGGCAAAGGTGACGGACAATGATTCTGACTTCAGCCTTTTCCCGTGACAGACCGGACACAGCTTGCCTTCCATAAAACGGGAGACTCGTTTTCTCATCAACGCGCTTTGCGTGCTGGCGAAGGTATGTAGCACATAACGACGTGCCCCGGTGAAGGTCCCCATATAACCCGGCGTCATTTTTTTCCTGACGGCTTCGCGCGTATCTTCCGGACTCAGTCCCGGGAAAACCGGTACCGTGGGGGTTTCTTCGGTAAAAAGGATCCACTGACGGTCTTCCGCTGGCAGATTTTTCCAGGGAGTGTCGATGTCATACCCCAGCGTCACCAGAATATCCCGCAGATTCTGTCCGTGCCAGGCCGGGGGCCAGGAAGCAATAGCCCTTTCACGGATACTAAGTGAGGGATCGGGCACCATCAGTGTTTCAGTTACCTCATAGATATGGCCCAGACCATGGCAAGAAGGGCATGCCCCCTGCGGCGTGTTGGGAGAAAAATCCTCGGCATACAGCATCGTCTGTCCGGCAGGATAAGCGCCCGCCCGTGAGTACATCATTCGCACCAGACTGGATAAGGTGGTCACGCTGCCGACAGAGGAGCGCGCGTTACTGGCACCGCGTTGTTGCTGAAGCGCAACGGCTGGCGGCAGTCCGTCAATGGCATCCACATCCGGAACCCCGACCTGATCAATGAGGCGACGAGCGTAAGGGGCAACCGATTCAAAGTAGCGCCGTTGCGCCTCAGCATAAATGGTGCCAAAGGCCAGTGAAGACTTACCCGAGCCTGACACACCCGAAAAAACAACCAATGCGTTGCGCGGAATGGAAACATCCACCTCTTTAAGGTTGTTCTCGCGAGCACCGCGAATCACAACTGAATTGCTGTCGTCAGTCAGGATGGGATGATAACCGAAAAGTTTCTTTGCCATAGAATTTCCTTTGTTAGGTGTGTCCGCTCTTAATAAGGCCACCTCTTGTGACGGTATCTGGTGGTGTGCCGGACCGCTCGATCAGAAAGCCCGTCGAAAAAAGCGTTTGTGTGACCGGAAACAGGTTGCTGTAGCTGGGCCCGGTGGTACCATGTGGGACACCGCTGAAGTTTCAGCGGTACCCTGCGGATCCGCCTTCTGTATGAGAACTGGCTGGCGGCGTACCCGGGACCGGAGATTTGGCTCCCGTGATAATGCGGGCTCCCCAGTACGCGACGCTGTGGTTCCAGACCCAGCTGATGGCGACACTCAGGCGGTTTCAGGTACCAATTAAAAAATACAGATGAATAATCTTCCAGAACCACCACGCCAGTGCTCCCCGGAAGTACGTCAGGGATCCGGTGATCAGTAGTGGATCACCGTACGAAAAGATCTACCTTCGTGCATCAGGTCGAAGGCTTCATTGATGTCATCCAGACCCATGGTATGGGTCACGAAAGGCGCCAGATCGATCTCACCTTTCATGGCGTCTTCTACCATGCCAGGAAGCTGGGTCGGCCTTTAACACCACCAAAAGCAGAGCCCTTCCATACACGACAGGTGACCAGCTGGAACGGGCGCGTGGAGATCTCTTTACCGGCGCCTGCGACACCAATGATAACTGACTGACCCCATCCGCGGTGCGCGGATTCAAGCGCAGAACGCATGACGTTTACATTGCCGATACACTCAAACGTGTGGTCAACACCCCAGCCAGTCAGCTCAATGAGAACGTCCTGGATAGGTTTGTCATAGTCTTTCGGGTTAATGCAGTCTGTTGCCCCGAATGAGCGGGCCAGTTCAAATTTCTCAGGGTTGGTAGCGATGGCAAAGATACGCCCCGCTTTTGCCTGACGTGCACCCTGCACCGCTGCAAGGCCAATGCCGCCCAAGCCAAAAATAGCGACCGAGTCACCTGGCTGTACTTTGGCGGTATTGTGTACTGCGCCGATACCTGTCGTAACACCGCAACCCAGAAGACACACATGCTCATGATTCGCCTGCGGATTGATTTTGGCTAAAGACACTTCAGCGACAACGGTATATTCACTGAAGGTGGAGCAGCCCATATAGTGGAAAAGCGGCTGACCTTTATAAGAGAAACGGGTGGTGCCATCAGACATGAGTCCTTTACCCTGCGTAGCACGAACAGAGATACACAGGTTAGTTTTGCCGGATTTACAGAACAGACATTCGCCACATTCTGCGGTGTAAAGCGGAATAACATGGTCGCCAGGTTTAACGCTAGTGACGCCTTCACCCACTTCCACAACAACGCCGGCACCTTCGTGCCCCAGAACCGCCGGGAAGACACCTTCCGGATCGTCACCAGACAAGGTAAATGCATCGGTATGACAGACACCGGTGTGGGTTATTTTTACCAGAACTTCACGTTTACGAGGTGGTTCCACATCAATCTCAACGATCTCAAGCGGCTAACCAGGTCCAGATGCAACAGCTGCACGTGATTTTATATGTCATTTCCTTTCATTACAGTTTAAGACCCCATCAGACATCTGCCTGGCAGAGTTAACGGAGATAGGAGCCGACTATCGAAATGGTGTCGTCGATTGGCTGGACTGACCCCGCCCCGGTAGACGCTCCTGCCCTATAGTTTGAGTATAGGAGGAGCGTATGGGCACACCACGATTTACACCTGAATTTAAGGAAAAGCCGTCCGTCAGATATCTTCGATTACATTGAAGTGTTCTACAACCGGGCCCGGCGCCACAGTCATCTCGGCGGCGTCAGTCGGGAGGCTTTCGAACAGGCCTCGTCGTGAGGACAGGATTTGTCTACAGGCGTGGGGTCAGGCCAACGTACCGAATTAAATACCTTTTGCCGCAATCAAAACCGCAGGATGAATGTGTGGCTCTTCTGCCAGCAGAGCGGGTACGGTAGCGAATATTTGTTTAGCTGCTTCACCGGACATATGGAGTTCCCTTGAGTCTGTACTACTGAACAGATCTACAAGGAAAACCGTTTCAGGACTCGTTTCTGAGCGGGTCACCAGCCAGTGAGTGGTGCCCTCTTCTGCATTAACATGAGGCAAAGCAGCGGCTATGCGCTCTGCTACTTCAGCGCCTTTTCCTTCTCTCGCTTTAAATGAAATCAGTCCTGCTGTTGTACTCATTGTTTCTTTCTCCTGTTGTAATAATCATGGCTTTCTTACGAGAATTATTGTATCAGGGTTAGGCAACATGGCACTGTGGCGAATCTGCCATTAAACCGGCTTTTTCGGCCAATTACAGGACTGAGATGAAAAAGATAGTCATTATTGCTTCCCCGGGATGCCTTGCTTCAGGCTATACCGGGCTGGCTGATATGTTCTCTCTTGCCGGAAGAGCCATATCAGCTGCTCGCAAGGAGCCGTCACCCTTTGATATCATGACAGCAAGTCCGGACGGGCAGCCAGTGACCGACGGAAGCGGGCGGTTACTCACCGCCGATGCGGCACTGGCAGATATCAAATCATGCGATGCGGTTCTGATCCCCGGGTTTGTACCCGATGCATCAAACACGCCGCCACAGCTCGGTAAACTGGGCAGCATAGCGTCATGGATACGGCAACAGTACGTGCATGGCGCCCTGGCTTGTGGCTCGTGCAGCGGAGTGTTTATGCTGGGCGAGGCGGGGCTGCTCAACGGCAGAAAATGTACGACAACCTGGTGGCTGTACGATGAGCTCAAGCGCCGTTACCCCCGGGCAAACGCCATCTGGGGCAATGCTCTGACTGAGGATAACCGTATAGTTACGGCTGGCGGGCCGCTTTCATGGATTGATGTGGCCTTACACGTTGTGCGTCAGCTTGAGGGGACGGAGGCTGCGCGCATTGCAGCAGAATTTGCTGTAGTGGATACAACGCCTCCCGCAAGGGCTGTTTATATGCCCACCGCGCACCTCAGCCGGCCGGACAGTATTCTACCCGGTGCAGAATTTTTTATAAGGCAGGAAACATCAACGCTGCTTACCACAAAAGAGCTGTGCCGGCGCCTTGCCATTTCGGAGCGAACCTTTCACAGGCGTATAAAGGCGGAAACAGGCGAGTCACCGAAACAGTTTATCGACAGGATCAGGTGTGAAATGGCAAGGCTGGCACTTGAAACATCCGCTAAAACCATAAAGCAGATCGCAACTGATGCAGGTTACGCGGATGAGGGCAGTTTCAGGAGGGTCTTCAGCCGGATGACCGGTATGAATCCGGCATTATACCGCCGTTGGGTGAAAGACCGTACCCGGGAATAATGCACAGTAGGACCGGGAGGTATCCGCGCGGAATTATGGGACGCCCTGACAGCACAGTGCTGCCTGGGCTGTGCTGTGTTAACTACTGAGGTCTTTTCCGTTCGTGGCGATGACTTTTTTATACCAGTGGAAGCTTTTCTTACGGGAGCGTTTTAGTGTTCCGTTCCCCATACCATCCTGGTCAACATGTATAAATCCGTACCGTTTGGACATCTGAGACGTGCTTGCGCTGATCATGTCTATAGGTGTAGCGACCTGCATTTGAAATAGGTACGCCTGCATTTACCGCTGATTATCAGCCCACATTAGCTGCAACCAGCGCAGGGCTTTGTTGAATAAATCGAACTTTTGCTGAG
>NZ_KV793392.1:0-633 GCF_001808475.1 Klebsiella sp. HMSC09D12 | reverse complement strand
ATTGTCATCCCTAAACCACCTCCTAGGGAGGTGGTGATTGATCCTGTAAGGCTATAGCCTGAAGAATGCCCATGTCGGAATATCTCTGCTTACTCACCACAAGTAAAAGGAGACAAACCGACATGGGACTTTACAGGAGTTCATCACATGTATATTGGCGTTGCAAATACCACATAGTCTGGACGCCCAAGTACCGATTCAGGATCCTGAAAGATAAGCTGGGTAAGGAGCTGTACAGGACGATCTATATCCTCTGTGGAATAAAGGATTGTGAGGTTCTGGAGCTAAATGTTCAGCCCGATCATGTGCATCTGGTCGTCATCATCCCACCGAAGATCTCGATATCAACTCTAATGGGCCATCTAAAAGGACGCAGTGCAATCAGGCTTTACAATCGTTTTCCCCATATCAGGAAGAAGCTATGGGGAAACCATTTTTGGTCCCGAGGCTACTTTGTCGATACGGTGGGAGTGAATGAAGAAATTATCAGACGATATGTGAGGCATCAGGAGAAAACGGAACAAACGCATGAACAGCAAATGGAATTGCTAGAGTAGTCGTCGAAAGTTAACAGTAGCCCCCCTTACAGGGGGCATTCTCAAAAGCCACCTTCTCAGAAGGTGGTCTTTTACT
>NZ_KV793391.1:0-7578 GCF_001808475.1 Klebsiella sp. HMSC09D12 | reverse complement strand
CAGCTACTGTCTGGTGTTTCAGGGGGCTACATCACATATGTCTACTGTGTGCGCCCATTCACGCTATAGGGTATGAGCTGGTGGATAATGGCCTATCGTATTTCAATACTGCCATGGCTACAGAACTCGGGCAGTTGTAATGCTTGAGATCGCATATTATCTACAGTATGCGACATGCGTCACATCCGGACACCGGTATAATCATGCAGGGCTGTGGTTACCTTAGCGTATTGGCTTTGTGTCTGGCGGAAACCAGTCCATCACGGCGGGTATTCTGGCCGGGGAAGGGGCTCTAATCCCGGAGCACGTGTACCTATGACTACTGTTTTCGACAATCACCGCATATTGGTTATGCCCAAATAGGGGAAGGTCTATTGTATGCGATATCGGGCTATGGCTGATCAGAGCTGGTTTTGCCTGGTCTGAACAACAGGTGTCT
The DNA here is from genome assembly GCF_001808475.1 of Klebsiella sp. HMSC09D12. NCBI lineage: Bacteria > Pseudomonadati > Pseudomonadota > Gammaproteobacteria > Enterobacterales > Enterobacteriaceae > Klebsiella > Klebsiella sp. HMSC09D12. The sequence continues at coordinate 7,139 of NZ_KV793391.1, read as the reverse complement.
ACTGGATGCGACAACCAACGCACCGGTAGGTGCTGACAGGTAATGGTCTACTGTATGCGAGGTGCGGTTAAATGGCCGCTCCTCTCTGGTTATGCAGGTTACGAACAACTTTGGTGTCTACTGGATACGCCAAGCCATGCACCGCTACGTGCTGACAGGCAATTGTCTACTGTATTCGACGCCCGGTTAAATGGCCGAGCATCGCCGGGTATGCACCAATAGGGTCTACTGTATGCGAGAGTCGACATATAACCCATGTTAAGTGTCTACTGTGTGAGGCAACCTGTGAAGCCTCGTGGGTAAAGGTCTACTGTACTCGATGGTTAGGAACGATCACTTACTGACCATGGATATAGCTCCAGTGGTCTGTATTATTCTGCCGTCCGAGAGTGATATGAGTTCGCAGTCCAAGAACCATCAGAAGATTACACTGACTATTTTAACTATAAGAAACTGAATTATATACCTATTAATCAACCTCAATAGAGATGCTGGATATGTTTCCAGAAACCTAAAATTACAAAAATTGACAGTTGCTACATATTTGTATGAGTTTTAAACTATCTCTGCAACACACGGAAAAATGTTTCATTATGGGAATAAAAAATGAACAAAAGTACAATTGCATTGATGATGGCCATGCTTTCAGGTACTGCTTATGCTGACTCTACGCAGTTAACGCCAAATTTCTCACCGGAAAGTGTAAGTGTATCTACCTCCGCCGGGATGTTAAGCGGTAAATCTCATGAAATGGTTTATGATACTGGTACAGGAAGAAAGGTCAGCCAGCTGGACTGGAAGATCAAGAATGTAGCCATTTTAAAAGGCGACATTTCCTGGGATGCATATTCGTTTCTGACACTGAATGCACGAGGCTGGACATCCCTGGCTTCCGGGGCTGGTCATATGGACGACTATGACTGGATGAACGATAATCAATCGGGATGGACTGACCACTCATCCCACCCCAGCACGAACGTCAACTATGCCAATGAATTCGATATGAACGCAAAAGGCTGGGTTTTCCAGAATGAAAACTATAAAGCGGGTGTAATGGCTGGTTATCAGGAGACTCGATTCAGCTGGACTGCAACCGGTGGTTCCTATAACTACGATAATGGTGCATATACTGGAGAATTCCCTGCTGGTGAACGTGGAATTGGCTATAGCCAGCGGTTTTCCATGCCGTACATTGGCCTTGTAGGTCAGTATCGTATTAATGATTTTGAGTTCAATGCATTGTTTAAATTCAGTGACTGGGTTCGGGCGCACGATAACGATGAGCACTACATGCGGGATTTAACTTTCCGTGAGAAGACGACCAGTTCACGTTACTATGGCACTTCAATTGATGCCGGATATTACGTAACTCCAAACGCCAAAGTATTTGCTGAGTTCACCTACAGTAAATATGAGGAGGCTAAGGGAGGGACTCAGATTATTGATACTAACAGTGGCGAGTCCGCCTCCATTGGGGGAGATGCCGCCGGGATATCAAATAAAAACTATACGATTACAGCGGGCCTGCAATATCGATTCTAAGTAAAAAATCTTGATTAGGAGGATTTGTTCCATTTCATTCGTTACCTAATCATGACACATGCCATATTTAATGCCAGAGTAACAGCTCTGGCATTGAAAGATTTCATAAATTAAAAGTCAGGCATACCCGTCAAGCGTAGAAGATGAAATCCACATAAAAAACAGAACCATAGTATGATGCAGCACCATATCATCCATCAAGATTTCGGAGGATATAAGAACAGAATTTATTAAGATATGGAAATATCGAGGTTCCTGTATTTTCTGTCTACTACAGTAGACCACCGGGAAAAGAGATAACATGTATACGCCCGGATTTCAGAAATCGGATTAACTGAATACCATAACGCAAAAGCGATAATTTAAAAGAGACAGCCACATGCACTAAATCAGATCGGTTTCCTGATTTTTGTTTAACCTGATACTTAATGCTAATGTATGCGTACATTAGCTTTGGCTGAGGACAAGATTCGTGAGAGCTGAAACGAAAGAAGCTATGCGGATGTTTTTGGGGGGACGTTGCTACACGGCTAAACAACTCGAGAAGGACTATCTCTCTGAAGTGGCAGGTTACAGCGACGACCGCTGGGAAGCGCCGCAAAGAGCTGCCCGGCTGGCGGCAGCGGTAAAACGCTACAAAACCTTTGAGATGCTGCGTTTTATTTTTGCCACCATCGCGTATGATCCCGACCCGGATCTGACCCCGCTTGCCGTGAGGCGGCTGTGTCAGGCCTTGTTCGGCAGAACCGGTAGCCAGTGGCTTATAGTGGAAATTTTCGGGGTGAAGGGACGGCAGCACCGCAGCGATGACAGCACTCCGGAGGCCGTTGAAAAAATGGCAACCAGATATCGTCACGCCGCAGGGCTGCACTGGGCGGCAACTCTGGCGGAAATTGAGCGGGTAAAGCGCAACTATCAGACCCTGGTTAAGGCATCCAGGAAGGGAGAAGGGTAAATAACATAAATTTAAAGCTAATGTACGCATACATTAGCATTACGCTAAAGTGGCTATACCACCAGTTTTTGTATCCAGATGGCTTACTGACATGTTTCCTTGCACGGTAATTCAGGTCTGAATGCGACAGGGGCCTACAGCACAGAACGGGATTGAGAACTGGAATGCGCTGGTCTGTTTTGCACCAGCGCTACGGGGTTTTTTATACCACACACAGGTTTCAGCTGGTGGGCATCACGGCAGCTACCTGAGCTTACTGTAGTGTTTTTGCCCAGCCCGATACTGTTTTATTGCAGCCTGTTGGCAGGCTACAGAGTCAGCCGGGGCGATGTCTGGATTTTCTTTCAGTGCGTCAATTGTGGCCTGCACCATGCCCTTGTCCAAACCCCATGTGGGTGAGGAGGGATTATTGGCTTCTAAAGGGACTTTCAGTTCCAGTACATCTCGTTTAGCACACGTTTTATTTGCCTGGTTAGTAAGGTCTGGCTCTGCAAGGATTTTAGCGGATACACCAAAACTCGCCAAAACCAGACACAGGGTGATACTTGTCGTTCGCATGTTTTATCCTTATTAATCGTCACTGATAATCAGAGTGGTCTGGGATGCTTCTTTCTCCACGCCATCCACATTCTGTGTTCAGTCCTGATGTTTCCTTCAGAAGTTACTTTATTGTGCTTCGTGGTCGGTGGAGAGGCTAAAACGCTTTCAAGCGTTTCACCAGCATCGAATCGCGCGTACAGCTTGTAATCGGCGGCATTCGTGTTTGTCGGCTCACATTTGCCATGGCTCATTTTTATCATCCTTTGCGATAAGAACTTAACTCTGCCAGGTACCAGCTGCTGGCGCCATAAACGAATTTTTACTCCCGGTGGTAAATCACCTCAGGCATCGTCATCCCGGAGTTCCAGGTTTTAATACGTAGTGAAGGTCTTGCTCAATACTCGCCGGACGGAATTATTCATCATCACCGGCAGGGGCTGCAGTGCTGGTATGCACTTTATAGCAGTCCACCCGGCGGGACAATTCATGAAAGCTGGTGGGCTCGTAACCATCACACTCAAAACGTAAGACAACATGCCTTATAGCCCTGCAAAGCCTTTGCCCCGGAGCGCCACGCTCTGCGTGGGTCGCGACTGTGCACATTCTCGGCATATTCTTTTTTTCTTTTTTTTATTTTTTCTCTTTTTTTCGTCCGCGCGGGGGCGGTGGGCCTGGCACGTTGAAGGTCAGGATCCTTAAGGGTATGTTGTCTTACGCAGGCTCTTTTGCTGCCTGCAGCACTTGCCGGCGATCAGAATCAGGAGAATGGCCATCGCCAGTTTTCCCTCATTTATGGCATACAGTAGACATCAATCCGGTGTAAGGTACCGGTTCTGACCGGACTATTTCCCCTGGGGCTGCTGTTCGTTACAGCTCTGAGCTTATACCGTGGATACGCGGTTTGTTCTTACGCTTATCACCGAAAGTGGCGAACGGGCCTTACGGGCGAACGCTTTAACAGAATTAACGCCAACTTTGTTAGGGAGATAATAAGTGAACATCGAAGCGAAGCAGTTTCTTACCGGCAGCGGCAGAAGAGTACTGACAAATGAGGGCAGACAGGGTATGGGTGGAGTTGCTGGTGTAGGCTCTTCAACCGAGAAAATGCTGGGCTACGTCGCTGAAACTGTTTTTGAAAACTGCGGCCAACTGGATAACCAACAGCTCGATGACATTATCAGCTGGATACAACTTTATAAGTCCTGAATGATGCATGAGTGTACAATGCAGCTCGTGTTTCTAACCGACGAAGCGTGCCAGATTTGAATTGTATATAAATCTGCTACACATGGGGTATCTATGAAACCTGAAGTTCGTGAAGCTCCGATTAGTATCCGAGCCAAAAAATCACAGCGTGACCTGATCGACATGGCCGCAAGCCTGGTCTCAAAATCACTGACTGATTTTATGCTTGAGGTCGCCTGCAGGGAAGCACAGGACATTCTGCTTGATCAACGCCTGTTTCTCCTCAATCACAACCAGTTTAAGGCGTTTATAGAGGAGCTTGACGCCCCAATAACGCCGGAGCGCAAGACGCGAATCGATAACCTGATGAACCGCAAATCACAATGGGAATGAGAGCGCCTGAATCCCTGACGGCTGAACATAACATCGCTGATGTTCTGTTGCCAGGTGCCTGCCCTTAATAAGTGGTTAAAGACAAAGGCTCTCAGAAACCACAGTACCGGCATTTCCCGTGTCTATGCCGTTTGCGCAGAAAACACGAACCGGATCATCGGTTATTATTGTTTATCTTCGGGTAGCTTCCGCCATAAGACAGTGCCTGGGACATACCGACGCAACGCACCTGATGTCATTCCGATCATTGTCCTGGGACGGCTTGCCATCGACCACTCCAGCTCCTGTGCTTATCCTCCCGGGTAGATCGGGCTTTTATGAAAACAGTGACATGTATAGGGAAGAGGGATGCCGGAAAGCGGGTTGGACGTCCTTCAGTACTGAATGAAGAACAGAAACTACGGTGATTGCACAGATTAAGCGGGAGTCGTTTTTCAACAAAATGCCTGCAGGTCAGGGGAGAATTCATCGCAGGGATGTTATGGTAGATTGCTTGCCAGTTTGAAAGTAGCCTTATCAGACATTCAGGGAAAGGAGAGTCATCGGTATGACAATTTTAGTGACGCTACAGGCTCAGCTCATTGTGGGAGAAGAGCAGGTGATAAAAAGCCTGGCACCGGAGGGGATGCTGGCGGCCGTATTTGAAGACGACGGCCGGACCGGGTATTTCTATGCGCTCGATGAGTCCCTTGAAGGAAACCCGATTCTTGATGCAGTGCATATCTACAATGTCGAGGATATATCAGACGCCCACATTCCTTCTGACGTTAAAATCGGCTGGTCTGAAGACAGTCAGAAATGCGTGCTCCTTATCAACGGATATCCGCATGCAGCGTTCGATTTCGTGGGGAAAAATGGGTACTGCAGAAGCGGATACCCACCCCCGATTAACAAGGTTTGGTCTGTGTCCGGCCATGAATGGAGCGATTCGGTGGATGACTTTTTCCGGTGAGTTACGGTGGGCTTAACGCCTGCCGCTTTTCTTTATCCAAAGTGAAAATGTCGCCCTGAAGAGACCGGACGATTTCATGGACTTTCAAATGATAAACCAGGTATCCAAATGCCCGCTTCTCTTTCATGCCTTAAATGACGAAGTCGTGGCGTTTTACACAAAGTTTGGATTCGAGACCTCTGCAGTCAATGCACTGACATTATTGTTCCCGGTCAAAGTATGAAAACGGCTCGGCGCTGATGGAAGGCTCGTCCGGGGCAGGATAGCAGGTGATGTTACTCATACTTCCCTGGGACTGGCTCCCCCATATAGGTGTGGGTACAGCAACGGCAAGTTACCTTAACGTCCTTTCCCATAATCGAAGGGTTTACCTGTTGTAAGATTCCATTTCCATCAACAAACAGGCCCGGATAAAAGCTGCTGTCACCGATACGTACCAAATCTCTTTTCTGATGCTCATGCAGGGGTCAGTTTGGATATCGAAAATTATTGTACGTTAAGGCTATTTTTTGACCTCTCTACTTTAGCTGGCCTCAGCCGACGAAACTTACCGGAAGCCGGTATCCGGTTGCTTTTCCAGATATAATCGCCTGTCAGATTGATGTGCTCCCAGCCCAACGGCGACAAATGCGACAGCAGTTGCTCGTTGATCTTCAGCCCTTTACGCTTCAAGGCCTCGACCGCTCTTTCCATGTAGACGGTATTCCACAGCGAGATAGCTGCCGTCAGCAGCGTCAGTCCACTGGCGCGATAGCTCTGATTTTCCGGTTTCCGGTCCCTGATTTCCCCCAGGCGGTGCAGGAATACCGCACGCGCCAGCGCGTTACGGGCTTCTCCTTTATTCAGTCCCGCCTGTACCCGCCGACGCAGAGCCGGATCGCGGAACCAGTCGAGCATAAACAGCGTTCGTTCAATACGGCCAATTTCCCTCAGTGCTTTGGCAAGTCCGTTTTGCTTGGGGTAGCTGGCAAGCTTTTTCAGCATCAGGGATGCCGTCACTGTTCCCTGCTTTATCGAGGTCGCCAGACGCAGCACTTCACGCCAGTGGATTTCGATCTCTTTCAGATTCAGGCTGGTCGTTGATATCAGTGACTGAAGTGCCGGGTATTGGTCCGCTTTCCCTTTGATAAACAGCTTCTTGTCGTGGAGATCCCTGATTCGCGGACAGAACGCAAATCCCAGCAGATGCATCAGGGCAAAGACATGATCGGTGAAACCCGCGGTATCGGTGTAATGCTCCCTGATTTCCAGGTCGCTTTCGTGGTACAGCAAGCCATCGAGCACATGGGTTGAATCCCTGACCCGACTGATTATGCAGGTGTAAAACGGGCTGTATTGATCCGAAATATGGGTATAAAACTGACGTCCAGGCTCTTGCCCATATTTCGGGTTAACCTGCCCTGCGTAGCGGCCTGAGCTGCCTGTTCTGAAATTCTGTCCATCTGATGATGACGTTGTCCCGTCTCCCCAGAATGCCGCCAGTGGTCTTTTCCCCTGTGCATTTACCAGCTCAGCAAGAGCGGCTGAATAGGTTTCGTCGCGGATGTACCATGCCTGAATATCTTCGAGTGA
>NZ_KV793390.1:0-747 GCF_001808475.1 Klebsiella sp. HMSC09D12 | reverse complement strand
CGGGAAGCCTTCGGCCAGCAGATGGTCGACGATGGTATTGACCGCCCAGCCGCCTTCTTCCAGCGCGTTCAGGTTGGTGTGATGGGTCAGGGTTTCCGCCCACGGCGTACCGAAGAAGTCATAGGTCATCACGTTGATGCCGTACAGACCGGCCTGCAGCAGCGCTTTCACGTTGGAGTAATCGAAGGTCTTCACTACCGCGGAGCTGGCAATGGAGATTTTGACGTTGCTCAGACCGGCGGAATCCAGCTGCTTACGCAGCTCGCCGATCAGCAGCGCATAGTTTTCGCCGTCTTCCGGGCCGTAAGGGTTGCCCGCGCCTTCCGCGTTCGGGTATTCCCAGTCGATATCCACTTCGCTGAACATCGGGAACTGTTTGAACAGTTTTACCACGCCTTTCGCGAAGGTTTTACGGGCGGAATCAGAAGCTGCGGTTTCGTGGAAGCCGTTACTCATGGTCCAGCCGCCGATGCTCATGGACAGCACCAGATCGTGACCCTGCTGCTTCGCTTTAGCCTGCAGATCGCGCAGGCCGCCGAGCAGACCTTTGGCATTCGCCTGAGTGACGGTTTTCGGATCGACGTCCCAGCCGCTGACGGAGTGGCCAACGTTAACGTAGGACTGGAAATCGCCCCACGGGTCGAGGAAGGTTGGCTCATATTTGACTTTTCCGCACTGCTCGGCGGCTTCGGCAACCACATCGCGGTACATCCCATCCACTTTATGGAAGCCGGTGACGCCGACGAA
>NZ_KV793389.1:0-3830 GCF_001808475.1 Klebsiella sp. HMSC09D12 | reverse complement strand
ACAAAAGCTGTCCGGAGATGGCGGGTCAAGATCAAGCACTGGCCGCAGCTGCAACGGTGTAGTTCTGCTCAAGGACCAGTTGAGCGGATTCGCGTTTAAACTCTGCGCTGAAATTTCTTTTTTTCATTGAGGCACCTGTAATGTTCTGAGGTGAGCATATCACCTCTGTTCAGGTGGCCAAATTCAGTATGCCACTACACTGGATGAAGCCAGAAAGAATAGCCAGTCTTCTACGTTTGGTGTTGACGAAGTTCTCAAGCAACTAGAAACCGCAATCCAAGCCAACTCTAAGGCTGGATTGACTTCCATTATTAGTATGTTTAGTCGGGAAGGGCTTAGTGTTAAAGAGATTGACGAAGCAATTTCTGCTCTCAATCAAAGAGGCTTCAATACTAGCTATACGACTACCACTTCTGTGTATTCGGTGAAGGTCAGCTGGTAAATCGAGTTAACTGATCTTAGGTAGCTGTGGCACAGTGATGCGTTACTGCTACCTGCCTGACACCGCTCCTAGTAGGTTTTTTGACTTTCACCATCAAAAAAGAAAGGTAACTGTATCTAATATTAGTAAAATGATGAAGAGGAAATTAGTTTCTATTGTCCATCGAGAGAGTTAACAATGGGAGTGTTAGCTTGCTGGAAGAAAGAAGCCTTAAAATTATTATACGCTTTATCAACAATACCCTGTCTGTCATCTGGTGAGAGCGCCAGAGCACAAAGACCATATATAAACAATGCTAACAGGATAGCTGCAATCACACCCTGAAAGCCATCCCTAACCCATTTTATCGCACGAATTATACGTCCAGTTTCTCTCGATTCCTTTCTTGTAACGGCTCTGTGAAAATCGAGAATGGCGTTTTCTCGCTCTCTTTTTATTACGTTAGGGAAGTCCTTAATCGTAGCTTGTAAACTATCATAGTCATCAAGAAGTGTATTTACATTATCAAATTGAAGTTGGTATTCTGCCCTAAGGTCTTCTTCAATTTGGTCCATTAAATCGCGGATGATTACTTCCGCATGGTCCCTAAAGCCTTCAATTCGAGAATCACCTAGCGCATGATTATGAAAGGTTCTTAGTTCACTTCTAATTTGCGTAGGGGTTTTCCCCTCGCTGTTTAGTCTGTTAGCAAGTTCGTTTTTTTCGAATTTATACAGTGAATAAGCGATTAAACCAATTTTATCTTCGCGATCTTTAACAAGAGCATCAAAAACCCAACGTTGTGACATCCTTGCCTCCAGGTTAAAATGCCGCGAATTAGCGGCATTTTAAAAGTTATGAAATGACTATTTAATGGCGGAACTGGCAGCTTTAAAAGCCCTATTAAGCATTCGATTTAAATCGTTGCTTGTGACTTTCTGAGCCGTGTTGGATGTCTGCTGCTGGGGGGCAGAAGTAAGAGCTTTGCGTACGATCGTAGTCTTACGACTTTCAGAGATTGGTTTTAGCTCGACTTTATACATCTTCAGGCCCCCATAAAATTTACGTCTATAAATTATACACTAAAGGACATTGGATTTTCCAAATTTTTAGTGATGACCCAAAGCCCAGTATCAGTAAAGATATTGCTTATGAAGGACTGATGCACTTAGACCCGTATCCCGCTCCCTTTCTCGATAAGCTCGGATTTGCTCTCAACTCAAAAAAAGGGTGCTTTACAGCCCATAGTCGATAGTGTATCCGTATGAAACATAGGTATTACTCGCTGACCGGCTATGAAAAACAGTCATTGTTTATGCGCTGCACAGGTCCGGAAAGTTACTTTTTTCCTCGGCCATCGACACAGCACCCCGGCAATTCTGCCCGGTAAATTCAGGGAGCTGACGTTTTCTTTTCCCGGCCGGATAAGCAGACCGTCTTCGTAGTGTGTTACCGGGAGTCACGACGTCAGGAACAGACAGACCAGTGAGGTTTATGTGAATGAATCAGTAATAAAAACCGAAAATGTGTTCCTCTTCTGGAGAGCCATTGAAGCATTAACCCCTCAGGATATTGATAAGGAAAATGCCCGGGACAAACTCAACCCGGTTTACAAAGTAGGCGCAGGAGCCATGCTTCCCTGGGATGACCCGGCTCATACCCGTAAGGATGTTGGGCCTGGCAAAGTGTGGCGCTACTCCGCTCAGGCGGGGGTTTATCATTTAAGTGTGATTACCAAAATGCTGGAGGATAAAATCGGTGCCCATGAAGCGGTACCTGAAGAACGCAAATCAGGGAAATGCAGGCTTTTTGATATTGGTTTCAATGAAGAAGGCATCCCCCAGCCAGCCACATTCATGTTATCCCTGTCTGCATGGTCGGCGGCTCAGATACTCAGGCATGATCGCGGCGTTTATGCTCTTCATGCTCCCCTTTGCTCCGATGTGTCAGACCTGCCCGCACCAAACGACAGCCTCCCGCTGGTGGATAGCGGTTTTTACGATTTTGATAATCTGACCCTTCATCTCATGCAGTGGGTGGACATTGAGGCTTATCGATTACAGGAGGAGGGACAGAAGGCCGATACAGGATGGTTGAAGACGCTTGAGAAACTTTGCATCCATGCCCCGGATGTTCAGGGATGCAGGTCAGGAAGCGATAGGCTGGTTGCTGATTGATGAAGCCGGACAGGCACAACCTCAGCATGCGATTGGGGCTGTCTGGAGAGCAAAACGAACGGTTCTGGTAGGTGACCCAAAACAACTGGAATCGGTCAGCAGTATTCCGTCCACTGTAGAGGGGGCGCTGGCAAAACACTATAAGATCCCTTCCTGCTGGTGGCCCGGAAAAGTCTCAGCACAGATACTGGCAGATCAGACGATGGATGTTGGCACCTATCTGCCCGACCCGGAGTCTGAACAGATTTGGGTGGGCTGTCCATTACGGGTTCACCGGCGCTGTGATGAACCAATGTTCAGTATCAGTAACCATATTGCCTATGACGGGCTCATGGTCCACGGGAAAATGCCGGGCCTGGCGGATTTTCCTGAAAGTGGATGGCTGGATGTGAAAGGGAGGACATGCGAAGGAAACTGGGTAGCGGAGGAAGGGGTGGTGGTGGAAAAGTTACTTTTGGCGTTGCGTCACCAGCATTCACTCACACCTGACGACGTGTTTCTGATCTCGCCATTCCGGGATTGCGCTAAGCAGCTTAGTCGGATCGCAAAGAGACTGGGATTCAGGATGGACAGAACGGGCACTGTACATAAAACACAGGGTAAGGAAGCTGCAGTGGTTATCCTCGTGCTGGGAGGCAACATAAAAAGCCAGGGGGCGAAAGCCTGGGCGGCGGAAAAACCCAATCTTCTGAACGTCGCTGTAAGCAGGGCGAAACAACGCATTTACGTCATCGGCGAGCGTGCATTATGGGAGAAGCAACCTTACTTTTCCACGCTGTCCCGGGCACTGGGAAGTTACACGACAACAAAAAAATTTTTTTTCCATACCGGTGGGAAAATGCCTCCTGGTCGGAAAAATATTTTGTTCCGTTTGATACAGTAATTTAGGAGGTAGGACATGATTAAACCCATTGCAGTTGCTCTGATATTGTTAACCACATCGGCCTATGCTGATGTTGATTTACCTGCAGAATTAAAGGAAAAAATTGAAGCCGTTGGTATCAATCCTGTCTCTGCAGAGAAATCTCCGGTTAACCAATCAAAATGGTAGTGGGTGATAGTTTGATAACTCTTATGGACATTCATAGCATTAACCCTGATGCAAGACTTACAAAGTGAGAGGTTAGTGCTCGATAAAAAAATACTGTATACATATACAGTATGTATTTAACATAACGTACATTATGCGTACTAAGTTTGTAATGGCTCAATAGTAATGTCCGCCTGTGGCT
>NZ_KV793388.1:0-95163 GCF_001808475.1 Klebsiella sp. HMSC09D12 | reverse complement strand
GAGCCCATCCTGACGGATGGGCTTTTTGCGTTTTAGTCGTCTGTAACTGTCGGATATCGTTCTCCCTGTATCCAATATCCCTCATGAATCCTGCCGGATTTATGCTGTCTCCCTGTATAAGATCCAGAGTAATTCCCTCTCCACATTCCAGACTTATGTACCAGGCTTATAATATGTACCTGTGGGCATGAGAGAAAATAATGGCCATTAAGCCTTTTAATTACCAGCAAGACTTTTCCAGCATCGATTTTCGCCAGCACCCGGAGCTCTATCAGGTAGGAAGAGGCGAACAGGGCGTGTTGTTGGTTGAGCCCTATAAAAGCGAAATCCTTCCCTACTGGCGCTATAAAGATGAAGCATCCGCGACTGAATCTGCCAGGGAAATTTATCAGCTCTTCGAGTTTTATCGACAGCAGAATGATTTCGTTGGTATGGATATGGCACGAAAATTTATTCAGATGGGCTACACCCGGGCAAGGCGTTATGCCAATTACAAAGGTGGTAAAAAATATGCAAAGGATGGCTGCCTGAATCCACGTGGTAATGATCCTGTTAAGGCAGCAGCTGCGGCAGTCTTTAAACAATGGTGGGATAAACTTCGGCAGGATGAAGATTATCTCCAGAGAAAAAAGAAACATCAGGCTCAATGGGGGTAATTTTCAACCTCAATGTTCCTCGCCCCGCATAAATATTTACCGTGATTTAGCCTATATAAAAAACTGTATTGCCCAATCTTCACCATATTTCACTTTGTTAATCCTTAAGAATCTACTTTTAATCGCGAAAAGCTACATTACGAAAAAAAATGTGAATAGCATCACAAACTAAAAAATAACAATTATATAACATTTGATTTACTAACTGATTTGCCTGATGGCGCGGGGACACCCGATGAGGCAGATTGCAGTCTTTGCTGGAGCAGAATTACAATGACAGAAAGCAGTATTAGCGAACGTGAATCGCTGGAACATGCCGATACCCGGCGCCGTATATGGGCCATTGTTGGGGCATCGTCAGGGAATCTGGTGGAATGGTTTGATTTTTATGTCTATTCATTTTGCTCACTCTATTTCGCGCACATCTTCTTTCCTTCCGGGAATACCACAACCCAATTGTTACAAACGGCAGGAGTGTTTGCTGCCGGTTTTCTGATGCGTCCAATCGGGGGATGGATATTCGGGCGCATTGCTGATCGTCGTGGACGCAAAACTTCTATGCTGATTTCCGTATGCATGATGTGTTTTGGTTCACTGGTGATAGCCTGCCTGCCGGGTTATGCAACGATAGGAACCTGGGCTCCGGCTCTGCTTCTGCTTGCACGTTTATTCCAGGGATTATCCGTCGGGGGGGAATACGGTACCAGCGCCACCTATATGAGCGAAGTTGCCGTAGAAGGTAAGAAAGGGTTCTATGCCTCATTTCAGTACGTCACGCTGATTGGTGGTCAACTTCTGGCGGTGCTGGTTGTTGTTGCATTACAACAGATCCTCAGTGATGAAGATCTTCATGCCTGGGGATGGCGTATTCCGTTTGCCCTTGGCGCAGTCCTGGCTATCGTGGCCTTGTGGCTGCGACGCCAGTTGGACGAAACTTCTAAGCAGGAAACGCGCGCGTTAAAAGAGGCTGGTTCGTTCAAAGGGCTCTGGCGTAACCGCAAGGCATTTATTATGGTACTGGGCTTTACTGCCGCCGGGTCGTTAAGCTTTTATACCTTCACCACTTATATGCAAAAATATCTGGTCAATACCGCGGGTATGACAGCGGGCACCGCCAGCATGATTATGACCGCTGCTTTATTTGTTTATATGCTGGTTCAGCCACTTTTTGGCGCCCTCTCGGACAAGATTGGCCGTCGTACCTCAATGCTCTGTTTTGGCGCGTTGGTCACCCTCTTTACCGTGCCGATTCTTAATGCGCTACAAAACGTGAGTTCGCCGTATGCGGCGTTTGCTCTGGTGATATGCGCCCTGCTGATCGTAAGTTTCTACACCTCAATCAGCGGCATTCTGAAGGCGGAAATGTTTCCGGCCCAGGTACGTGCTCTGGGCGTTGGGCTTTCTTACGCTGTAGCCAATGCGCTATTCGGCGGCTCGGCCGAGTATGTCGCACTGTCGCTAAAATCTGTGGGAATTGAGCACGCTTTTTACTGGTACGTGACCGTCATGGGGGCGATTGCTTTTCTGGTCTCTCTGACGCTGCATCGTAAAGGTAAAGGGCTGCGCTTGTAGATTTATTGATGTGCCAGCTGCCATACCGCATAGCCGGTTGTGGCGCCTGCCACATCCCAGGCGAAATCTTTCCAGCTCCAGCCGCTCCCCGACGGGCGGCTGTCCCATAGCTCCTTCGATGCCCCTAAGCTCACGGAAAACATAAAGCCAATAGCGCCGCTCCGGTCGCGACTATAGCCTTGATGCTGGGCATATTCGTTACCTGCGGCAGAAAGCATCGCTGAGGCGAGGAAGTGCTGGGCTTTGTCCTGACCGCTCCATGAATCATTGGCCATATGGCTGCAGCCGGTCAGTAGTAACAGCGGGGCAATAAGCATGATATTGCGCATACAAATTCCAGGAAAAAGCCCCGCTGAGCGGGGCGGAAATTCAAAGAATACGGCTGATAAGGCGGTCGATTCGAATACGTCGCAGGCGTCTGATCAGTTTGCGTACTTTTATCGGGTAGTCGGCAATACTTTGTAGATCGCGATAGTGCTTAACGATCGTGGTATGTTTACGGATGAGGCTGAGTTCTTTTTCGCGCATGGCACCAAGCTGATGCTTTGGATCGTGGATAAGAATCGCGTTTTCCAAATCCAGCCGCCATGCGCGCGGGTTCAGGTTATTGCCGGTCAGTAGCATCCACTCATCATCAACCCACATGCCTTTCAGGTGATAGCTGTTATCATCATCCTTCCATAAACGGACAATGAGCTGGTCAGTATTCACGTAATACTGCAGACGGCTCAGGAAGCGCCGCAGATTAATTTCATAAAGATAGGGCAGCGCGCCGATAATTTTAAATGGCTGATCTTCCGGAATATAGAAATCATTGGCGGTTTTATCGCCGACGATAATTTCGACTTTTTTGCCACTCCGCAACAGCTGAATGATATTACGTACCAGCAGAGCCGGCAGGTTGAAATAGGGGGTGCAGATAGTCAGCTTATGCTCAGCGCAGGGCATCAGATGGAAAATGGTTTTATTCAGCAGGCTCGTCTTGCCCAGGCCAACTAGCGGGGTTACCGACAGCTGCTCTTCGTCGGCATCGCCTGGGAAATGGTAGCGGCTATCGCGCAGCTCCTGGCGGTACTGGCGGATTTCATTCTTGATTTCCGGGCTTTTTGGGCGATCGGCCTTATCAAGGCGGTTAACGCCGCGACCTTGCACCAGGTTATTCGTAACCCAGTCAAACATCACATCGGCCATTTTCGCGTTGCGAATGCACTGGTAGCGATCATAACGATACTTATCGTGCTGATGCAGGTAAACGTCGTTCAGACTGGCGCCGCTGTAGAGAACGCAATCATCAATGATAAAGCCTTTGAAATGGAGGACGCCGAGAGCTTCCCGGGTATTGACCGGAACGCCATAAACCGGGATATCGACGCCAGGGTTCTCCTGCGCCATGCGGCAATACCAGTCGGCGTTGGTGTTTGACGCGGCGACGCCAATACGCCCGCGCTGGGCACGATGCCAGTCAACCAGCACCTGGACATCTAACTCTGGACGCTGACGCTTAGCGTCGTACAGCGCCTGCAAAATTCCTTTACCGCCATCATCCTGTTCCAGATAGAGCGCAATGATACAAATACGCTGGGTGGCTTGAGCTATCCTGGCCAGTAACGCTTGCCGAAAATCTGCCGGAGCGTAAAAGAACTCGATATCATCAACTGACTGAGAAAGCTTAGGGAGTTGGGCAAGGTGTTGTTGATGTTTATTGCGTTTAAATTTTGACAACATCACAGTGCGTTTCTTCTCTGTTTATTGAAGGGTCTTCTGTACCATGCAGACGACGTAAGCGGGCAATAATACCATTACTACCCGTTAAAGTAGTCAACAATTGCGGCCAGCCGATTGTAATTGCTCAGATACAAGCTGTAGAGACAAACTGACAATTCCATCTTCAAGCTGAATATCAACTGAGAATCCTAGCTTTCTGGCGAGTCCAATCATGCCTTTATTATTAGGCATAGTAATGCCATTCAGCCGCTGCAGACCGTGACTTTGCGTATAGGCAATGAGCTTTTCCAGTAGCTTACGGCCTAAACCCATACCCTTTAAATCAGAGCGCACCAGTACGGCAAATTCGGCATCGATGTTATCCGGGTCGGAGATCGCTCGCGTCACGCCGAGGATCTCATTCCCTTCAGCCGTCGTGCGCACGGCAACAAAGGCCATTTCTCGATCGTAGTCGATCTGCGTCATGTTAGCTAAATCATCGTGAGTAAATTCGTTGATTTCGCTGAAGTAACGATAATAAAGATCTTCCTTCGTGACCTGCGCGATAAAGGCCAGCAGCTGCGGCTCATCTTCCGGGAGTATGGGACGGAAAAGGCAGCGTTCGCCATTCTTCATCACCACCCACTCCTCCTGCTGCTGCGGATAAGGGCGGATGGCCAGGCGGCTTTCACTATCGCCAGTGAACGGCGCGAGGGTTAACGTGACGTCAAGCGCGGTAAACTCGTGACCGGAAGCCAGCAGAGGGTGGATATCGAGGCGCTGGATTTCCGGGCAGTCGACGATCAAATTCGATACATGTACCAGTAGCTGACTCAGGCCGGGAATATCGAGCGGGCGCAGCGCGCTGCGCCCGCGCACTTTTTTGCTTTTGATGGCCTGGATGACCAGGTAGCGCGCAAGGTTCATATTGAGCGGCGGGAGTGCGACGGCGGCCTGATCTTCTGCTCGCCATTCGACGCCGCCTTCGCCCAGCATGATCAGCGGTCCAAAAACCGGATCGTGCTCGACGACGACCCGCAGCTCCTGCGCCCCGGCTCGATTGGCCATGCTTTGCACCAGCAGTCCGTGAATACGCGCCTGCGGCCAGGTCATTTTGACACGATCGATAATCGCGTCCGCGGCCTGCTGTACCTCGGTAGCCGTACGTAGGTAAAGCATGACCCCCTGGACTTCCGACTTATGGGGGATGTCTGGCGAGCGGAGCTTGAGCGCGACGGGGTAACCTATCTGTTCGGCGATATGCACGGCCTCGGCGCTATCTGCGGCAATCCACGTCGGTAGAGTATGAATACCGTAAGCGCGCAGAACAGGACTCACTTCATGGGTATCCAGCGTGGTGGCACCTTCATTGATTGCGCGTTGTAACAGACTATGCGCTTCGGCTGTGTTAGTGGCTAATGAGACTGGCAGTACCGGGGTCTCTCTGAGCTGCTTCTGGTTACGCCGGTATTCCACCATATGCATAAACGCGGTTATCGTCCCTTCGGGGGTGCGATAGGTCGGTAGTCCCGCATCGCTAAACAGACGACGCGCCTCTTGCGATGAAAACTCACCGCACCAGTTAGTCAGAACCGTAACGTATTTACCGCGCGGATGGCGCTTCAGGGCGTCAATCAGCGCCAGCGCGCTTTCCGTCCCCGGAGCAGCAGCGCTGGGTGAATGGATCACCAGCAGCGCGTCGTAATCATGGCTATCCAGCAGCACGTTCAGCGCTTTGAGGTAATGCTCGCTACTGGCGTCATCGCGGAGATCCAGTGGGTTAGCGATATCCATGGTTTCAGGCAACGCCTGGCGGAGAAGAGCGCTGGTCTCTTCGCTGAGAGCGGCAAGTTTGCCGTTGCGCAGCCAAAGCTCATCCAGCGCCAGCGCAGCCGGCGCTGCGCCGTTACTGATAATCATGATTTTCTCGCCGCGCAGTGGGCGCATATGGCTGAGGGTTTCCACCGCAGAGAACAGTTCGTGAGTATCCTGAACCCGCAACAAACCCGCGCGCTGAATAGCGGCGTCCCAGGCCGGATCCATACCGGAATTGACGTGCAGCAGCTTTTGCGCCGCCGGACTACGCCCGCTTTTGATCACCAGGATAGGCTTATTGCGCGACGCGCTACGGGCCGCGGAGACAAAGCGACGGGCGTCGCTAAGGTGTTCAAGATAGAGCAGAATAGCGCTGGTTTTACTGTCGCGAGCAAGGAAATCGAGCAGGTCATCAACGTCGATATCCAGGCTATCGCCGAGCGCAATAAAGTAAGAAAACCCCATTTCGCGCTGCTGGGCCCAGTCGAGGATGGTGTTGGATACGGCCGCCGATTGCGAAATAAACGCCAGTTTACCGCGATGGATAGGAACCGGCGAAAAGCTGGCGTTAAGGCCCTGCCAGGGCGCAAGCAGGCCGAGACTATTCGGCCCGAGCAGGCGCATTTGATAGCGGGCTGCGCATTCAAGCAGCGCGGGATACTGTTCGGGTAGTGAAGAGAGAATAATGCAGGTCTTACACCCTTTTTGCCCCAATGCTTCCAGAAGCTCAAGGTTTCTTCGGGCATTGGTGCAAAGCACCGCGAGATCGGGGGTAAAGGGCAGGCTGTTGACGTCAGGCCAGGCCAGTACGCCCTGAACCGCTTTCCACGCCGGCGTAACGGGAAGGACAGGGCCGTTAAATCCGCCAGCCAGCAGGTTGCGCATCATCAGATAACCGGCGCGCTGTGGTTTCATTGATGCGCCGATAACGGCGATCGATTTCGGCCGCAGCAATGCTTCGAGGCCTCGTTGGCTCATTCCGGTCTCCTTTGATCCCCAGTGACCGAATGATTTTAAACGTTTTCTGTTAGTTGTGCTGTGATACCGCCCTTATGCTGCGTTTTTCCTGCCAGATAGCGCGTTCTGAATAAGCTGAAATGATCGCCAAGTGCGCTGGCTGCGGTGACATCCCCCGCAAGATCCAGCAGCGCTATGGCGACTTCAGCGGTACAGTATTGGCCTTCTGCATGGGCTTCTCGCAGGCGATAAGCGGAGACGCGGGACAGATCAACGGAAATCATCGGCAGCGCATCAAGCCAGGGACTTTTGCGGAACATTTTTCGCGCCTCGGGCCAGGTGCCGTCGAGCATAATAAACAGCGGAGGTTTGCCGGGAAGCGGTGCGTCAAGTACCCGGCGCCCGGCGCTGGCATAGGAGGCAGGAAAAACCACCATTGGCTGATATCTCGCGTCGGCAACGAGATCGAGAAGCGCCTGCGGCGGTTCGGTTCGTGACCATTGAAAGGCTTCCGTATCCGGCAGGATATCGGCAATCAGGCGTCCGGTATTGCTGGGCTTCATTGGCTCGGTATCGAACATCACCAGGCAAAAACGGCTGGTGGCGGCAACGGGATTAAGGGTCGCGCAGAGGCACTGTTTCAACGGCAGCAAACAGCGCTGGCAGCGGTGAATACGGTTGCCGCGAGCAAGAAAAGGCCGGGTGGCGCGCGCGAGACGTTCGGTGCGAAGGCGAAGGACGGCGTTATCAGTCATGGGGATCGCTAAGAAAAAACGCCATTGTCGCAGAGGTAAAAACGGGGCACAAGCGGTGCCCCGTCGGGTTTATTGCTGGCCGGCTTCGTTCAACCAGCTATCGAAAGGCGCTTTCGGTACGGCGCCGTTCAGCATGTCGATGACTTCGCCATTTTTGAACATCATAATGGTCGGGATACTGCGGATGCGGAAGCGGGCGCTCAGTTCGCGTTCCATTTCGGTATTCACTTTCACGAACCGCATTTCGCCGCTGCGCTCTTCAGCCACATCTTCGAAAATGGGCGCAAAGTTACGGCAGGGGCCGCACCACGGCGCCCAGAAATCAACGACAACGGGCAGATCGTCCTTCAGCAGTTTATCCAGCGTTGCCCCGGTCGCGTTGATCACATCGCCGTCAAAAAGATCGTGGCCGCAGCGCCCGCATTTCGCGCCATCAGCGCTACGATCGTCGGGGATGCGGTTCAGAGCCTGGCAACTGGCACAAACGGTATTCATAACTAACCTCTGGTTATGGGTTGCAGCGCGGCACGTGGCCGATTTGTTTCTGTAATGTTACATATTATCGATGCAGTACTAATAAAGGACAATGAGTTTTATTCAATGATTACGATAGACTCAGGCTTTTAAATGAAATAATGGCTAAGTGATGGCACATCGGGTAATCTGCGCGCTTCGCGCAGCGCAGGTGGAGAAAATGAATGAGCGACGACGAACTGAAAAATAAAAGCGGCAAGGTCAAAGTGATGTATGTCCGCAGTGATGATGATTCTGACCGACGTACCCATAACCCGCGTACCGGGAAAGGTGGGGGACGCCCAGGAAAGTCTCGTGTTGACGGTCGTAACCGCCCTGCGCGCGATGAAAGAGACAGCCGCGGTGGCGATCGTAAACGTGACGATCGCAAGCGTGAAGGCTTCGGCGGTGAGGGTTCCTCTCCGTGGCGTACCGTATCCCGCGCGCCGGGTGATGAGGCGCCGGTAAAAGCGGATCACGGCGGGATCAGCGGAAAAAGCTTTATCGATCCTGAAGTGCTGCGTCGCCAGCGCGCGGAAGAGACCCGCGTTTACGGCGAGAATGCCTGCCAGGCGCTTTTCCAGAGCCGTCCGGACGCTATTGTGCGCGCCTGGTTTATCCAGAGCGTGACTCCGCGCTTCAAAGAAGCCCTGCGCTGGATGGCGGCTAACCGTAAAGCTTATCACGTCG
This sequence comes from Klebsiella sp. HMSC09D12, assembly GCF_001808475.1. NCBI lineage: Bacteria > Pseudomonadati > Pseudomonadota > Gammaproteobacteria > Enterobacterales > Enterobacteriaceae > Klebsiella > Klebsiella sp. HMSC09D12. The sequence continues at coordinate 86,501 of NZ_KV793388.1, read as the reverse complement.
TTGATGAAGCAGAGCTGGCGAAAGCTTCCGGTACTGAACACCACGGCGGGGTTTGCTTCCTGATTAAAAAACGTCATGGCACCTCCGTTGAGCAGTGGGTGGCGAAAGCCGACGCTGAAGATTGCGTGCTGGCGCTGGAAGATGTCGGCAACCCGCACAACCTTGGCGCCATCATGCGCAGCTGCGCGCACTTCGGCGTTAAGGGCGTTATCGTGCAGGATGCTGGCGTTATGGAGTCCGGTGCCGCGATTCGCACCGCAGAAGGCGGGGCAGAACACGTTGAACCGATTACGGGCGACAGCTTTATCGATACGCTTGAGCGCTTCCGTAAAGCGGGCTACGCGATTGTTTCAACTTCCAGTCATAACGGGACTCCGCTGTTTAAAGCCGAGCTGCCGAAGAAGATGGTGCTGGTGTTAGGACAGGAGAGCGACGGTCTGTCTGATGCCGCTATCTCCAGCGCCGATCTGAATATTGCTATCGAAGGCACCGGCAACGTTGAAAGCCTGAACGTTTCCGTGGCAACCGGCGTTCTGCTGGCAGAATGGTGGCGACAGAACAAAGCTTGATAGCTTGTCGCAGAACGATAAATGCCAGCGTAATGCTGGCATTTTCATTTTTAGAGCTATTCGCTTTCAGCCGGTAGTCTGGGCAGCCAGTCAATGGGGGCTTCGCCGCGTTCGGTCAGCCATTCATTCGCCAGGACGAAATGATTACAGCCGAAGAAGCCGCGGTGCGCGGAGAGCGGTGACGGATGCGGCGCTTTGAGCACGCAGTGGCGCTGGCGATCGATTATCGCGCCTTTCTTCTGCGCATGCGAACCCCACAGCAGAAAGACGACGCCTTCCCGATGCTGGTTAATCAGCGAAATCACTTTATCGGTAAAGGTTTCCCATCCGAGACTAGCGTGAGAGTGCGCTTGCCCGGCGCGTACCGTTAATACGGTATTAAGCAGCAAAACCCCCTGACGCGCCCAGCTTTCGAGATAACCATGATTCGGGCGCTGAAAGCCCGGGATAGTGCCTTCCAGCTCTTTATACATGTTCAGCAGAGAAGGAGGGGTCGCAACGCCCGGTAAAACAGAGAAGGCAAGACCGTGTGCCTGGCCTGGTCCGTGGTAGGGATCCTGACCGAGGATCACCACTTTGACGTCGCTTAGCTCGGTATAGCGAAACGCGTTGAAAACGTCTTTTTGTGGAGGATAGATAGTGATGCCCGATTGCCGCTCTTCAGCAACCGTTTTTAAGGTATTAACAAACCAGGGTTGCTGCTTCTCTTCTGCCAGCACATCGTGCCAGGTTAATGGGGTGGTCATTTTGCTCTCCTGCAAAGTGTCATTGCCATAGCTTAACTGCATCTTTCTACAACACAAAATTTGCGCCATCCCACTGGCGTTCTTTGTGCAAAAAAAATTGAAAACTTACAATTTTTTTTGCTGAAAGGTGTGGCGTAACTTGATGTAAAACAATAATATCTGCCTATACCCACTTTTGTGATGGGGTTTTTGTTGATTTAAATCAAAGAATGCCGGATGCCCGGCTGATATATATACACTCATACAACAATGGTTTTACCAATTGGCCGCGAAGGCTAATAATCGAACAAACACTGCCTGGGAGGCATAAAATGATTACTGGTATCCAAATTACTAAAGCTGCAAATGACGACCTGCTGAACTCTTTCTGGCTGCTGGACAGCGAAAAAGGCGAAGCCCGCTGCCTGTGCGCAAAGGCCGGTTTTGCTGAAGATGACGTGGTTGCGGTGAGCAATCTGGGCGAGATCGAATACCGTGAGATCCCGGTAGACGTGAAACCTGAAGTTCGCGTTGAAGGCGGTCAGCATCTGAACGTGAACGTTCTGCGTCGCGAAACTCTGCTGGATGCGGTTGAACATCCGGAAAAATATCCGCAGCTGACCATTCGCGTTTCTGGCTATGCGGTGCGCTTTAACTCCCTGACGCCGGAACAGCAGCGCGACGTTATCGCCCGTACTTTTACCGAAAGCCTGTAAGACTCAACTTTGATGTAAAAACGCCGGGATATCCCGGCGTTTTTTTACTCTTCGTTTGGCTTCTGCGCGGTATCCGCTCCGCTTGGTTTACGACGCTTACCAATGTTTTTGGTATCGCGGTGGCGTTTTTTCACGCGCGGCTTCTCTTTTTCTTTCTCTTTCTTCTCTGCACGCTTCGCTAATACTTTCCTGGACGGTTTACCGGTTTGCTTCTCGCTTGGCGCGCGGGTAGTTGGGCGCAGCCCATCAATAACGCGGGCTTTTAGCGGCTCTTCAGTATAGCGGCCAATTTTACCCAGCAGCAGATGATCGTGGGCTTCAACCAGTGAAATAGCCGTACCTTTTTTACCCGCCCGGCCGGTACGACCAATACGGTGCAGGTAAATATCTGCCGTGCGCGGTAGGTCGAAGTTAAATACGTGGCTTACGTCCGCGATGTCGATTCCGCGTGCGGCAATATCGGTAGCGATTAACACGTTAATTCGACCATCGGTCAGGCGGCTAATTGCTTCATTACGTTTCGCCTGCACCATCTCGCCTTCCAGCCAGCAGGTATTGATACCCGCTTCACGCAGCCAGCCCGCCAGTTCATGAACGCGCTCGCGCTTACGTACGAAGACGATAGAGCGCGTCGCTTCCGGCTGCTTCAGCAGATGGACCAGCAGAGCGGTCTTGTGCTTGACGTCATCGGCACGGTAATACCACTGGTGAATTTTTTTACGCTCGCGGGTGGAGGGCGTTGCCGAGACCTCTACCGGTTCTTCCAGCAGGCGCTCAGCAAAATCTTTAATGGCGTCACCTTCGAGGGTGGCGGAGAACAGCATCGTCTGCTTACGCCAGCGGGTTTCACCGGCAATGTGTTCGATATCCTGCGCGAAGCCCATATCCAGCATGCGGTCCGCTTCATCAAGGATCAGGGTTTCAACGGCGCGGCAATCAAAGTTTTCTTCTTTAATATACTGCAGCAGGCGGCCGGTCGTGGCGACCACGATATCCTGGTTCTCGCTGAACACTTCAGCATGGTTCATATAGGCGACACCGCCGGTAATGGTGGCGATATCCAGATGAGTATGTTTTGCCAGCTCACGCGCGTGGTCGGCAACCTGCATTGCCAGTTCGCGAGTTGGGGTCAGGATAAGAATGCGCGGCGGACCAGATTTCTTGCGCGGAAAATCGAGCAGATGCTGCAACGCGGGCAGAAGATACGCCGCCGTTTTACCGGTGCCTGTCGGGGCTGAACCGAGAATATCACGGCCATCAAGCGCAGGCGGAATAGCGGCGGCCTGAATGGCTGTCGGGCGTGTGAAACCTTTGTCCTGGAGAGCGTCCAGCAGGTTTTCGTCGAGTTCAAGTTCGGAAAAAGTCGTTACAGTCATGATCTACCTCTGAGTGGACCGCCGATTATAGACGTTACGGACGCAATGTTCATCTGTTTGTAAGGCTATCTGTTCTCCGGTATTGTGCATAGCCTTACGCTCAGGAGTTTTTGTCCGCAAGGTTATCGAGGATGTCCCAGTCGAAGTTCGCGCTGCCGCGCAATGGTTTTACGTTTAAGCAGTTTTTTGTCGCCCACGATCGCTGTGCGATGAAAGTGGGTACCGACGGTATTTTACTTGGCGCATGGGCCCCGATCGCGCAGGTTAAGCGCGTGCTGGATATCGGCGCGGGCAGCGGCCTGTTAGCCCTGATGCTCGCGCAGCGTACCGGGGAGACGGTCATCGTGGATGCCGTGGAGCTGGACGAAGAGGCGGCACAACAGGCGCGAGAAAACGCCGCGGATTCTCCATGGGCCGGGCGTCTGCAGATTCATCAGGCCGATATTCAGCAATGGCAGCCGCGGCAAACCCGACGCTATGAGCTGATTGTCAGCAACCCGCCTTTTTTCGCAGAAGGCGTACCTTGCGCCACCTCGCAGCGCGAGCAGGCTCGATACACTTCCTCTCTCGATCACGCAACATTATTAACCTGCGCCGCCGAACTTATTACGGAAGAGGGGTTTTTCTGCGTTGTGCTTCCGGTCGACATCGGTAACGCGTTTGTGCAGCGGGCGCAGAATATGGGCTGGCATCTGCGTCTACGAACGGATGTCGCGGAAACGGAAATGCGCCCGCCGCATCGGGTTCTGCTGGCTTTTTCGCCGTCGGCGGGGGAAGAGTGCTTTAGCGACAGATTAGTTATCCGCGGGCCAGAGCAGCAATATTCCGAAGGATTTACCGCTTTGACCCAGGATTTTTATCTTTTTATGTGAGCCAGCGGCGAGAGCACCGACGGTCCGCTGTCGGGCAATTGCTCAGGATAGTCCAGCGTATAGTGAAGCCCGCGGCTCTCTTTACGCTGCATGGCACAGCGTACAATCAGCTCAGCAACCTGTACCAGGTTACGCAGCTCCAGCAAATTATTAGAGACACGGAAGCGGGCGTAGTATTCGTCCAGCTCCTGTTGCAGCATAGTAATACGGCGCAGGGCGCGTTCAAGACGACGAGTGGTACGCACGATGCCGACATAATCCCACATCAGCAAGCGCAGCTCATGCCAGTTGTGCTGTATTACGACCAGTTCATCAGGTATTTCGACCTGGCTTTCGTCCCAGGAAGGCAGTTTATTGACCGCCTGAGCGAACGGCATACGCTTAACGATATCTTCGGCAGCGGACCAGCCGTAAACAAGGCACTCCAGCAATGAATTTGAAGCCATACGGTTAGCGCCGTGTAATCCCGTGTAGCTCACTTCGCCAATGGCGTACAGTCCGTCAACATCAGTGCGCCCATGATCGTCAACCATCACGCCGCCGCAGGTATAATGTGCCGCCGGCACAATGGGAACTGGCTCTTTTGTCAGGTCAATGCCCAGCCCCAGCAGCTTCTCGTAGATCATCGGGAAGTGGTGGCGGATAAATTCTGCCGGTTTATGGCTGATATCGAGATACATACAGTCAACGCCCAGGCGCTTCATCTCATGATCGATCGCTCTGGCGACAATGTCGCGCGGAGCCAGTTCGCCGCGCTCGTCAAAGTCCGGCATAAACCGTGTGCCGTCCGGACGTTTCAACAGTGCGCCCTCGCCGCGCAGCGCTTCCGTTAACAGGAAATTGCGCGCTTGCGGATGGTACAGCGCCGTTGGGTGAAACTGATTAAATTCCAGATTGGCGACCCGACAGCCGGCTCGCCAGGCCATTGCAATACCATCCCCGGAAGAGACGTCAGGGTTGGTCGTATATTGATAAACCTTCGCTGCGCCGCCGGTCGCCAGCACCACAGCTTTTGCGCTGCAGGTCTCAACCGCTTCTTTATTACGGTTCCAGATCCAGGCTCCCACAACGCGCCGCGTTCCCGGCAGGCCGATTTTATCGGAGAGAATCAGATCAACGGCGTTGCTGCGCTCCAGCACCCGGATATTAGGGTGGGCCAGCGCCTTGCTCACCAGGGTGGTCTCTACGGCTTTCCCGGTCGCATCGGCGGCGTGGAGGATACGGCGGTGACTGTGCCCCCCTTCGCGCGTCAGGTGATAGCTCGCTTCGCCGTTTGCCTGTACCTCAGTATCGAACAAAACGCCCTGATCGATAAGCCATTGAACGCAGGGTTTAGCGTTGCTCGCAACAAAGGAGACCGCATGGCGATCGCAAAGACCCGCTCCCGCAATCAGCGTATCTTCGATGTGGGATTCAACGCTGTCGGTTTCATCAAACACGGCGGCGATGCCGCCTTGCGCATAGAAAGTAGACCCTTCACTAATTGGGCCTTTGCTGAGAACGGTGACCGTACAGCGTTCCGCCAGGCGCAGGGCGAGAGATAAACCAGCAGCGCCGCTGCCAACAATTAGCACATCACAGGAGGAATCAGGAGTTGTATTCATAGTCTTTGTTTAATTTACTAAACACGATTACCGAACAATAGCACCAGCCAGCGATAATTCGTACACTTTTTTTACTGCTGGTTGTGCAGGCTAAACATGGAGTCACAATGTGGCGGGAGATACGTCTACGAAAGGTTTTGCGAAGCCGCTCGTTAGCTTCAGATTTTATAGTGAAATAAAAGTCGGGTTACGTTACCCTTCTGGCGGGTCTTGCGCTTTTTCTTATTATCTTACATATCGTTTAGCTGCCGGGACATATAATGAGAGATAACAATCCGTCAGCCGGTGCCGAACGAAAAACAAAGGCGTAACGGAACTTTATTGTTTTCAGACACTCCAACCCTCTGCTTGCTCATTTATGCAGTAATTGGGTGGTGTTTTTGAATACGCATGGGAATTGGGTTTGGGGAGACATTACCTCGGATGAGCGAGCAGTTAACGGATCAGGTCCTTGTTGAACGGGTCCAGAAAGGAGATCAGAAAGCATTTAACCTGCTGGTGGTACGCTATCAGCATAAGGTTGCAAGCCTGGTCTCCCGCTACGTGCCGCCGGGCGATATCGCTGACGTTGTTCAGGAGTCGTTCGTAAAAGCATGGCGTGCGCTGGATTCTTTCCGGGGGGATAGTGCTTTTTACACCTGGTTATATCGCATTGCCGTAAACACGGCGAAGAATTATCTGGTTGCTCAGGGGCGCCGTCCGCCATCCAGCGATGTTGATGCAAATGATGCTGAAAACTTCGAAAGCGGTGGGGCGTTGAAAGAAATTTCGAACCCTGAGAACTTAATGTTGTCAGAAGAGCTGAGACAGATAGTCTTTCGTACCATTGAGTCGCTTCCGGAGGATTTACGCATGGCAATTACCCTGCGGGAGCTGGATGGCATGAGCTATGAAGAAATAGCCGCCATCATGGATTGTCCGGTGGGCACAGTGCGTTCACGCATCTTCCGGGCGCGAGAAGCTATTGATAATAAAGTTCAACCGCTCATCAGGCGTTGACGATAGCGGAATACTGGAAAAGGGTATCAGGCATGCAGAAAGAAAAACTTTCGGCCTTAATGGATGGTGAAACGCTGGATAACGAACTGCTCAATGAGCTGGAGCGTTCATCTGAAATGCAAAAAACCTGGGAGAGCTACCATCTCATCCGCGATACGCTGCGAGGCGATACGAGTGAGATGCTCCATTTTGATATCTCAGCTCGCGTCATGGCCGCCATTGAAAACGAGCCCGTTCGTCAGACGGTTCCTCTTATTCCGGAATCTCAGCCCGCACCGCACCAGTGGCGTCAGATGCCTTTCTGGCAAAAAGTTCGCCCGTGGGCCAGTTCGCTCACCCAGATGGGCGTTGCCGCGTGCGTGTCTCTGGCTGTGATTGTTGGCGTTCAACAGTATAATGGCCAGTCTGATACCTCTCAGCAGCCGGAAGCGCCGGTGTTTAACACCATGCCGATGATGGGTAAGGCCAGCCCGGTTAGCCTGGGCGTACCGGCGGATGCCTCAGCAGGTACCGGCCAGCAGGCTCAAGTGCAGGAACAGCGCCGCAGAATTAATGCTATGCTGCAGGATTATGAATTGCAGCGTCGCCTGCATGCGGAACAGCTGCAGTTTGGCCAGGCCCAGACTCAACAAGCCGCTGTTCAGGTGCCGGGCTATCAAACTTTAGGAACGCAATCGCAGTAATGAAGCAACTTTGGTGTGCCATGTCGCTCATGGCAGGCAGCCTGTTCTTCTCCGTCAACGCCTCGGCTGATACATCGTCCGGGGCGTTGTTGCAGCAGATGAATCTGGCCAGCCAGTCCCTTAATTACGAGCTCTCTTTCGTCAGCATCAACAAGCAGGGTGTTGAGTCGCTGCGCTATCGACACGCTAAACTGGATAATCGCACTCTGGCTCAGCTTCTCCAGCTCGACGGCCCCCGTCGGGAAGTGGTGCTGCGCGGAACGGAGATTAGCTACTTTGAACCCGGGCTCGATCCTTTTACGCTAAACGGCGACTATATTGTTGATTCGCTGCCCTCGCTGGTTTACTCCGACTTTAAACGTCTTTCATCCTATTACGACTTCATTTCCGTTGGGCGTACGCGTATTGCCGATCGTCTATGCGATGTGGTTCGCGTCGTGGCTCGCGACGGTACCCGCTATAGCTATATCGCCTGGCTGGATGCGGAAACTAAGCTTCCGCTGCGGGTGGATCTGCTTGATCGGGATGGCGAAACGCTTGAGCAGTTCCGGGTGGTCTCCTTCAACGTTGGCGATAACGTCAGCGCCAGCATGGAAACCCTGTCTAAAGCTAATCTACCTCCGCAGCTGTCCGTTCCGGAGGGGGGCAATAAGGCCAACTTTAACTGGGCGCCAACCTGGCTGCCGCAGGGTGTTGCCGAAGTGTCCAGCAGCCAGCGTCGCCTGCCCACTTTCGATGGGCCGGTAGAGTCCCGATTGTATTCCGACGGGCTGTTTAGTTTCTCCATTAATATCAATCGCGCCACGGCAAATAGCACCGATCAGCTACTGCGTACCGGCCGTCGTACCGTAGCGACTACCGTGCGTGATAACGCAGAAATCACCATTGTTGGCGAGCTGCCTCCGCAAACCGCCAAGCGGATTTCCGACAGTATCAAATTCAGGGCAGTACAATGATTAAAGAGTGGGCGACGGTTGTTTCCTGGGACAATGGCGTTGCGCTGGTGCATTGCGATGTCAAAGCCTCCTGCAGCAGCTGCGCTTCTCGCGCCGGTTGCGGAAGCCGGGTGCTGAATAAGCTAGGGCCGCAAACCAGCCATACCATTAGCGTTCCCTGCGAACAGCCGCTGTCGGCCGGGCAAAAGGTCGAGCTGGGTATTGCCGAGAGCAGCCTGCTAGGGTCGGCAGTATTGGTCTATATGGCGCCGTTAGTGGGTTTGTTCGTAATGGCATCAATATTCCAGGTGCTGTTTGCCAATGATTTCGCCTCCCTCTGCGGGGCGATACTGGGCGGCGTCGGCGGGTTTCTGGTAGCGCGCGGCCTCTCGCCGGGCCTGGCTTCCCGGCAGTCGTGGCAGCCGGTGATTCTTAGCGTCGGTTTACCGCCAGATTTAGTCCGCATCGAGACGACTTCCTCACCATTGGGTCAGTGATTTCACTGGCCCTTATCTTTATTTACAACTCACGCAAGAACTCGTCATTTACTCCAGCTATGCTAGCGGTAAGAGCATTTCCTGGTTTCGTGGATGTAGTGTAGAATGCGGCGTTTTCGGATTAAAAAACGTCAGGCACAGTACAGCGGCCTCATGATTCGCGTAAGGCATAATTAACTCTAAATATGAAGAATATACGTAACTTTTCAATCATCGCTCACATCGACCACGGTAAGTCGACATTGTCTGACCGAATTATCCAGATTTGCGGTGGCCTTTCCGATCGTGAAATGGCAGCCCAGGTTCTGGACTCCATGGATCTTGAACGTGAGCGCGGTATTACCATCAAGGCGCAGAGCGTCACCCTCGATTACAAAGCGTCTGATGGCGAAACCTATCAGCTGAACTTTATCGACACGCCCGGCCACGTCGACTTCTCTTATGAAGTTTCTCGTTCGCTTGCTGCCTGTGAAGGCGCTTTGCTGGTGGTTGATGCGGGGCAGGGCGTAGAAGCCCAGACGCTGGCTAACTGCTATACGGCGATGGAAATGGACCTGGAAGTGGTTCCGGTCCTGAACAAAATTGACCTGCCGGCGGCCGATCCGGAGCGCGTGGCGGAAGAAATTGAAGACATCGTCGGTATCGACGCTACCGATGCGGTGCGCTGTTCTGCAAAGACCGGCGTTGGCGTGCCGGACGTGCTGGAACGCCTGGTGCGCGACATTCCGCCGCCGGAAGGCGACCCGGAAGCGCCGCTGCAGGCTCTGATCATCGACTCCTGGTTCGATAACTACCTCGGCGTCGTCTCTCTGGTGCGTATCAAAAACGGCACCATGCGTAAAGGCGATAAAATTAAGGTGATGAGTACCGGGCAGGTGTATAACGCCGACCGCCTGGGCATCTTCACGCCGAAACAGGTTGACCGTACCGAGCTGAAATGCGGCGAGGTAGGCTGGCTGGTTTGCGCCATCAAAGATATTCTCGGCGCGCCGGTCGGCGATACGCTGACTCTCTCCCGCAACCCGGCGGAAAAAGCGCTGCCAGGCTTTAAAAAGGTTAAACCGCAGGTTTACGCCGGCCTGTTCCCGGTCAGTTCTGATGATTACGAGAACTTCCGCGATGCGCTGGGCAAACTGAGTCTTAACGATGCCTCTCTGTTCTACGAACCGGAAAGCTCCACCGCGCTGGGCTTCGGTTTCCGCTGCGGCTTCCTGGGTCTTCTGCATATGGAGATCATCCAGGAGCGTCTTGAACGTGAATATGACCTAGATCTGATCACCACGGCGCCGACGGTCGTTTATGAAGTAGAAACTACTTCGAAAGAAGTTATTTACGTCGATAGCCCGTCCAAGCTGCCGCCGCTGAACAATATTCAGGAGCTGCGCGAGCCGATCGCCGAGTGTCATATGCTGCTGCCGCAGGAGTTTTTAGGCAACGTCATTACCCTGTGTATCGAAAAACGCGGCGTACAGACCAATATGGTCTATCACGGCAATCAGGTTGCGTTGACCTATGAAATTCCGATGGCGGAAGTGGTGCTCGACTTCTTTGACCGTCTGAAGTCTACTTCCCGCGGCTATGCCTCGCTGGACTACAACTTCAAACGCTTCCAGGCCTCCAATATGGTGCGCGTGGATGTGTTGATTAACGGCGAGCGCGTGGATGCGCTGGCGCTGATCACGCATAACGATAATGCGCCGTATCGCGGCCGCGAACTGGTTGAGAAGATGAAAGAGCTGATCCCGCGTCAGCAGTTCGATATCGCTATCCAGGCTGCTATCGGCAACCACATCATTGCCCGTTCTACCGTTAAACAGCTGCGTAAAAACGTCCTGGCGAAATGCTATGGCGGCGACGTCAGCCGTAAGAAAAAGCTGCTGCAGAAGCAGAAAGAAGGTAAGAAACGAATGAAGCAGGTCGGTAACGTTGAGCTGCCGCAGGAAGCGTTCCTCGCCATTCTGCACGTTGGTAAAGACGGCAAATAACCCTAAGGAGTTGGCATGGCGAACATGTTTGCCCTGATCCTGGTCATCGCAACTTTGGTGACGGGTCTGTTGTGGTGCCTGGATAAGTTTATCTTTGCGCCAAAACGTCGCGAAAGTCAGGCCGCTGCCCAGGCGGCGACCGGCGACCAGCTGGACAAGAAAACGCTGAAAAAGGTGGGCCCGAAACCGGGCTGGCTGGAAACCGGCGCTTCCATCTTCCCGGTACTGGCGATTGTTCTGGTGGTTCGCTCATTTATTTATGAGCCCTTCCAGATCCCATCCGGCTCAATGATGCCGACGCTGCTAATCGGCGATTTTATTCTGGTAGAGAAGTTTGCTTACGGCATTAAGGATCCGATTTACCAGAAAACGCTGATCGAAACCGGGCATCCGAAGCGCGGCGATATCGTCGTCTTTAAATATCCGCAGGATCCGCGCCTGGATTATATCAAGCGGGCCGTCGGCTTACCGGGTGATAAAGTCACTTACGATCCGATTGCTAAACAGGTCACTATCCAGCCGGGTTGCAGTTCTGGTCAGGCCTGCGGCAACGCTCTGCCGGTCACTTACTCCAACGTTGAGCCGAGCGATTTCGTACAGACCTTCTCCCGCAGCAACGGCGGTGAAGCGACCAGCGGTTTCTGGCAACTGCCGAAAGGCGAGACCAAAGCGAATGGCATTCGTCTGACCGAACGTAAAGAGACGCTGGGTGACGTGACGCACCGCATTTTGACCGTGCCGATTGCGCAGGATCAGGTTGGGATGTATTACCACCAGTCCGGGCTACCGCTGGCAACCTGGATTGTCCCCCCGGGGCAGTATTTTATGATGGGTGACAACCGCGATAACAGCGCCGACAGCCGTTATTGGGGCTTTGTGCCGGAAGCGAATCTGGTGGGTAAAGCCACCGCAATCTGGATGAGTTTCGAAAAACAGGAAGGTGAATGGCCTACCGGCGTACGTTTATCGCGCATTGGCGGCATTCATTAATTTTCCTGCCTTATTCACGCTGCCGCCGCAATAACGGCAGCGTGAATTATTTAATATTTAAATCTATTCAAACTAACGACATCCCTTGTCGTTGCGTATAGAATATCCCCCCGAAGTTTTAGGTTGTCTCTCGTAAGATTGACACAGCACACGAAACCGCGTTGGTTTTTACTCAGGTCGGTTTCGTGTGCTGCATTTTTGACGCATTCATCTATTGGTAACGCATGAACCCCATCGTAATTAATCGGCTTCAACGGAAGCTGGGCTACACTTTTCATCATCAGGAGCTGTTGCAACAGGCATTAACTCACCGCAGTGCCAGCAGCAAACACAATGAGCGCCTGGAGTTTTTAGGCGACTCAATATTGAGCTTTGTGATCGCTAACGCCCTCTATCATCGTTTCCCTCGGGTAGACGAAGGCGATATGAGCCGCATGCGCGCGACGCTGGTACGAGGCAACACGCTGGCAGAAATTGCCCGCGAGTTCGAATTAGGTGAATGCCTGCGTCTTGGGCCGGGTGAACTGAAAAGCGGAGGCTTTCGCCGTGAATCGATACTGGCGGACACCGTTGAAGCTTTAATCGGCGGGATTTTCCTCGACAGCGATATTCAGAACGTTGAGCGCCTTATCCTCTCCTGGTACCAGAGCCGTCTGGACGAAATCAGCCCTGGTGACAAGCAAAAAGATCCGAAGACGCGCTTGCAGGAGTATCTGCAGGGGCGTCATCTGCCGCTGCCGTCTTACCTGGTGGTACAGGTTCGCGGTGAAGCGCACGATCAGGAATTTACTATCCACTGCCAGGTTAGCGGCCTGAGTGAACCGGTGGTTGGCACGGGTTCTAGCCGTCGCAAGGCGGAGCAGGCTGCCGCCGAACAGGCGCTGAAAAAGCTGGAGCTGGAATGAGCGAAGAAAAGAACTACTGCGGATTTATTGCCATCGTTGGTCGTCCAAACGTGGGCAAATCCACATTGCTGAACAAGCTGCTCGGGCAGAAGATCTCGATCACTTCCCGAAAAGCGCAGACCACGCGTCACCGCATCGTTGGTATCCATACTGAAGGCCCGTATCAGGCGATCTACGTCGATACCCCCGGTCTGCATATGGAAGAAAAACGCGCGATTAACCGCCTGATGAACAAGGCGGCAAGCAGCTCTATTGGCGACGTTGAGCTGGTTATCTTCGTGGTTGAAGGGACCCGCTGGACGCCGGACGACGAGATGGTGCTCAACAAGCTGCGCGACGGTAAAGCGCCGGTGATTCTGGCGGTCAACAAAGTCGACAACGTCCAGGAAAAAGCGGATCTTCTGCCGCACCTGCAGTTCCTCGGCAGTCAAATGAACTTCCTCGATATCGTACCGATTTCTGCGGAAACGGGGCTGAATGTTGATACGATCGCCGGTATCGTGCGCAAGCATTTGCCGGAGGCGATTCACCACTTCCCGGAAGATTACATCACTGACCGTTCGCAGCGCTTTATGGCTTCCGAGATCATTCGTGAAAAGCTGATGCGTTTCCTTGGCGCAGAACTGCCATATTCCGTCACCGTCGAAATTGAGCGTTTTGTGACCAATGAGCGCGGCGGTTACGACATTAATGGCCTGATTCTGGTTGAGCGCGAAGGGCAGAAGAAGATGGTGATTGGTAACAAAGGGGCCAAAATCAAAACCATCGGTATTGAAGCGCGTAAAGACATGCAGGATATGTTTGAAGCGCCGGTTCACCTTGAACTTTGGGTGAAAGTGAAATCCGGCTGGGCTGATGACGAACGCGCGCTGCGCAGTCTCGGTTACGGCGACGATCTCTAAGTTTGGATACTCTATGGCTTTCGAGGTGCAGGACAAAACACAAAGTGTTTTGAACAGCGCTTGCGCTGGCTCCGAAGGAGCGAGGCCAGAGGCTGAGTCGCGCGGCAAGAACGCGAGTCCCCGGGAGCCTACTTCAGTAATTGACTGGGGTGAGTGGGCGCAGCCAACGCACCTGCGGCTTGAAAGACGACGCGTATGATGGAAGGCTGGCAACGCGCTTTCGTACTGCATAGTCGTCCCTGGAGCGAAACCAGCCTGATGCTGGACGTCTTCACGGAAGAGTCCGGTCGCGTGCGGCTTGTTGCAAAAGGCGCACGTTCCAAACGCTCCAACCTCAAAGGCGCTCTTCAGCCTTTTACCCCCTTACTGCTCCGCTTTGGCGGGCGCGGCGAAGTTAAAACGCTGCGCAGCGCGGAAGCCGTCTCGCTGGCGCTCCCTCTCAGCGGTATCACGCTCTACAGCGGACTTTACGTCAACGAACTGCTCTCTCGCGTGCTTGAGCACGAAACGCGCTTCTCGGAACTCTTTTTCGATTATCTGCACTGTATCCAGTCGCTGGCTGGCGCTACAGGCTCGCCGGAACCGGCGCTTCGGCGGTTTGAGCTGGCGCTGCTTGGGCATCTGGGATATGGCGTTGATTTCCTGCACTGCGCCGGCAGCGGAGAGGCGGTTGACGATACGATGACCTACCGCTACCGTGAAGAGAAAGGATTTATTGCCAGCGTGGTTATTGATAACAACACCTTTACCGGGCACCATCTGAAGGCGCTGGCCAGCCGCGAATTTCCGGACAGCGATGCGCTGCGCGCGGCAAAGCGTTTCACTCGAATCGCCCTGAAGCCCTATCTTGGTGGGAAGCCGTTAAAAAGTCGCGAGCTGTTTCGTCAGTTTTTGCCCGCACGGGCCGATAAAACAAATAACGATTAACGAGGATTGTCATGGCTGAATTACTGTTAGGGGTCAACATTGACCACATCGCGACATTACGCAACGCTCGCGGTACCGCTTATCCGGATCCGGTACAGGCGGCCTTTATCGCCGAGCAGGCAGGCGCTGACGGTATTACCGTTCATCTGCGCGAAGATCGCCGCCATATTACCGATCGCGACGTGCGTATTTTGCGCCAGACTCTGGATACCCGCATGAACCTTGAGATGGCGGTGACGGAAGAGATGCTGAAGATTGCCTGTGAGACTCAACCGCATTTCTGCTGCCTGGTGCCGGAAAAACGTCAGGAAGTGACAACCGAAGGCGGACTGGATGTGGCGGGGCAGCTCGATAAAATGCGCGATGCCTGTAAGCGTCTGGCCGATGCCGGTATCCTGGTCTCCCTGTTTATTGATGCTGATCACGCGCAAATTAAGGCCGCAGCGGACGTCGGCGCGCCTTTTATCGAAATTCACACCGGCTGCTATGCTGATGCGCAAACGGATGCCGGACAGGCAAAAGAGCTGGAACGTATCGCCAAAGCGGCAACCTATGCCGCGAGCCTGGGGCTGAAGGTTAACGCCGGTCACGGCCTGACGTACCATAACGTTAAGGCTATTGCCGCGCTGCCGGAAATGCACGAGCTGAACATCGGTCATGCGATTATTGGCCGGGCGGTAATGAGCGGCCTGAAGGAAGCGGTTGCGGAAATGAAGCGTCTGATGCAGGAAGCTCGCGGCTGATGGCGATTCTCGGACTGGGTACTGATATTGTTGAAATTGCCCGTATTGACGCGGTGATAGCCCGTAGCGGCGATCGTCTTGCCCGTCGCGTACTCAGCGATTTTGAATGGGCAATATGGGAACAGCATCAGCAGCCGGTCCGTTTTCTGGCGAAGCGTTTCGCCGTTAAAGAAGCGGCGGCCAAGGCGCTTGGCACCGGCATCCGCAACGGGCTGGCGTTCAATCAGTTTGAGGTTTACAACGACGAGCTGGGTAAGCCAAAGCTGCGATTGTGGGGCGAGGCAAAGGGTCTGGCGGAGCGTATGGGCGTAAGCAGCATTCACGTGACGCTGGCCGACGAGCGTCACTATGCCTGCGCCACGGTGATTATCGAAAGCTAATTGTTACAGGCCGGAGAGGTCGGTTAACGCCGCCATCCGGCAATATCACAGTTTGTCCGCGTGGTGCAGCAGGACAAACTTATCCCACAGCTGCTCTTCATTCTCGTTATGGGCCGGATCTTTCAGAATGGTATTTGGGATCGGGCACACCTTCTGGCAGGTTGGCGTATCATAGTGGCCGACGCATTCGGTGCAGCGATCGCTGTTAATTTCATAAATGCTATCACCCATGGATATCGCCTCATTCGGGCACTCCGGCTCGCACATATCGCAGTTGATACATTTTTTGGTGATTAACAGCGCCATCAGGAATTTCTCAGAAACAACACAAACAGGGCGGGCATTATACGCCCATTTTTCGCTCGGGCCAGCTCTTTTCCACCGCTGATTGGCCCTCAAAGGTGTAAAAATTTTTGATCTGCTTGAGCAGACAGATAGTCGCGTTGTCCAGCGAAAGGTCGTTGCTATGCACCAGCATCACCGGAATAAAGAACGCAGGAATATTCAGGGAAACCAGACGAACGTTTTTCGGCGTGGACAAACGGGTTAACGAGCGGGTAATAAAGGCGATACCAATCTGGGCCTCAGCATATTCAAGGCACGAATAGTGGTTATCCAGCTCGCAGATGATGTTGGGAACGACCTTGCGGTGATTAAATTCAGTCGTGATGATGCCTCTCAATAGCAGGGAATCATTGAGCACTATAATGGATTGATCGTTTAAATCCTGTGGATCGATACGCTCGTACTGCGCCAGAGGATGCGAAAGCGGAATGGCGGCGATAATTTCATCCTCAAATAGCATCGTCGAGCTAAGCTGGGCGGGGAGGGGCGTTCGGTAAACAATGCCAATATCGACGGCGCTGTCCGTCAGTTTTTTTATCGTTTGCTCCGTAGAGAACTCCTTAACATTTAAAGAGATCGCCGGATGGTGCGCCATAAAGCTACGAAAGGCGGGCAGAACCAGATAGCTGCCTGACACGCCAATAGATATTGTGTCCCGTTGCTGGTTCTGATAAGGCAGAAGTTCGTTCTCTGCATTTTTCAGATCCACCATTATTTTGTTAGCGTGTTGTTGCAATATAATTCCGGCTTTTGTTAATTCAATACCTCGCCCTCTTCGTGAGAATAATATTGTTTTGAGTGATGACTCAAGTTGTTTTATTTGCTGGCTTAATGATGGCTGAGTGATAAACAAGCGTGCGGCTGCCCGGCCGTAATGCCGTTCATCGCACAATATCAGAAAAGAGTGCAGCTGCTTGATATTCATTAAGGTCAGATACCAATCGATTGAGTTTTGTTATAACGATTATAAAAAATACCAAATTGTTTGCCTATTTTGCTTTTTTTAAACTGTGATCAGTGCATTTTAAAAAAGGAATAATTATGACAGCATCAATCAACCGCTGGGGAATGCTTGCAGCCCACGTGTGCATAAATTTTGTACTCGGAGGCGTCTACGCCTTTAGCTATTTTAAAACGCCATTAATGGCGCAATATCACTGGGACCCGGCTACGCTGGCTTTAGCATTCTCTATCAATATGGGGATCATTCCTTTACCCATGATTTGGGGTGGGAGAATGATCGATAATGGTAAAGGCAAGCAGGCGATAGTTATCGGCGGTATCCTGTTCTCCTTAGGCTTTATCCTATCCGGATTCGTGGATAATTTGCCAATGCTATTCTTAACCTATGGCGTCATTGCAGGGCTCGGTTCCGGCCTTGCTTTTACCGGCAATCTGAATAATATTCTGAAGTTTTTCCCCGATCGCCGAGGTCTTGCCAGCGGTATTGTCCTGGCCGGAGTTGGCGTGGGTACGTTACTTTGCACCCGCCTGGCTGAATATTTTATGACGCAAACGCACGATGTCAGCCGGGCCTTATTATATCTCGGTATTGTATATCTGGTGGTTATCTTCATTGTTCAGTTTTTTATTCGTAGCGCGCCAGCGAAAGATAGTGGCGAAATTAAAGCATCGCCACTGGATAAAGACTTTCGACATATGTTAAAGGATCTCCGTTTTTGGCTGCTATTCGTCATTCTGGCTTTGGGCGTTTTCTCCGGAATGGTCATCAGCTCAAGTTCAGCGCAAATTGGTATGATGCAGTATGGTTTACTGTCTGGCGCCTTGGTTGTCAGTCTGGTATCGATATTTAATTCTATTGGCCGTTTATTCTGGGGGGGATTAACCGATAAGCTTGGAGGATATAATACACTGATAATCGTTTATCTTTTTACCTGCCTCTGCATGCTCTTGTTATTATTCTTTAATGGTAATACGGCGGTATTCTACTTCAGCGCTCTGGGCGTGGGCTTTGCTTATGCGGGTATATTAGTTATCTTTCCCGGATTGACCAGTCAGAATTTTGGGATGCGCAATCAGGGACTCAATTATGGCTTTATGTATTTTGGCTTTGCCGTCGGCGCAGTTATTGCGCCGTATGTAACCTCCGCCATTGCAAAATACACAGGAAGCTACAACACGGTATTTATCCTGACCGTGGCGCTATTGCTTATTGGTGTCGTATTAACCCTGATTACCAAAAAATATATCGCAGTGGTTTTAGCCAAAATTCATTGATCAAAGCGTAAGGAAATAAAGATGAAAATTGCAATCGCAGGCGCCGGGGCTATGGGCTGTCGTTTTGGCTACATGCTGCTGGGGGCCGGGCACGACGTGACGCTTATCGATGGCTGGCACGAACATGTCAACGCCATATGCAGCAACGGGCTGTTTGTCGAAACGGAAGTAAGCCAGCAGTATTACCCCATTTCGGCAATGCTGGCTGATGAATCGCAGGGGGAGTTTGAGCTGATTATTCTGTTTACTAAAGCCATGCAGCTCGATCGCATGCTGCAGCATATTAAGCCGCTGCTGCCAGCCGCGAAGGTCGTCATGATTTTATCGAATGGCCTCGGAAATATTGAAACCCTGGAGAAATACGTCGATCGGCAAAAAATTTATGCTGGCGTGACGCTATGGTCCAGTGAACTGGAGGGCCCCGGGCATATTATGGCCACCGGTACCGGAACGATTGAACTGCAACCGGTTGCCAGCCAGGACGCCGCTCTGGAAGAAAATATCGTTGCCGTTCTCAATAGCGCCGGATTGAATGCTGAAATAAGCCCTGACGTACTCTTATCGATCTGGAAGAAAGCGGCTTTTAATAGCGTGATGAATACCTACTGCGCGCTGCTGGACTGTAATGTCGGCGGCTTCGGTCAACTGCCGGGCGCATTAGATTTAGCGCAGGCGGTGGTGGATGAATTTGTATTAGTTGCCGCCAGCCAGAATATTCCGTTGAGCGGAGAGATGGTAATGAATACGGTGAAGAAGGTCTTCGACCCGCGCGAAAGCGGCCATCACTATCCCTCTATGTATCAGGATTTGCAAAAGGGGCGACTTACGGAAATTGACTATTTAAACGGCGCCATCGCGCGAATTGGCATGCAGAATAATATCCCCGTGCCGGTGAATACGCTTCTGACGCAGCTTATTCACGCAAAAGAAGCGCAATAAACCCAGAGGCTCTTTCGCATGGTGCGAAAGAGCCTCTGTCAAACCAGCTTTTTCACCAGCGCTTCGCTATGGCGAATCCGCTCCGGGGCACGCTCAAGATCCTGCTGCACCAGTCCCATAAACAGAAGATCGGTCAGCATCATCTGCGCGCTGGTAGAGGAGATCGCGGCGCTGCGCGTAGCCTGTTCTTCCGCTATGGTATACAGGCACAGCGTCGCCTGTTGCTGAAGAGCGTTAGGGTTAAATCCGGTGATCGCCAGGATCTGGCTTCCTACTCGTAACGCTTCACCAGCCGCCATGTTGATCTCGCGTCGTTCACCGGAGTAGGAGATAGCCAACAGCAGATCGTCCGGCGACATCGCCTGTACCGTCGCCAGCAGCGCATGCATATCCTGTTCTGACACGGCATTAATGCCGATTTTCATCAGCTTCCAGCTGAAGTTTCTTGCCACCAGCCCCGACGCGCCGATACCGGTAATAATGACCCGGCGGGCGTGGCGCAATAGCGTGACGGCTTCGAACAGCTTCTCTTCGGCGTTGACGTCCAGCGAAGCGTGCATGGCCGCGATATTATCTTTAATGAGTTTTTCGCCTACCAGACGGAGAGGATCGTCGCCGCGGATCTGATTATGTACCGGCACGGACTGTGGCGTAGGGGCGCTTGCCAGGGCTTCGCTTAACGCCAGCTTTAATGCCGGAAAACCTTTGAAACCCATCTTCTGCGCAAATTTGACTACGCTTGACTGGCTGACCCCGGCTTCGCCCGCCAGCTGTTGTGAGCTAAGGTGGCGGGTTTTATCCGGTTGGGCCAGAATGAAATCGGCCAGTTTTTTATCGCTTGCGGCCAGCGTTGGGTAGCGCTGGCGAATACGGGTCAAACAGTTCATAGCGGCTCCGGAGGACGGCTTCACCCTCGACTGAAAGAATTTTGTATTCGATTATAAGAGGATTACTGCGAATTAAAAATTCTGAGCTTCAGATTTCTCTGCAGAAGCGTTTTCTTAATCCGGATTCAACAACAGCGTATGTTTTCGCTATTCGCAGCTTAAGACTGCTAAGCTATTGGTTATCAGGCGATCGTTCAGGGGAGTGGGTTTTGAATAGCAGTACGCGGAGAGTGGTTTTCTTTGATCTGGATGGAACCTTACATCAGCAGGATATGTTCGGCAGCTTTTTGCGCTATGTCCTGCGCCACCAGCCGCTAAATGTCCTGCTGGTGATTCCTTTATTACCGGTTATTGCCGCCGGGCTGATGCTGTTCGGACGCGCTGCGCGCTGGCCGATGAGCCTGCTGCTGTGGGCGTCAACTTTTGGCCGCAGCGAGCGTCACCTGAAACGCCTTGAGGCGAGTTTCGCCCGCTGGTTTCGCCAGCACGTCACGGCGTTCCCGGTAGTACAGGCGCGGCTCAACAACTATCTGACCAGCACCGATGCGGACGTCTGGCTGATTACCGGCTCGCCGCAGTCGCTGGTTGAGCAGGTTTATTTTGATACTCCCTGGCTGCCGCGAGTGAACCTGATCGCCAGCCGGATGGAGCGTCGTTGCGGCGGCTGGGGATTAACCCTGCGCTGCCTCGGCAATGAAAAAGTGGCGCAGCTGGAACAAAAAATCGGCGCTCCGCTGCGATTGTACAGCGGCTACAGCGACAGCGAGCAGGATAACCCGCTGCTCTATTTTTGCCAGCACCGCTGGCGGGTGACGCCGCAGGGCGATCTTCAGCAGTTAGAATAGTGTGTAATACATAACGTCCATGTATAATGCGCCCCGCTTTTCTGCAGGAGTGCCCGCTTTGTCTGACCATGAATTAAATGATGAATACTGGATGCGTCACGCTCTGACGCTGGCGAAACGCGCCTGGGAAGAGGGCGAAGTGCCGGTCGGCGCGGTACTGGTGCATAATCATCAGGTCATCGGCGAAGGCTGGAATCGGCCAATCGGACGTCACGATCCGACCGCGCACGCCGAAATTATGGCGCTGCGTCAGGGCGGACTGGTGCAGCAAAACTATCGTCTGATTGACGCAACGCTGTACGTTACCCTTGAACCCTGCGTGATGTGCGCCGGGGCGATGGTCCATAGTCGCATCTCTCGGCTGGTTTTTGGCGCCAGAGATGCGAAAACCGGCGCAGCCGGGTCGCTCATCGACGTGCTGCACCATCCGGGAATGAACCATCGGGTCGAGATAACGGAAGGTATTTTGGCTGAGGCCTGTTCCGGCATGCTGAGCGATTTTTTCCGCTGGCGACGCGAAGAGAAAAAAGCGCTGAAGCGAGCTAGCCGGCAAGTGGAAGGTTAATGCCCCGTACCGGGGATTTTCAGCTTCGCGTTGTCCACCAGCGTTTCTGCGCGGAAGCTGAAAAAGGACATGGCGTACTGCTCTTCCTTACCCAGCTCCTCCGGCATGACTGCCGGATAGTGCTCGCCTAGTGCCGCTATCTGGGCGTCCTTTCTCTCTTTTTCAGAAAGATAGCCCACGAGGCTAATATGATATTTACGGATATTTTCGACGTAGGCGTAGGCTTCGTGGCCGCGTGCAAAGCCGTACTTCAGCCGGCTGTAGTAGCTTTTCTGGCTTAGCAGCGGCAGACGCTGCTTCACATCGGCCCAGCTATTCGGGTTGCCTTTCTGCTTTTTCGTCAGCGCCATTGCGTCGAGCATGTGCGCGTAGCCCATATTGTAAGCCGCCAGCGCAAACCAGATGCGTTCATCCTGCGGGACCGACTCCGGCACTTTATTCATCATATCCTGTAAATAACGCATGCCGCCGTCGAGGCTTTGCTCGGCGTCGGTACGATCGGTCAGGCCCAGACTTTGAGCGGTATTGCGGGTCAGCATCATGATGCCGCGAACGCCGGTCGGGGAGGTGGCCTGCGGATCCCAGTGCGATTCCTGCCATGAGATAGCCGCCAGCAGCCGCCAGTCTATCTGACGGGCATATTTTTCAAACATTGGCTGCAGGTCCGGGAGCACGCTTTCCACGGCGCGCAGGAAGGTACGGGTGTCTACATAATCAAAATCGTTGCCGTGACCAAGGTATTTCTCCTCCAGCCTCGCCAGTGTGCCGTCCTCGTTAATATTATTGAAGAAATCGAGCATTGCCGCCGGCAGGGAGTTGTCCTCACCTTTTTCGCTAAACCAGGTGACCGGCTGCTCGTCGCTGATATCAAGCGCGACGGCCAGCTCCGGATGGACGCGCTGGAACAGGCTGACGGCGACCGAATCAGCAACGGTATAGTCGAGTTTGCCATCAATAACCGCCTGCATCAGCGCCGTCGTCCCGCGTTTCTCGTCCACGCGCCAGTCGAGATCGGGGTATTTTTGCTTTTTTAGGGCCTGAAGATCGTTAATCGCCACGTGTCCGGGAGCAATCGCCAACTGGTCGGCGGTAAGATTTGCCAGGCTGCGCGGACGCAGGCTGCCTTTGCGATAAACCAGCTGTTGCGAAACGGAGTAGTAGGTTGGCCCGACCTGATAGTTCTTCACCCGTTCGGAATTGTAGACCAGGCCGGCAGCCAGCATATCGGCTTTGCCTTCATCGAGGTCATCAAACAGCTGGCTGATATTCTGCCTGACGGTGACTTTTAGCTCGACGCCGAGGTAGTCGGCAAACTGCTGCGCCAGCTCATAATCAAAACCGTAGGTTCGATCGTTAATGGTCGCGAAGGTCATTGGCGAATTAATGGTGCTGATACGCAGTTCTCCGCGCGCCATGATCCCGGCCACGCGGTTTTCCGGCTTACCCATCCACGGGAGAGACGGCCACAGGGCAGCCGCCAGCAGGAGAGTCACAATGCCGATGAGCAGATAATTAATCTTTAATTTTTTCAGATAGTTAATCTTCTGCAGCTTCGGGTTCCTCAGCAGACTATGACCAGAATAAGTAAAAGGTTGTCGTGGAATGAGCGGCATTTTGCTTAAGAATGCGCCAGTTGGCAACTTATTCGCGAGGAGGGTCACATTTATTGATAAACCCCGGCAATCATTTTATTTCTACGCAAACGGTTTCGTCGGGGCGCAGGATTCACTATAATGGCGCCCGTTTCCCCCCTGGCTCACCATGAAAGCTTCGAAGACGAGAGACTTATGATGGAAATTTTGCGTGGTTCACCTGCACTGTCGGCATTCCGTATCAATAAACTGCTGGCACGTTTCCAGGCGGCCAACCTTCCGGTCAGCACGATATATGCCGAGTACGTTCATTTTGCCGACCTTAGCGCCCCGCTCAGCGACAACGATCGCGAGAGTCTGGCAAGGTTGCTCAAGTATGGCCCGAACTTAAGCAGCCATACCCCAACCGGCAAGCTACTGCTCGTTACCCCCCGTCCCGGCACCATCTCTCCCTGGTCTTCTAAAGCTACCGACATCGCCCATAACTGCGGCCTGTCTCAGATTGTGCGCCTTGAGCGCGGCGTCGCGTATTACGTCGAAGCCAGCAGCCTCAACGATGAACAGTGGTCGCTGGTGGCGGCCGAACTTCATGACCGCATGATGGAAAGCGTTTTCGGCACGCTGGAAGAGGGTGAAAAACTGTTTGCCCATCATCAGCCAACGCCGGTCACCAGCGTTGACCTGCTGGGCCTGGGGCGTCAGGCGCTGATTGACGCCAACCTCCGTCTGGGGCTTGCGCTGGCGGATGACGAAATTGACTATCTGCAGGATGCTTTCCAGACGCTGGGCCGCAACCCGAACGATATCGAACTCTATATGTTCGCGCAGGCTAACTCCGAGCACTGCCGACACAAGATTTTTAACGCCGACTGGGTCATCGATGGCGAAAAGCAGCCGAAGTCGCTGTTCAAAATGATCAAAAACACCTTCGAGAAAACCCCGGACTACGTGCTGTCTGCTTATAAAGACAACGCCGCGGTAATGGAAGGTTCAGCCGTGGGGCGCTACTTTGCCGACCACGCAACCGGTCGCTACGACTTCCACCAGGAAGACGCGCATATTCTGATGAAGGTCGAAACCCATAACCACCCGACGGCGATCTCTCCGTGGCCGGGCGCGGCGACAGGTTCCGGCGGCGAAATTCGCGATGAAGGCGCCACCGGACGCGGGGCGAAGCCAAAAGCCGGCCTGGTGGGTTTCTCGGTTTCCAACCTGCGGATTCCGGGGTTTGAACAGCCGTGGGAAGAAGATTTCGGCAAACCGGATCGTATCGTTACCGCGCTGGATATCATGACTGAAGGTCCGCTGGGCGGCGCGGCGTTTAACAACGAATTTGGTCGTCCGGCGCTCAACGGCTATTTCCGTACCTATGAAGAGAAGGTAACCAGCCACAACGGCGAAGAGCTGCGCGGCTACCATAAGCCCATTATGCTGGCGGGCGGAATCGGCAACATTCGCGGCGAACACGTGCAGAAGGGCGAAATTGTCGTCGGCGCGAAGCTGATTGTTCTCGGCGGTCCGGCAATGAACATCGGTCTCGGCGGCGGCGCGGCCTCTTCAATGGCCTCCGGCCAGTCCGATGCCGACCTCGATTTCGCCTCCGTACAGCGCGATAACCCGGAGATGGAACGTCGTTGCCAGGAGGTTATCGACCGCTGCTGGCAGCTGGGCGACGCTAACCCGATTTTGTTTATCCACGATGTCGGCGCTGGCGGTCTGTCGAACGCCATGCCTGAGCTGGTCAGCGACGGCGGACGCGGCGGTAAATTCCAGCTGCGCGATATCCTCAGCGATGAGCCGGGCATGAGCCCGCTGGAGATCTGGTGTAACGAATCGCAGGAACGTTATGTGCTGGCGGTTGCGCCGGAGCAACTGCCGTTGTTTGATGAGCTGTGCCGCCGCGAACGCGCGCCGTACGCGGTGATTGGCGAAGCAACCGAAGCGCTGCATCTGAGCCTTGATGATGCCCATTTTGACGATCGTCCGATCGACCTGCCGCTTGACGTGCTGCTGGGCAAAACGCCGAAAATGACCCGTGACGTGCAGACGTTGAAAGCGCAGGGCCAGAGTCTGCAACGCCAGGGCATCACGATTGCCGACGCGGTGAATCGCGTGCTGCACCTGCCGACGGTCGCGGAGAAAACCTTCCTCGTCACCATTGGCGATCGCACCGTCACCGGTATGGTGGCGCGCGATCAGATGGTGGGGCCGTGGCAGGTTCCGGTGGCTAACTGTGCGGTCACCACCGCCAGCCTCGATAGCTACTACGGCGAAGCGATGTCCATTGGCGAACGTGCGCCGGTGGCGCTGCTGGACTTCGCCGCCTCCGCCCGTCTGGCTGTTGGCGAGGCGCTGACCAACATCGCGGCGACGCAGATTGGCGCGCTCAATCGCGTGAAGCTGTCGGCAAACTGGATGGCCGCTGCCGGTCACCCGGGCGAAGACGCCGGTTTATATGAAGCGGTAAAAGCGGTGGGCGAAGAGCTCTGTCCTGCCCTGGGACTGACTATTCCGGTGGGTAAAGACTCCATGTCGATGAAAACCCGCTGGCAGGAAGGGGCTGAACAGCGCGAGATGACTTCTCCGCTGTCTCTGGTGATTTCCGCCTTTGCCCGCGTGGAAGACGTACGCCGTACCGTCACCCCACAGCTCTCCACCGAAGACAACGCCCTGCTGCTGATTGATTTAGGCAAGGGGAACAATGCGCTGGGCGCGACCGCGCTGGCGCAGGTTTATCGTCAGCTTGGCGATGTGACTGCCGACGTTCGCGATGTCGCGCAGCTGAAAGGCTTCTGGGACGCAATGCAGGCGCTGGTGGCTGAAGATAAGCTGCTGGCCTGGCACGACCGTTCCGACGGCGGTCTGCTGGTCACCCTGGCCGAGATGGCCTTTACCGGCCACTGCGGCGTCAACGTTGATATCGCCGCGCTCGGCGAGGATCGCCTGGCCGCGCTGTTTAACGAAGAGCTTGGCGGCGTCATTCAGGTTCGTGCCGCCGATCGTCAGGCCGTGGAAGCCACGTTGGCCGCTCATGGCCTGGCGGATTGCGTTCACTATATTGGCCAGGCTACGGCGGGCGATCGCTTCGTCATCGAGGCCGACGGTCATCCGGTATTCAGCGAAAGCCGCACCACGCTGCGCATGTGGTGGGCAGAAACCACCTGGCAAATGCAGCGTCTGCGCGATAACCCGGAATGCGCTGACCAGGAGCACGAGGCGAAAGCCAACGATGCCGATCCAGGGCTCAACGTGAAGCTCTCCTTTGATATCAATGAGGATATCGCTGCGCCTTATATTGCCACCGGCGCGCGTCCGAAGGTCGCGGTGCTGCGTGAGCAGGGCGTGAACTCCCATGTAGAAATGGCCGCGGCGTTCCATCGCGCCGGCTTTGATGCCATCGACGTGCACATGAGCGATCTGCTGGCGGGCCGTACCGGTCTTGCTGATTTCCAGGCGCTGGTGGCCTGCGGCGGCTTCTCCTACGGTGACGTTTTAGGCGCCGGTGAAGGCTGGGCGAAATCGATTCTGTTCAATGAGCGGGTTCGCGACGAGTTTGCCACCTTCTTCCATCGTCCGCAGACCCTGGCGCTGGGCGTGTGCAACGGCTGCCAGATGATGTCTAATCTGCGCGAGCTGATCCCGGGCAGCGACCTGTGGCCGCGCTTTGTGCGTAACCAGTCTGACCGCTTTGAAGCGCGCTTCAGCCTGGTTGAAGTGACGCAGAGCCCGTCTCTGCTGCTGCAGGGTATGGTGGGATCGATGATGCCGATTGCCGTATCCCACGGTGAAGGGCAGGTGGAAGTTCGCGATGGTGCGCATCTGGCGCAGCTGGAAAGTAAAGGCCTGGTGGCGCTGCGCTTCGTCGATAACTTCGGTAAGGTGACGGAAAACTATCCGGCCAACCCGAATGGTTCGCCGAACGGTATCACTGCGGTAACCAGCGAAAGCGGGCGCGCGACCATCATGATGCCGCACCCGGAACGCGTGTTCCGCACCGTGTCGAACTCCTGGCACCCGGAAAACTGGGGCGAAGACAGCCCGTGGATGCGTATTTTCCGCAACGCGCGTAAACAGCTGGGCTAAAAATCGTTTACAAATCGAATTAAGCCTCCTGCCCACGCAGGGGGCTTTTTTATTTGTGGGGTACTTCGAAAGCAGGTGTCGGGGATCGCCGACAAACGCGCTATGGTGGTGTCGTCAAAAGGTGACATTTAACTTATTGATTCATAAAGGCATCACTGAATCATTCACCCGATGTTGCTAATAAGCGACACTTTGTACAAAAAGCGACCATCATCATCCGTGCCCATAAATAGTAAAAAGACATTATATTTCATTGTGTTAATGAAATGTTTTGAGATGTGGCATAGTTCGTGCATAATTATAACCAGTGGCTCATTCACCTTCTTATGTCAGCCCCTTCGGGACGCGCTACATAAACTTCGAATGACGCACAAACAGGTGCCTGCCGTCCAACTCCTGATAACAGCTCTGCTTTATCAGTCATCGGGCGAAACGTCGAGTAAGGCACCGCCTCATTTCTTAATAAAGCCAGGCTCCCGTAGCCTGGCTTTATTATACTCGTCGTCTTTTGTGCTACAGGTGCGTTGGCCGCATCTGTTCACCCCGGTCACTTACTTGAGTAAGCTCCCGGGGATTCTCAGCTTTGCCGCCTTCCTGTAACTCAAAATCCATAGAGTATATTGGGTATATTCAGGTAGCATCGTAGTGAGCTAATGATTGAGACCCTATCCGTGAAGCGACTCTCCCTTTTCCCCCGTTCGCTGCGCCAGCTGGTCACGCTATCCTTCGTGCTGATCCTGCTTCCGCTGCTGGTGCTGGCATGGCAGGCGTGGCAAAGCCTTAACGCCCTCAGCGCCCAGGCGGCGCATATTAATCGCACCACCCTTATCGACGCCCGCCGCAGCGAGGCGATGATTAACGCGTCGCTGGAAATGGAGCGTAGCTACCGGCAGTACTGCGTGCTGGACGATCCGACGCTGGCGCGGGTCTATCAAAATCAACGCCAACGCTACAGCGAAATGCTTGACGCTCACGCGGGCGTTCTGCCTGATGAAAAAATCTGGCAGGCGCTGCGTCAGGATCTCGACGATCTGGCCGAGCTGCAGTGTAAAAATAGCGGCCCGGCGGCGAAGTCAGCAGTCAGCCTGGAAGCGTTTGCTTCCGCCAATAGCGACATGGTCCAGGCAACCCGGACGGTGGTCTATTCTCGTGGACAGCAGCTGCAGCAGGAAATCGCCGAGCGCGGCCAGTTCTTCGGCTGGCAGGCGCTGGTGCTGTTCCTGCTCAGCCTGGCGCTGGTGCTGCTGTTCACCCGCATGATTATCGGCCCGGTAAAGGGCATTGAAAGAATGATCAACCGACTGGGCGAGGGGAAATCGCTGGACGATGCCGCGCTGTTTACCGGCCCGCGCGAGCTGCGCTCCGTCGGTAAACGCATTATCTGGCTGAGCGAACGCCTTGCCTGGCTGGAATCCCAGCGCCATCAGTTCCTGCGCCATCTTTCCCATGAGCTGAAAACGCCGCTGGCCAGCATGCGCGAAGGGACGGAACTGCTCGCTGACCGGGTGGCCGGGCCGCTGACGCCCGAGCAGCAGGAGATCGTGGAGATTCTGGATAACAGCAGCCGCAACCTGCAAAAGCTGATTGAGCAGCTGCTGGACTATAACCGCAAACAGGCCGATGGCCCGATTGCGCGCGAGACGGTCAACCTGGCCGAACTGATGGAAAATGTGGTTTCTGCCCATAGCCTGCCGGCAAGAGCTAAAATGATGCATACCGAACTTTTGCTCAGCGAGCGTTTTTGCGAAGCGGAGCCCGCTCTGCTGGTGAGCGTACTGGATAATCTCTACTCCAATGCGGTGCACTATGGTGCTGAATCCGGTAACATTCGAATCCATAGCTATCGGCACGGCGAGCAGGTGCGCATTGACGTCATTAACGACGGCGAGCCGATCCCGTCCGCAGAAAGAAACATGATTTTTGAGCCTTTTTATCAGGGAAGCCACCAGCGTAAAGGGGCGGTAAAAGGCAGCGGTCTGGGGCTGAGCATTGCCCGCGACTGCGTACGGCAAATGCAGGGCGAGCTGAGCCTGGTTGATGAGAAGTCAGGGCTAATCTGTTTTCGTATCACGCTCCCCGTCGCCGAGTCTGGAAAAAATAACGTCTAACTATCGGGTGAATATGTCCCACTTCTTCGCATTTGTCCGTCCCCTCAGGGGATGGCTGCTGTCAGGCATTTCCTGCCTGGCGCTGGCGGGATGTTCCGCCTCTACATCACCATACGCCGCGGATGGCAAAACGCTCTCCGCGCTGCCGCAGCATCAGGTCGCCGATTTTCTTTCGGTGGAGTGCGCTGATATCTGGAATCTGCAAAGCGAAGCCAGCGACAAAAATCCGCTCTACTGGCTGCGTGGAATTGACTGCGCCGATCGTCTTGCTCCGGTGCAGGCACGGGCGGAGGCCCGGCTGCACAGCGGCGACAGCTGGCAGGATGCCTTTAAGCGCGGCATTTTACTGGCTGATGCCAAAATTACGCCTAACGAGCGCCGGGAACTGGTCGCCAGTCTGGATAGCTTCAGCCCGCAAATCGCCCCTCAGGTGCGCCCGCTCTATCAGCTCTGGCGCGATGCCCAGGGCCGGCAGCTTCAGCTGATTGACGAGCGTTCCCGCTACGCCAAACTGCAGCAGTCAAACGATGCGGAGCTGGAGACGCTGCGACAGCAGGAAATTGAGCTACGCAGTCAGCTCGAACTGACGACCCGCAAGCTGGAGAATCTCACCGATATCGAGCGTCAGCTCTCCAGCCGTAAACCCGGCGGGAACTTCAGCTCTGACGCCGGGCACGGCGGCGATAAAGTCCCGGAGGTGATTCATGACGATCCGTAAACCCGCCCGTCTGCTATTAGTGGACGACGATCCGGGGCTGCTGAAGCTGCTGGGTATGCGTCTGGTCAGCGAAGGGTATAGCGTAGTGACCGCCGAGAGCGGGCCGGAGGCGCTGCGCACGCTAAGTCGCGACAAGGTCGATCTGGTGGTCAGCGACCTGCGGATGGATGAGATGGACGGACTCCAGCTGTTCAGCGAAATCCAGAAGGTTCAGCCGGGGATGCCGGTGATCATTCTCACTGCGCACGGTTCCATTCCGGACGCCGTTGCCGCGACCCAGCAGGGCGTGTTTAGCTTTCTCACCAAGCCGGTGGATAAAGACGCCCTTTATAAAGCGATTGATGACGCGCTGGAGCAGAGCGCGCCAACCACCGACGAGCGCTGGCGTCAGGCGATTGTGACCCGTAGCCCGCTGATGGAGCGACTGCTGGAGCAGGCCGGGATGGTGGCGCAGTCGGACGTCAGCGTGCTGATTAACGGCCAGAGCGGTACCGGCAAGGAGATTGTCGCCCAGGCAATTCATAACGCCAGCCCGCGCCGTGATAAACCTTTTGTCGCCATTAACTGCGGCGCGCTTCCCGAACAGTTGCTGGAGTCAGAATTGTTCGGCCACGCGCGCGGCGCTTTTACCGGCGCAGTCAGCAATCGCGAGGGGCTATTCCAGGCCGCGGAAGGCGGGACCCTGTTTCTTGATGAAATTGGCGATATGCCGGTTGCGCTACAGGTGAAACTGCTGCGCGTTCTGCAGGAACGTAAAGTGCGCCCGCTGGGCAGCAATCGCGATATCGATATTGATGTGCGGATTATTTCTGCGACCCATCGCGACCTGCCGAAGGCCATGGCGCGAGGCGAATTTCGTGAAGATCTGTTCTATCGTCTCAACGTGGTGAGTCTGAAAATCCCGCCGCTGGCTGAGCGTACGGAAGATATTCCGCTGCTGGCGAACCATCTGCTGCGCCAGTCTGCCGATCGCCATAAACCTTTTGTCCGCGCATTTTCCACGGATGCGATGAAGCGGCTGATGGCCGCTAAATGGCCGGGCAACGTGCGCCAGCTGGTGAACGTGATTGAGCAGTGCGTGGCGCTGACCTCTTCGCCGGTCATTAGCGACGCCCTGGTAGAGCAGGCGCTGGAAGGGGAAAACACCGCGCTGCCGACGTTTGTCGAAGCGCGGAATCAGTTTGAGCTCAATTACCTGCGCAAGCTGCTGCAAATTACCAAAGGGAACGTCACGCATGCGGCCCGGATGGCCGGGCGCAATCGCACCGAATTTTATAAGCTGCTGTCGCGCCACGAGCTCGACGCTAACGACTTTAAAGAGTAGCTCCGGATGGTGGCGCAAGTTATGATACGGTTAGCAACCGGTTACGCGACTAAAACAGGAACACCATGAAAAAGATTGATGCGATTATTAAACCCTTCAAACTGGATGACGTGCGTGAAGCGCTGGCCGAAGTCGGCATCACCGGTATGACGGTAACGGAAGTGAAAGGCTTTGGCCGTCAGAAGGGGCATACCGAGCTGTATCGCGGCGCGGAGTATATGGTCGATTTTCTGCCGAAAGTGAAAATCGAAATCGTTGTTACCGATGATATCGTCGACACTTGCGTGGATACCATTATCCGTACGGCGCAGACCGGCAAAATCGGCGACGGTAAGATCTTTGTCTTTGATGTCGCGCGCGTGATTCGTATCCGTACCGGCGAAGAAGACGACGCGGCGATTTAAGCTGTCAAACCGGATGGCGGTCCGGAATTCCCGGGCCGCCTGCATTTATCGCTCCGTTTACAGCACCTTGTGCGGGCCGAAGCACTCATAATGAATGTTGCCGCTGCTCACGCCCAGATCTACCAGCTGCTTCGCAGCAAACTGCATAAACGCCACCGGGCCGCAGAGATAGAACTGCATTTGCGGGTCGCCGATTTTGTCGGCCAGCGCCGTTAAATCCATCAAACCTTCACTATCAAACGCGCCGGATTCACGGTCCGCTTCGCTCGGGCTGCGGTACCAGACGTGAGAAGTAAACTTCGGCAGCGTTTCACCCAGCGTTTTCACTTCGTCCGCGAAGGCGTGCACGTCGCCGTTCTCTGCCGCGTGGAACCAGTTCACCTGCGCCGGATGCTGCGCTTTTGCCAGCGTGTCCAGCATTGCCAGCATCGGCGTCTGACCGACGCCGCCGGAGAGCAGCGTGACCGGGGTTTCCGGCGCCACGTTGAGGAAGAAATCACCGGCCGGCGCGGCCAGATAAATCACGTCGCCTTCTTTCGCTGAATCATGCAGCCAGTTTGAAACCTGGCCGCCGTTTTCACGTTTAACCGCGATACGATAGCCTTTACCGTCGGGTTTGCGGGTCAAAGAGTACTGGCGAATTTCCTGATGCGGAAAACCTTCCGGCTTCAGCCAGACCGCCAGATACTGGCCTGGATGATATTCCGCTACCGAGCCGCCGTCGACCGGCTCAAATTCAAAGCTGGTAATCAGCGCGCTGCGCGGCGTTTTTTTGACGATGCGGAATGCGCGGGTGCCTTCCCAGCCGCCGGTTTTGCTGGCGCTTTCGTTATAGATTTGCGCTTCACGATTAATAAAGACGTTGGCCAGCACCCCGTAGGCCTTGCCCCAGGCATCCAGTACTTCCTGGCCCGGACTGAACATCTCATCGAGGGTCGCCAGCAGGTGAGTACCAACAATATTGTACTGCTCGGGTTGAATCTGGAAGCTGGTGTGCTTCTGGGCGATTTTCTCTACCGCCGGCAGCAGGGCGGGCAGGTTCTCGAGATTGCTGGCATAGGCGGCAATAGCGTTGAACAGCGCCTCGCGCTGGTCGCCGTTGCGCTGATTGCTCATATTGAAGATTTCTTTTAATTCGGGATTGTGAGCAAACATGCGGTCGTAAAAATGAGCGGTCAGTTTTGGACCGGTTTCAACCAGCAGGGGGATGGTGGCTTTCACCGTAGCGATGGTCTGGGCGTCGAGCATAGCAGCTTCCTTTATAAGTTATCTTAATGATGCATATTAAATGCATCTTATAAAAATACCCCTGCTTTGTAAATGGTTCTTTAACGCTTTACCTTAAGACAGTTACAACATGAATTATTTGCATCACAAACCTGAAAAGAAATCCGTTGATAATCGAAGGTGCTTTATTGCTCAAAGCCTTGTGTAATGCGGAGCCAATCGTTTGCGTAAAATCCTTTGTCAAGACCTGTTATCGCAGAATGATTCAGTTATACTGTGGGCCGTTGTCCAGGTGGACCGCCTTTTTAGGCCGAAATTTTATTGTTAGCTGAGTCAGGAGATGCGGATGTTAAAGCGTGAAATGAACATTGCCGATTATGATGCCGAACTGTGGCAGGCTATGGAGCAAGAAAAAGTACGTCAGGAAGAGCACATCGAATTGATCGCCTCCGAAAACTACACCAGCCCGCGCGTAATGCAGGCGCAGGGCTCTCAGCTGACCAACAAATACGCTGAAGGATACCCGGGCAAGCGCTACTACGGCGGCTGTGAATACGTCGATATCGTAGAGCAGCTGGCTATTGACCGCGCTAAAGAACTGTTCGGCGCTGACTACGCTAACGTGCAGCCGCACTCCGGCTCCCAGGCGAACTTCGCGGTCTATACCGCTCTGCTGCAGCCGGGCGATACCGTTCTGGGTATGAACCTGGCGCAAGGTGGCCACTTGACTCACGGCTCTCCGGTCAACTTCTCTGGCAAACTGTACAACATCATCCCTTACGGTATCGATGAGTCCGGTAAAATTGACTATGACGATATGGCTAAGCAGGCTCAGGAACATAAACCGAAGATGATTATCGGTGGTTTCTCGGCTTATTCCGGCGTGGTTGACTGGGCAAAAATGCGTGAAATCGCTGACAGCATCGGCGCATACCTGTTCGTCGATATGGCTCACGTTGCCGGTCTGATCGCCGCAGGCGTTTACCCGAACCCGGTTCCGCATGCTCACGTCGTGACCACCACCACCCACAAAACCCTGGCTGGTCCGCGCGGCGGCCTGATCCTGGCGAAAGGCGGCAGCGAAGAGCTGTACAAAAAACTGAACTCTGCCGTATTCCCGAGCGCCCAGGGCGGCCCGCTGATGCACGTTATCGCGGCGAAAGCCGTCGCGCTGAAAGAAGCGATGGAGCCAGAGTTCAAAGTTTACCAGCAGCAGGTAGCGAAAAACGCTAAAGCGATGGTCGAAGTGTTCCTGAACCGCGGCTACAAAGTGGTTTCCGGCGGCACTGAAAACCATCTTTTCCTGCTGGATCTGGTCGATAAAAACCTGACCGGTAAAGAAGCTGACGCAGCCCTGGGCCGCGCCAACATCACCGTCAACAAAAACAGCGTGCCGAACGATCCGAAGAGCCCGTTTGTGACCTCCGGTATCCGTATCGGTTCTCCGGCGGTGACCCGTCGCGGCTTTAAGGAAGCAGAAGTCAAAGAGCTGGCCGGCTGGATGTGCGACGTGCTGGACAACATCAATGACGAAGCGGTCATTGAGCGCGTGAAGGGTAAAGTGCTGGATATCTGCGCACGCTTCCCGGTCTATGCGTAAGCGTTAGCGTTGAGCTAAAAAAGGCCGCTGATGCGGCCTTTTTTGTGCCTGTTGATTAGCGGCGGTCGAGCGAAATCGCTCCGGGCCCGGTTATTGCCAGCAGCAGGAAGGCTCCGGCAATACTGACGTTTTTCCAGAAGTTAATCATGTTCGGTAGTACCGCATCGCCGGACATATTCCAGTAGTGATGGCCAATCACCGCGGTGCCAAGAGTATAAAAAATAAAGATCACCGCCAGCGGGCGGGTGAAAAAGCCCAGCACAATTAAAATGGCCGCCGGCACCTCCATAATAATGGCAATGATGGCCGCAAGCGTTGGCATCGGCGCGCCGGAGGAGGCCATATACTGCACCGTGCCGCTAAAGCCGAGCAGCTTGGGATAACCGAAAAGAATAAACAGCACCACTACCGCGATACGCGCAATCAGCAGCAGCAGAGAGCGGGAGGAACCAAAGTCAAAGTAGCGTAGAGTGTTCATGATCAGCTCGTTATGAGAGACGTGTGATTTAAACGTAATACACAAATTTGCGCTCCGCCACGTCCCCCTGACGATTAACGCAGCGTCTGCAGTTGCTCCTCAACATACAGATAACCGATCCCCATCAGCTGCTGAGCGCGGGTCAGTGTGCCAAAACCGATTTGGGTGGCATGCGCTCTCGGCGTATCGCCGTGGTCAAACGGATTAAAGCCGGTTTGTTTGACGATACTCTCCAGCCACTGTTCGCCAAAAGCACAGCTGCGACCGTATAGCCAGATCTGGTTAATATTCAAAATATTTAAGAAATTATAAAGACTTAAGCCAATAGCGTTGGCGGCGTTATCAACCCATGCGCGAATATGCACGTCTCCCTGTTCCCAGGCCTCAATGAGCGATGCCGTGGTTAACTGCTCCGGAGATCGCTGCGCCTCAGGCTGGGTTTTAAGCCACATCCGCGCCTGTTTTTTCAACGCGCTGAGGGAGGCTACGGTTTCAAGACAGCCATATCTCCCGCAGTCGCAGGCTTTGCCGTCAGGGTTCACAATCGTGTGTCCAATCTGCCCGCTGCCGTAGAGGCTTCCTCGATAAATCTGATCGTTAATCACAAACGATGATCCAATACCGTAATCGACGTTGATCACGCAAAAATCCGGTTGTGGGCCCGGATGCTGCCATTTCTCCGCCAGCGCCAGCATCACGCAGTCATTATCTACCCGTACCTGCACGCCGAGCTGTTCTTCCAGCAGATACTTTATTTCAATCGGCGTTTTCCAGCGCGCCTGGGGCATGGTTTGTGAAACGCCGGTGATCGGATCAACCTGACCATGGACGCCAAGGGCGAGATTGATGCTGTGCTGCGGGTAGAGGCGGTGGATACGCCGCCAGCATTCCACGATGGCCTCCAGAAGGGCCTGCGGCGTAGGGGCATCGATGGGCAAATGCTGGTGGCCGTCAACCGCCAGTAGACGGGCATCGGCAAGCTGATACTCAATACTGGTCGGCGTAATATTCATGCATAGCGTCCAGGCTCCGCGCGCGGGGATCTGGTAGCTTCCGCTGTTCACGCCGCGTTTGCTCATTTTTTCCGTGGAGTGATCGATCAGTCCCTCGCTGAGCAGCTCTTCAAGAATATTGCTCACCGCCGGAATAGAGAGTCCGGTGAGCTGAGAAAGCTGGGATTTACTCAGCTGCTTCTCCCGCCAGAGATGAGCCAAAAAAATGGATTTATTGGCCTGTCTGACCCGGGCATTATTTAAACCGGTACGCTGCATACACTTAACTCCCTTAACTTTATTGCGTGAGCATTGCGCATTTTAGCAGCTAAGTGACGATATAAACTCCTCTCATAGCGAATTTTACCTTACTTTGTTTAGTGGAGGCGTCATGTACGGTTCGGTTAAGGTCTGGCAGGAAATAATTACATTACCTACGTGGACAACGGGGGCGGAGGATCCGAACCCCATGTTTCTGGAAAAACGCGTTTATCAAGGTTCTTCAGGTAACGTCTATCCCTACGGCGTGATTGACACCCTGACCGGCGAACGTGAGATGCGCGATTATCAGGCAGTATGGATGGAGAATGATTTCATTCGAATTATGCTGTTACCGGAACTCGGCGGCCGTATACATCGGGCGTATGACAAGGTTAAACAGCGCGATTTCGTGTATTACAATGAAGTTGTGAAGCCCGCCCTGGTGGGGCTGCTGGGGCCATGGATCTCCGGCGGTATCGAGTTCAACTGGCCGCAGCATCATCGCCCGACGACCTTTATGCCGGTCGACTTTTCGATCCAGTGCGGGGAAAACGGCGTGCAGACCGTATGGATGGGGGAAGCGGAGCCCATGCGCGGTTTGCAGGTCATGACCGGGTTTACTCTCTATCCTGACCGCGCGCTGATTGAAATTACCGGTAAGGTCTTTAATGGTAACGCCACGCCGCGCCATTTCCTGTGGTGGGCCAACCCGGCGGTAAAAGGCGGCGATGCTCACCAGAGCGTTTTCCCGCCCGACGTCACCGCCGTGTTCGATCACGGCAAGCGCGATGTTTCCGCTTTCCCTATTGCCACCGGTACCTACTACAAAGTCGACTATTCTGCGGGCGTCGATATCTCCCGTTATAAAAACGTTCCTGTGCCCACCTCGTATATGGCGGAGAAATCGGATTACGATTTTGTCGGCGCTTATCACCATGACGAGCGCGGTGGGCTACTGCATGTTGCCGATCATCACATCTCTCCGGGCAAAAAACAGTGGAGCTGGGGCTATGGCGACTTTGGCCAGGCATGGGACCGCAATCTGACCGACGAAAATGGCCCTTATATTGAGCTGATGACTGGCGTCTACACCGATAACCAGCCTGACTTTACCTGGCTTGCGCCTTATGAAGAGAAGATTTTTGTGCAAAATTTCCTTCCCTATAGCGAGCTGGGAATGGTGCAAAATGCCAATACGCAGCTGGCGCTGAAGCTGGTTCGCGAGTCTGAGCAGCTACAGCTCGGCGTTTACGCCATTGCGCCGCTGGAAAATATCGTTGTTGAACTCAGTGCTGAACAGCAGCCGCTGTATGAAACTCAGCTTACGCTGAAGCCCGGCGAGAGTTGGCGGCATACGCTGCCGGAACATGACGTCGGTCGCTTGACCATCAAGGTGAAAAGTGCAGACAAGCAAGTGCTACTGGATTATCACGAACATATTACTCAGCAGACGCCGCTGCCCGAACCGGCCTCAGCGCCAGCGATGCCGGAAGAGATTCACAACGGTGATGAGCTCTATTTTATCGGCCAGCATCTTGAACAATACAATCACGCCAGCCGCTATGCCGCAGATTACTATCGCCGGGCGATAGCCCTCGATCCGCAGGATTATCGCAATAATGTTGCCCTCGGGACGCTGGCGTTTAACCAGGCCGACTGGGTTTTAGCGGAGCAATGCTCCCGCGCCGCGCTACTTCGCGCCCATCGTCTGAATAAAAATCCGCGCGATGGCGAAGCCAGTATGCTGCTTGCCAGCGCGCTGGAAAGGCAGGGAGATGAACAAGGCGCCTGGGATCACTATTACAAAGCATCCTGGAGCGGTAACTGCCGCGATGCTGCATGGTGGGCGCTGGCAAGGCTGGCGATGAAGCGTGGTGATACGGCCGACGCGCTGGAAAAGGTCAACACCAGTCTGCAGTTCAACGCCAGCAACAATCTGGCTATGGGGCTGAAAGCGCTGGCGTTAGCGGACAGCGGGCGGACGAAAGCGGCGCAGGAGTATATTTTCGCCTGTCTTAAACAATACCCGTTGAGCTATCCGCTGCACTGCGCGCGCTGGATGATTGAGCCCAGCGACGAAGCGCGAGAGAACCTACTGCGGGTAACGGGGCGCAGAGGGATCAACGGCAGCCTGCTGGCGGGCTGGCTGCTTTCTATCGGACAGAAGCAGGCGGCGAAAGAGATGCTTGAGGTGCTGGATTGCCAGGAAGCGCTGCCGATGCTGTGGCGAGCCTCGTTAAGCGATGACGCAAATAAACGGCAATGGTTGATTGCCGAAGCCGAGCGCTGCCATCCGCAAAAAGTGCGTTTCCCCAATACGCTCGAAGAAGTTCAGATGCTGCAAACCCTGAGCGACAGCGCTTTCGCCCGCTATCTGCTCGGTTGCTTCTGGTACAGCAAACGACGCTATGAAGAGGCGGTCAGTTGCTGGCGCGAGACGCTGGCAAAATCACCCGACTATGCGCCCGCTCATCGCCTGCTCGGGGTTTACGCCTGGAACAAACAACAAGATGCAGCGCAGGCGCTGGCTTATCTACAGCGCGCCGTAGAGCTTGAGCCCGAAAACGCGCGCTTCCTCTTTGAGCTTGATTTTCTGCAAAAATCACTGGGTACGCCGGTAAACGAACGACTGGAGAAGCTGGCGGCGCGCAAATCGGTGGTGCTGAAGCGGGACGATCTGACCGCTGAGCTGCTAAGCCTGTGGAATGCTTCCGGCCATTATGCCGATGCCGCCGCTATTCTCGGTACGCGCGTGTTTCATCCCTGGGAAGGCGGGGAAGGGAAAATCACCGGTCAGTATTTGCTCAATCAGCTGCATCGGGCTTTGCAGTTTATTGAACGCGAGGCGTTTAGGCAGGCTGCGGACTGTCTGAAAGACGCATTACGCTATCCCGATAATCTGGGGGAGGGGCGACTGCCCGGGCAGACGGACAACGATATCTGGTATTTGCTGGGCTACTGCACGGAACAGGCTGGGGATGCGCAGCAGGCAGAGGAATATTATCAGCTTGCCCTACAAGGAGGCTCAACGCTGGACGCCGGGCGTTACTACAACGATCAGCCCGCTGATTACCTTTTCTGGCAGGGCATCGCGCTGCGTAAGAGCGGTAACCCGGCGCAGGCCGAGCAGCACTTCCAGAATTTTATCACCTGGGCCGGGCAGCATCGGGATGACGTTCCGCAAGCCGACTTTTTTGCCGTCTCTCTTCCGGATTTGGTGGTGCTTGATGTCTCAGCGCAGCAGCAACATCAGCAGCACTGCTTGTTTATTGAAGCGCTGGGCCATCTGGGGCTGGGGAATGTATCCGCCAGCCAGCAGGCGATGCAGCGGCTTCTGCAACTGAACCCGGCTCATGATAAGGCGCATTTGATTCGTCATGCCCTGCAAAGCGGCATTTTTTCCTGAACCTCAAATGGGCGGGCCTGGCTCGCCTGTACCCTACTGTTCCCTGCGTTTCCCTTATAGAGGAATCATTATGAATAACGCGCAGACACATCTCAAAATGGGCTACGTCTGGACTATCTGTCTGGTCGCCGCCTGCGGTGGTTTACTGTTTGGCTATGACTGGGTAGTCATCGGCGGCGCTAAGCCATTTTATGAAGCCTGGTTTTCCATTACCGACCCGGCACAATCCGGCTGGGCTATGAGTTCGGCGCTGGTGGGCTGCGTTTTCGGCGCATTAATCTCGGGATGGTGCGCCGATAAACTCGGGCGCAAGCTGCCCTTAATACTTTCCGCCGTGCTGTTCAGCGCGTCGGCGTGGGGGACGGCGGTCGCCAGCAGTTTCGACATGTTTGTGGTTTACCGCATTGTGGGCGGCGTGGGGATTGGTCTGGCATCCGCTCTCAGCCCGCTTTACATCGCCGAAGTCAGCCCGGCAGAAAAAAGAGGGCGCTTTGTTGCGGTCAACCAGCTCACTATCGTGATTGGCGTGCTGGCCGCTCAGCTTATTAACCTGATGATTGCGGAACCCGTAGAGACGGGGGCGACGCAGCAAATGATTGTAGAAACCTGGAACGGGCAGATGGGCTGGCGCTGGATGTTCGGCGCAGAACTGGTTCCGGCGCTGGCGTTTCTGGTACTGATGTTTTTTGTTCCCGAATCGCCGCGCTGGCTTATGAAAGCCGGTAAGCCTGAGCGTGCCCGAGCCGCGCTGGAACGTATTGGTTCTGCCGACTATGCCGACAGAATATTACGCGACATTGCGCACACGCTGGAAAAAGATAACCATAAAGTATCCTATGGCGCACTGCTGGCTCCGCAGGTGAAACCGATCGTTATCATTGGCATGGTTCTCGCCGTTTTCCAGCAGTGGTGCGGAATCAACGTCATCTTTAACTACGCACAGGAGATTTTTGCCTCAGCGGGCTTCGATATTAACAGCACGCTTAAATCGATCGTCGCGACGGGGGTTGTAAACCTGGTATTTACCCTCGCCGCGCTGCCGCTGGTGGATAAAATCGGCCGCCGTAAACTGATGCTGCTTGGCGCTTCAGGCTTGACGCTGATCTATGTGCTGATTGCCGGCGCTTACGCCATGGGCATTATGGGCTGGCCGGTACTGCTGCTGGTGCTGGCGGCTATTGCCATTTACGCCTTGACCCTGGCGCCGGTCACCTGGGTACTGCTGGCTGAAATCTTCCCCAACCGCGTTCGCGGACTCGCCATGTCTTTAGGTACCCTGGCGCTGTGGATTGCCTGTTTCTTGTTAACCTACACTTTCCCTCTGCTTAATGCCGGACTGGGCGCGGCGGGCAGCTTCTTGCTGTATGGCATCATTTGCGCTGCCGGCTATCTCTATATTCTGCGCAACGTGCCGGAAACAAAGGGGATCACTCTCGAAGCCCTGGAAGAACAGCTGGCGCAACGCCATACGGGCGTTAATGCGGCGAAGCAGGAGCCGACGCGCTAATGGCGGAAGAGTGGATTATGGAGAACGCGCATCTGCGGATGTGCGTCTCTTCTCTGGGCGGCAAAGTGCAAAGTTTATTCTCGCGGCAATATCAGGCGCCGGTGCTATATGAAAATCCCGCTGGCGGCATGTTTCCGATGCTGCCGATGGCCAATCGCGTTGCCGGAAATCGCTTCATTTTTCAGGGCCGCGAGATAGTCCTGCCACGTCACCACGCCGACGCGCATTTTTTTCTCCACGGCGACGGTTGGCTGCAGTGCTGGGATATCATTGCGCGCGGCGGCGATTTTTGCGTGTTACAGCTGCGTCGGCAACATGTCTGCGGTTTCGATTACCTGGCGCAGATCCGCTATCAGTTGCTGCGTAACCAACTGATAGCGTCGCTGACGCTTACCCACTGCGGTAGCACGCCTATCCCCTACGGCTGCGGTTTTCATCCCTTTTTCTCCTTTGATAAGCGCAGCACGGTGCAGTTTGCCGCCAGTGGCTACTGGCCGGAAGGGGAACAGCACCTTCCTCTGAACTGGCAAAGCC
Source organism: Klebsiella sp. HMSC09D12 (assembly GCF_001808475.1). Lineage (NCBI taxonomy): Bacteria > Pseudomonadati > Pseudomonadota > Gammaproteobacteria > Enterobacterales > Enterobacteriaceae > Klebsiella > Klebsiella sp. HMSC09D12. The sequence continues at coordinate 44,640 of NZ_KV793388.1, read as the reverse complement.
CTCTTCCCGGCTATGCCGATTTCAGTCACCCGCAGTACGGTGAGGATCGCTGGCTAAACGTCGGCTATTCCGGCTGGAGTGGACGAGCGAGGATAGTAAGTAATGTGATGAATATCGCAATTCTTTCGCAAACTTCGTGGTTGATGCTCTTTAGAATGCAGGGTGAACCGTTCCTTTGCCTCGAGCCGCAAACTCACCCGGTAAACGCCCATAACATGGACGGCCAGCCGGGGCTGCGGGTTTTGGGCACCGGAGATACGCTGAATTTTTCGCTAAAAATAGACGTTCAGGGGCGCGAGTAGCGCCATTTTTGGGGCGAGGGCATCTTGCACCCGCCCCGCTTTATCGCCAGACTGTCGCCTCCATTCGGGAGGGAATCATGGTCTTACACTCCACGCGCTGGCTGGCGCTTAGTTACTTCACCTATTTCTTTAGCTACGGTATCTTCCTGCCTTTCTGGAGCGTCTGGCTTTCCGGACTTGGCCTGACGCCGGAAACCATCGGTATGCTGCTCGGCGCCGGGCTGGTGTCGCGTTTTCTTGGCAGCCTGCTGATTGCGCCGCGGGTCAGCGACCCGTCCCGACTGATCTCTTCTCTACGCATTCTGGCTTTGCTGACGCTGCTTTTTGCGCTCGCATTTTGGGTCGGCCATCATGTCGCCTGGCTAATGGTGATTATCGTCGGCTTTAACCTCTTTTTCTCGCCGCTGGTGCCGCTCACCGACGCGCTGGCGAATACCTGGCAAAAGCAGATCACCATGGACTACGGGCGCGTGCGTCTGTGGGGATCGATAGCTTTCGTCATTGGTTCGGCGCTAACCGGGAAGCTGGTCAGCCTGTATGACTACCGGATGATACTGGTGATGCTCAGCGTCGGTATTGCTTCAATGCTGCTCGGCATGCTGCTGAAACCGTCGGTGCAGCCGCAGGGAGAGTCCCGCCAGCAGGAAGCGGCCGGCCTGGCGGCCTGGCTTACGCTGGTGCGGCAAAGCTGGCGCTTCCTCGCCTGCGTCTGTTTGCTGCAGGGAGCGCACGCCGCCTACTACGGATTTAGCGCTATCTACTGGCAGGAGGCGGGGTATTCGGCCTCCGCGGTGGGCTATCTGTGGTCGCTTGGCGTGGTGGCGGAAGTGGTGATTTTCGCGCTGAGCAAAAAAGTCTTCCGTCGCTTTAGCGCCCGCGATCTACTGCTGCTGTCCGCGGTGTGCGGGCTGATTCGCTGGACGTTGATGGGCTGGACGACGGCGCTACCCTGGCTTATCGTCGCGCAGATCCTCCACTGCGGCACCTTTACGGTGTGCCATCTGGCGGCGATGCGCTATATCGCAGCGCGTCAGGGCAGCGAAGTGATCCGCCTGCAGGCGGTCTACTCCGCCGTCGCGATGGGCGGCAGCATTGCGGTGATGACGGTATTTGCCGGTTTCCTCTACCAGCATCTGCACCAGGGCGTGTTCTGGGTAATGGCGTTGGTGGCCTTACCGGCGCTGGTGGTGAGGCCAAAAGCGGTAGCCTAGGCCTCCAGCATTTTGCAAATCTGCTGCTGCTGATGATCGCTGAACGCCTCTTCAGCATGAAACAGCGGCGGTGAAAACAGCGGTAGCGCGGTGGTATAGGGAGTGACGATCAGCGTCACTTCCTTCGGGGCGCCCTCTTTCTGAAAGGTGCTCACGCTCAAATACTTGATATTGAGCGGCAACAGGGTTAACTCGCGCAGCTGCTGCTCCAGCGACTGCTCAAGATCCGGATTATCATCGGTAAGCAGCACCACCTGCTTCTCTTGCAGATCGCTTTTTTGCATCAGCCATGCGCCGAAAATCACCGCGATCAGGCTGACTTCCTCCTGGCTAAACCGCACTTGCCAGCTGGCTTCAAACTCCTCCAGTGCGGCCTGGGTGGTGCGCATCAGGCGGGGATAAAGACGGCCAATTTCCTCCGGCAGCGCGTTATCGATACCGATAGCGAAAACGCTGCGATGTAACGCCTGCGAGAGGTGGATATAGAGTTGATCGCTGAGCCCCTGTTCATCGCTAAACGGACGACCCGCCAGGTTCTGAAAGCGGTGAATCAGGCCAGATATAGCCAGATGCAGACGTCGATCCTGCTGATGACCATCGCGAATAGGATCGGGAGTTTTCAACAGCATAAACAGCAGGGTCAAAAACAGCTGTTCTCCTGCGTGGGGCGCTGCCGCAACCCGCCGCTGCCAGTGGCGGACAATCTCCTCCGCGAGGGCAAATTCGGCGGCGGCCTGCGCCCAGCGCTGCTGCTCGTGAGTGAAAGAGGGACTCTGCCCAAGGTGGTGCTGCAGCAAACAATACTGTAAATAAAGACGCAGAAAATGCACGTCGCGGCAGTCAAACTGCCGGTTCAGGGCGCGCGAGCAGCGGTTGACCAATGCCTGAAGATTGGTGTCATCATAGAGCGTGCGTGCGATACCTTGCTGTTTAAGCTGCGTTTTCAGAGCCGGGGTAAAATGGTGGCTGACAAAATGCGGGCACAGGCGCAGCCCGCGGCGCAGGCCGTGCAGCAGGCATAAGCGTTGATCGAGCGCGGCGCCTTCCATCCGATAGCTGCCGTCCGCTTGTGAAGTCAGGGTCAAGCGGTGATAACGCTGAATTTCGCGTCCCGTCTCCGCGATGTCCTGCCGGGCGGTATCCTCATCAACCTGGGTGAGGTTACCCAGCCATTCGGGCGTCACGGACTGCCCGGGCAGATAAAACATCAGGAGCACCTGGCTACGGCGCTGTGGACTGGAAAGCACAGATGGTGGTTCAATCACTGTCATCATCCGGTTAGTTCCAGTTAGGGTTTTCGTTAAGAGTAGTTAATGTATTGCGGGTGAACAGGGCATTTCCGGGTCTTTACATCAGGATTGCTGGCGGGGTTCACAGAATTTTTCACGCGAGGAACAGATGAAGAGAGTGAAACAATGCGTCAGCGTAGCGTTTTTCATGTTTTTATCGCTATCTGCGGCGGCGCATCCGCACAGTTTCATTAGTCTGCAAACCGAGGCCGTAGCGGAAAATGGGCAACTTACCGGCTTTAAAATGCGCTGGACGATGGATGAAATCACCTCCGCCGATCTGCTCTATGATGCGGGCAACGCCAAACCCGGTAGCGAAATCTGGAAAAAGCTGGCGGCGGAAGTGATGGCTAACGTACTGGGCCAGCACTATTTCAGCGAGCTGTGGCATAACGGTGAGAGAGTGAAGTTTGATAATCGGCCCGATGGCTATGGCCTTGAGCGCAGCGGCCATCAGGCGGTACTCTCTTTTACTCTGCCGCTGGCGAAGCCGCAGCCTCTGGCCGGGCAAACCTTCACCTTTTCCACCTACGACCCAACTTATTATGTTGATATGTATTATGACCAGGACGCAGACTTTGTTCTGCCGGCTGCAATGACAGCGGGCTGCACGGCAAAAGTGATGACGCCGAAACCTAATGAAAAAATGTTGTCCTACGCGCAGTCGCTGGATAAAGCGGATGCGCCGCCGGAGGATATGGAACTGGGGAATTACTTCGCGCAAAAGGTAACGCTGCAATGTCAGTGATTTTTGCACAAAACGGCCGTTCGCCGCGCTGGCGTCAGCTGTGGCCGCTGGCGCTGTTTCTGCTGCTGGCAGCCGGAGCTGGCTTCTGGCTATGGCGGGCCTGGCCGCAGGTGCTGCTGCAAAGCGCGGTCTGGCAGCGCGCGCTGAATGTCGAACTGAGTCGGCTTCTGCAGGCGGTTGCGGAGAATCCTGCCGCTGCCGGGCTGTCGCTGCTGGGATTTAGCTTCGCCTACGGCGTCCTGCATGCGCTGGGGCCGGGGCATGGCAAGGTGGTCATAACCACCTGGCTGGCAACCCATCCATCGAAGCTGAAATCGAGCATCGGTCTGACCCTGGCCGCCTCGCTGCTGCAGGGGCTGGTGGCCATCGCCTTAATCGTCGTGGTGCTGACGCTGCTGCGGCTGCCGGCAAGACAGCTGCATCTGAGCAGCTTCTGGCTGGAAAAGGGAAGCTATCTGCTGGTCGGCGCGCTGGGCCTTTTGCTGTGCTGGCGTGCGCTAAAAAAGCTGCGCGTACTGCTGCGCCGGCCGACATTCACCGCCTTCACCGCGCATCACGTTCATCACGCCAACTGCGGCTGCGGGCATCAGCATCTGCCGGCGCCGGAACAGCTGCAAAGCGGCGACGACTGGCGGGCGCGGCTGGCTATCGTGCTGTCAATGGGGATGCGGCCCTGCTCCGGAGCGATTATGGTGCTGTTATTCAGCAAGGTTATCGGCGTATTTAGCTGGGGCATGGCGGCCGCGATGGCGATGGCGGCAGGTACCTCGTTAACGATTAGCGCGCTGGCCCTGCTGGTGCATGGCTTCCGTCAGCTGGCGGTCAGGCTGAGCGCCGGCCGGGCGCCGGCGCTGTGGAAGCAGATTGGCTGGGCAACGCTGGCGCTGGCCGGAGGCGTCATCTTACTGGCGGCGGCGATAGTGATGTGGAGCAGCGCGATGCCATCGGGCGGCGGCCTGCGTCCGTTTTGAAGCGATAAAAAAAGGAAGCCGCGGCTTCCTTTTTGTTTTTCATGCGGTGAGAAATTAACGCTTCAGCGCTTCGCTCAGCTGCTCGCGCATATTGGCCAGCATCGCTTTCACAACGCGCGGGTTGCCTGCAACGATGTTGCCGGTCAGCAGGTAGTTATGGCCACCGGTAAAGTCGCAGACGATAGCGCCGGCTTCACGGGCGATCAGCTCGCCGGCCGCGAAATCCCACGGTTTCAGCGCGATTTCAAAGTAGCCGTCAACGCGGCCAGCAGCAACGTAGGCCAGATCCAGGGCGGCGGAACCGGTACGGCGGAAGTCCGCGCATTCGGTAAACATGTTGCCGAGGATGTTCATGTAGGAGGTCGCGTGCTGTTTTGCTTTGAACGGGAAGCCGGTGGCGATGATCGTGCCATCGAGATCGCGAGCGCTGCTGCCGCGCAGGCGGTAGCCGTTCAGCTGCGCGCCCTGACCGCGGGTTGCGGTAAACAGTTCGTTACGCATTGGATCGTAAACCACGGCTACTTCAGTACGGCCTTTAATGCGTACGGCAATGGAGACGGCGAAGTGGGGCAGACGTTTTACAAAGTTGGTGGTGCCATCCAGTGGATCGATAACCCATTGAACATCCTGATCTTCACCAGCGTGCTCACCGCTTTCTTCGGTGATGATGGTGTGCTGCGGGTAAGATTTGCGAATGGTTTCGATAATCATCGCCTCTGCGGCTTTATCGACGTTGGTCACAAAATCATTGCTGCCTTTCTGGCTGGTTTCTACGGAGTCAGGGGTTTCGTAGTGCTTGGCAATTAAATTACCCGCCTTGCGCGCTGCGCGCACGGCGATGTTCAGCATCGGATGCATCGGTATCTCTCACTGGATGTTAAAGAACGGGAAAAAACGGCGCATATAGTAACAGTGAAATCTGCTTATGTCTCCGTTTTATGATAGCATGCACGAATAATCTTTAGCCGAAGAACCATAATGCTGCAAAATATTCGAATCGTACTGGTAGAAACCTCACACACCGGCAATATGGGCTCCGTCGCCCGCGCAATGAAAACCATGGGGTTAACCAACCTCTGGCTGGTTAATCCTCTGGTTAAACCTGATTCTCAGGCCATCGCTCTGGCGGCCGGAGCCAGCGACGTGATTGGCAATGCCAACATCGTTGATACCCTCGATGAAGCCCTGGCGGGGTGCAGCCTGGTAGTGGGAACCAGCGCGCGTTCCCGCACGCTGCCGTGGCCGATGCTCGATCCGCGTGAATGCGGTCTGAAAAGCGTTGCGGAAGCGAAGCATGCGCCGATCGCGCTGGTATTTGGCCGCGAACGCGTAGGCCTGACTAACGAAGAGCTGCAGAAGTGTCACTACCACGTGGCGATTGCCGCGAATCCGGAATACAGTTCGCTGAACCTGGCGATGGCGGTACAGGTTATCTCCTATGAAGTCCGGATGGCCTGGCTGGCGGCGCAGGAACAAAATGAACCTGTCGCTGAGCATGAGGAAACCCCGTATCCGCTGGTGGATGATTTAGAGCGTTTCTACGGTCATCTGGAGCAGACGCTGCTGGCAACCGGATTTATTCGCGCCAGCCACCCGGGTCAGGTGATGAACAAACTGCGCCGTTTGTTTACTCGCGCCCGTCCGGAAAGCCAGGAGCTAAACATCCTGCGCGGCATGCTGGCGTCAATTGAGCAGCAGCAGAAAAATAAAGAATAATAGTGCCCGCCGTTGCCCGGCGGCGCGATGCTGGCACGGTCGTTGCGGGTTCCCCTCTCCCTGTGGAAGAGGGGCGGAGTGAGGGCGTCAGGCCGCGCTGAAGTGAAACGGCACGGAAAGCCAAATACCTGACTAAAACAGTCAAGTAAATAGTTGACCAATTTACTCGGGAATGTCAGACTTGCCCTTGCTATGCAATACCCATATTAATAAAAAGCCCGGGCAGGGGCGAGTTTGAGGTTAAGTAAGACATGAGACTGACATCTAAAGGGCGTTATGCCGTGACCGCGATGCTTGACGTTGCGCTCAACTCTGAATCGGGTCCGGTTCCGTTGGCTGATATTTCAGAGCGTCAGGGAATTTCGCTTTCCTATCTGGAACAGCTGTTCTCTCGCCTGCGCAAAAATGGTCTGGTTTCCAGCGTACGTGGTCCAGGCGGCGGTTATCTGTTAGGTAAAGAAGCGGGTAGCATCGCGGTTGGCGAAGTTATCAGCGCAGTAGACGAATCCGTTGACGCCACCCGTTGTCAGGGTAAAGGCGGCTGCCAGGGCGGCGATAAGTGCCTTACTCACGCGCTGTGGCGCGATCTGAGCGAGCGACTGACCGGTTTTCTGAATAACATCACGCTGGGCGAACTGGTGAATAACCAGGAAATCCTCGATGTCTCCGGTCGTCAGCACAACCATGAATCCCAGCGTAATACCCGTGCTCAGGACGCTATCGACGTCAAACTGCGCGCGTAGTTCTCGTTCAGTTTCATCTTGCAGCGATGTGCTGCAAGCTGAAACGAACTGAGTAAAAAAGATAAAAAGATTTTCGAATCAGGCCGGGATGCTCCGACATCCTGTGTACTCGGTCGTACATCCAGCCGGTTGCCTGATTCCTTGCATTGAAGCGATGTACGGAGTTTATAGAGCAATGAAATTACCGATCTATCTCGATTACTCCGCAACCACGCCGGTGGACCCGCGTGTTGCCGAGAAAATGATGCAGTTCCTGACCCTGGACGGGACCTTTGGTAACCCGGCCTCTCGTTCACACCGTTTTGGCTGGCAGGCTGAAGAGGCGGTAGATATCGCCCGTAATCAGATTGCCGAGCTGGTCGGCGCTGACCCGCGCGAAATCGTTTTTACCTCCGGCGCGACGGAGTCCGATAACCTGGCGATTAAAGGTGCAGCCAACTTTTATCAGAAAAAAGGCAAGCACATCATCACCAGCAAAACCGAACACAAAGCCGTGCTGGATACCTGCCGTCAGCTGGAGCGCGAAGGGTTTGAAGTGACCTACCTCGCCCCGCAGCGTAACGGCATTATCGATTTAAAAGAGCTGGAAGCCGCGATGCGTGATGACACCATCCTGGTTTCCATTATGCACGTGAATAACGAAATCGGCGTGGTGCAGGATATCGCTACCATCGGCGAGATGTGCCGCGCCCGCGGTATCATTTACCACGTTGACGCGACCCAGAGCGTGGGCAAGCTGCCTATCGATCTGAGCCAGCTGAAAGTGGACCTGATGTCCTTCTCCGGCCACAAAATCTACGGCCCGAAAGGCATCGGCGCGCTGTACGTGCGTCGTAAGCCGCGTATCCGTATCGAAGCGCAGATGCACGGCGGTGGTCACGAGCGCGGTATGCGTTCCGGGACGCTGCCAGTCCACCAGATCGTCGGTATGGGTGAAGCTTACCGTATCGCGAAAGAAGAGATGGAAAGCGAAATGGCCCGCCTGCGCGGCCTGCGTAACCGTCTGTGGGACGGCGTAAAAGATATGGAAGAGGTCTACCTGAACGGCGATCTCGAGCAGGGCGCGCCGAACATTCTCAACGTCAGCTTTAACTACGTTGAAGGCGAGTCGCTGATTATGGCGCTGAAAGACCTGGCGGTCTCCTCCGGTTCAGCCTGTACTTCCGCAAGCCTCGAGCCGTCCTACGTGCTGCGTGCGCTGGGGATGACCGACGAGCTGGCGCATAGCTCTATTCGTTTCTCTTTAGGTCGTTTTACTACCGAAGAAGAGATTGACTACACCATCAATCTGGTCCGTAACTCCATCGGCCGTCTGCGCGAACTCTCTCCGCTGTGGGAAATGTTCAAGCAGGGCGTGGATTTGAACAGCATTGAATGGTCACATCACTAATTCGGCACCAATAAGGAGAATTCATCATGGCTTACAGCGAAAAAGTTATCGATCATTACGAGAATCCGCGCAACGTCGGCTCTTTCGACAATAGCGACGAAAACGTCGGCAGCGGTATGGTTGGCGCACCGGCGTGCGGCGACGTGATGAAGTTGCAGATTAAAGTCAACAATGAAGGTATCATTGAAGACGCGCGTTTCAAGACCTACGGCTGCGGTTCCGCTATTGCCTCCAGCTCCCTGGTGACCGAATGGGTGAAAGGGAAGTCGCTGGACGAAGCTCAGGCGATTAAAAACACCGATATCGCCGACGAGCTCGAACTGCCGCCGGTGAAAATTCACTGCTCTATTCTGGCGGAAGACGCGATTAAAGCCGCGATTGCGGATTACAAAAGCAAACGTGAAGCAAAATAATTAAGAGTTGAGGTTTGTTATGTCGATTACTTTAAGCGACAGTGCAGCAGCGCGAGTCAACACCTTTCTGGCCAACCGCGGTAAAGGGTTTGGTCTGCGCCTGGGAGTCAGAACTTCCGGCTGCTCGGGTATGGCTTATGTACTGGAGTTTGTTGACGAGCCGGCGGCAGAAGACACCGTGTTTGAAGACAAAGGCGTGAAGGTCGTGATCGACGGCAAAAGCTTGCAGTTCCTCGACGGCACGCAGCTGGACTTCGTCAAAGAAGGTCTTAACGAAGGGTTTAAGTTCACCAACCCGAACGTGAAAGACGAGTGCGGCTGCGGCGAAAGCTTTAACGTGTAATTGCAATGTCATCTTAACCCCACTGCGGACATCCGTAAGTGGGGTTTGCTTTATCTCGTTAACCCTGAGGTTGTTATGGACTATTTTACCCTCTTCGGGTTACCGGCCAGCTATACCCTTTCGTTAGAACCTCTGGCTGCCCGGTACCAGGAGCTACAGCGCCAGTATCATCCGGACAAGTTCGCCAGCGGCAGCGCGGCCGAACAGCTTGCCGCGGTGCAGCAGTCCGCCACCATCAATCAGGCGTGGCAAACCCTTCGCCACCCGCTGACCCGCGCCGAATATCTCCTTTCGCTTCACGGATTCGATCTCGCCAGCGAGCAGCATACCGTGCGCGATACCGCGTTCCTGATGGAACAGCTGGAACTGCGCGAAGAGCTTGATGAGATAGGCAAGGCGAAAGATGAAGCGCGGCTGGAAAGTTTTATCAAGCGGGTCAAAGCGCAATTTGATACCCGGCATCAGCTGATGGTTGAACAACTGAATAACGAGACGTGGGAGGCGGCGGCGGATACCGTGCGCAAGCTGCGTTTTCTCGATAAACTGCGAAGCAGTGCGGAACAACTCGAAGAAAAACTGCTCGATTTTTAATTTTCGGAAGCAATTATGGCCTTATTACAAATTAGTGAGCCTGGCCTGAGCGCCGCGCCGCACCAGCGACGTCTGGCGGCGGGTATCGACCTGGGCACCACCAATTCACTGGTTGCTACCGTGCGTAGCGGCCAGGCCGAAACCCTGCCCGACCATCAGGGGCGCTATTTGCTGCCATCGGTGGTGAACTATCAGGCTTCGGGTTTGACGGTGGGCTACGACGCGCGACAAAACGCCGCTCAGGATCCGGTCAACACCATTAGCTCCGTCAAACGCATGATGGGGCGCTCTTTGGCCGATATCGAGGCCCGCTACCCGCATCTGCCTTATCACCTGCAGGCCAGCGAAAACGGCCTGCCGATGATTCAGACAACGGGCGGACTGCTCAATCCGGTTCGCGTTTCTGCCGATATTCTGAAGGCGCTGGCCGCACGCGCCACCGAGGCGCTGGCGGGCGAGCTTGACGGCGTAGTGATCACCGTGCCGGCCTACTTCGATGATGCCCAGCGTCAGGGTACCAAAGATGCCGCGCGTCTGGCGGGCCTGCACGTCCTGCGTCTTCTGAACGAACCCACTGCGGCGGCGATTGCCTACGGTCTGGACTCCGGTCAGGAAGGAACTATCGCGGTTTACGATCTCGGCGGCGGCACTTTTGATATCTCCGTGCTGCGCTTGAGTCGCGGCGTATTTGAAGTCCTGGCGACCGGCGGCGATTCCGCGCTCGGCGGTGACGATTTCGATCATCTGTTGGCCGATTATCTGCGCGAGCAGGCTGGCCTGAACGATCGCAGCGATAACCGCCTGCAGCGTGAGCTGCTCGACGCGGCCATCGCGGCAAAAATCGCCCTCAGCGATGCCGATACGGCGCGGGTGAATGTCGGTGGCTGGCAGGGTGAAGTGACCCGCAGCCAGTTTAATGAGCTGATCGCGCCGCTGGTAAAACGTACATTATTGGCCTGCCGTCGCGCGTTGAAAGATGCAGGCGTTGAGGCGCAAGAGGTTCTGGAAGTGGTGATGGTGGGCGGCTCGACCCGCGTGCCGCTGGTGCGTGAACGCGTCGGCGAGTTCTTTGGCCGTACGCCGCTGACCTCTATCGATCCGGATAAAGTCGTCGCCATCGGCGCGGCGATTCAGGCGGACATTCTGGTAGGCAATAAGCCGGACAGCGAACTGCTGCTGCTTGATGTCATCCCACTCTCCCTGGGGCTGGAAACCATGGGTGGCCTGGTGGAAAAGGTTATTCCGCGTAACACCACCATACCTGTCGCGCGCGCGCAGGAGTTCACCACCTTCAAAGATGGCCAGACGGCGATGTCTATCCATGTTATGCAGGGCGAGCGCGAGCTGGTGCAGGACTGCCGTTCCCTGGCGCGCTTTGCGCTGCGCGGCATTCCGGCATTACCGGCGGGCGGAGCGCATATTCGCGTGACCTTCCAGGTGGATGCCGACGGTCTGCTGAGCGTGACGGCGATGGAGAAATCGACCGGCGTCGAGGCCTCAATTCAGGTGAAGCCGTCCTACGGTCTGACCGACGGCGAGATCGCCAGCATGATTAAAGATTCGATGAGCTACGCCGAACAGGACGTCCAGGCGCGTATGCTGGCCGAGCAAAAAGTTGAAGCCGCACGCGTGCTGGAAAGTCTGGTCAGCGCGCTGGCCTCCGACGCCGCGCTGTTAAGCGCCGCAGAGCGTCAGGCTATCGATGACGCCGCGGAGCAAGTACGCGCCGCAGCGGCAGGCGATGATGCCGATGCAATCAAAGAAGCGATTAAAAATATCGACACACAAACCCAGGAATTTGCCGCACGTCGTATGGATCAATCGGTCCGTATCGCGCTGAAAGGCCAATCCGTGGACGAGGTTTAAAATGCCAAAAATTGTTTTTCTGCCCCACCAGGACCTGTGTCCGGATGGCGTAGTTGTGGAAGCTGAGACCGGTGAGACCATTCTTGATGCTGCTCTGCGTAGCGGCATTGAGATTGAACACGCCTGCGAAAAATCCTGTGCCTGCACCACCTGCCACTGCATCGTGCGCGAAGGCTTTGACTCGCTGGCTGAAAGTACCGAAGATGAAGACGACATGCTGGATAAGGCCTGGGGGCTTGAACCCGACAGCCGTCTGAGCTGCCAGGCGCGGGTGACTGACGAAGATTTGGTCATCGAAATTCCGCGTTACACCATCAACCACGCACGCGAGCATTAATATGGGACTGAAATGGACCGATAGTCGTGAAATCGGCGAAGCGCTGTACGACGCTTTCCCGGATCTCGACCCGAAAACCGTTCGCTTCACCGATCTGCATCAGTGGATTTGCGACCTGGAAGAGTTTGATGACGATCCAAACGCATCCAATGAAAAAATTCTTGAGGCGATTCTGCTAGTCTGGTTAGACGAAGCCGAATAATTTTCGCGTCATGATTTACCCGGTGGTTTTAAGCCGAGTGAATCAACGAGCGAAAGAACTTTACGGGCTGCCATACGGCGGCCCGTTTGCTAAGAAGGATAATGATAATGACCGAAGCTATGAAAATTACGCTTACCGCTCAGCCAGCCGATGCGCGCTGGGGAGAAAAAGCGTCTTACAGCATGAATAACGACGGCATCGCCCTGCACCTGAACGGCAAAGACGACCTGGGTTTGATTCAGCGCGCGGCGCGTAAAATTGACGGCATGGGTATTAAACATGTCGCGCTTGACGGCGAGGGCTGGGATACCGACCGCGCATGGGCGTTCTGGGCGGGTTATAAAGGCCCGAAAGGCAGTCGCAAAGTTGAGTGGCCAGCTCTTGACGATGCGCAGAAAAGCGAACTGGATAACCGCCTGACCATTATTGACTGGGTGCGCGACACCATCAACGCCCCGGCGGAAGAGCTGGGGCCGGAACAGCTGGCGCAGCGTGCGGTAGACCTGCTGTGCAGCGTGGCCTGCGATAACGTCTCTTATCGCATCACTAAGGGCGAAGATCTGCGCGAGCAGAACTACCTGGGCCTCCACACCGTCGGCCGCGGATCCGAGCGTCCGCCGGTCCTGCTGGCGCTGGACTATAACCCGACTGGCGACAAAGAAGCTCCGGTATACGCCTGTCTGGTCGGCAAAGGCATTACCTTTGACTCAGGCGGATACAGCATCAAGCAGAGCGCATTTATGGACTCAATGAAGTCCGATATGGGCGGCGCGGCGACGGTAACCGGCGCGCTGGCGTTCGCCATTACTCGCGGCCTGAACAAGCGCGTGAAGCTGTATCTGTGCTGTGCCGATAACCTGATTAGCGGTAACGCCTTCAAACTGGGCGATATTATTCACTATCGCAACGGCAAAACCGTGGAAATCATGAACACCGATGCGGAAGGTCGTCTGGTGCTGGCGGACGGCTTGATCGATGCTTCGGCGCAAAAGCCGGAGCTGATCATCGATGCCGCCACGCTGACCGGCGCGGCGAAAACCGCGCTGGGCAATGACTATCACGCCCTGTTCAGCTTTGACGACAGGCTGGCGAATCGCCTGCTGGCGAGCGCGCAGGCTGAAAACGAAGCTTTCTGGCGTCTGCCGCTGGCTGAGTTCCACCGCGGCCAGCTGCCGTCCAACTTTGCTGAACTGAACAATACCGGCAGCGCGGCCTATCCGGCCGGCGCCAGCACCGCGGCGGGCTTCCTGTCCCACTTCGTGGAGAATTACCATGAAGGCTGGCTGCACATCGACTGCTCGGCGACCTACCGCAAATCTGCGGTTGAGCAGTGGTCGGCGGGCGCGACCGGCCTCGGCGTGCGCACTATTGCGAATCTGTTGACCGCGGAATAACTCTTTCCCCTCACCCTGACTCTCTCCCTGAGGATGAGACAACGTTCGGTTTTCTCCCGCTGAGGAGAGCGTCGGGGCGGAGGGATCATCGTTGTGGAACTACTATGTCCGAAACTAAAAATGAGCTAGAAATCCTGCTGGAGAAGGCGGCTATAGAACCAGGCCATCGTCCGGCTTTTTTCCGCAGTTTGCTGGAAGCCACCGTTTGGGTACCGGGAGCCGCCGCGCAGGGCGAGCAGGTCGTTGAAGACAGCGTACTGGATCTGCAGCACTGGGAAAAAGATGATGGTACATCGGTCATTCCTTTCTTCACCTCGCTGGCGGCGCTGCAGCAGGCCGTTGAGGACGAACAGTCTTTCGTGGTGATGCCGGTGCGCACGCTATTTGCCATGACCCTCGGCGAGACGCTCTATCTCAATGCCAAACTCGCCACCGGCAAAGAGTTTGCGCCGCGTGAGATCAGCCATCTGCTGGGCGAAGAGGGCAGCCCGCTCAGCACCCAGACCGTGCTGGAAGGCGGAGAGTCGCTGCTGCTGTCTGAGGTTGCCGAGCCGCCCGCGCAGATGGTGGACTCGCTGACCACGCTGTTTAAGACGCTGAAAACGGTGAAGCGCGCGTTTTTATGCTCTATCAAAGACAGCGCCGATGCGCCAGCCAACCTGCTGATTGGCATTGAAGCGGAAGGCGATATTGAGGAGGTTATTCAGGCGACCGGCAGCGTGGCGACCGATACGCTTCCCGGCGATGAGCCGATTGACATCTGTCAGGTGGTGGAGGGTGAAAAGGGAATTAGCCACTTTATGATCGCCCACATTACGCCGTTTTATGAAAAGCGCTGGGGCAGCTTCCTGCGCGACTTTAAGCAAAATCGAATTATTTAACACAATGGGGGCCCGGGCCCCCATTGTGCTATCTACTGCCTACTGGGCCGGCTCAATCGGTAAATCCGTCCGCGCGCCCCATTCGCTCCATGAGCCGTCGTACAGGCTAACGCCGTTAACGCCGAGAGTAGTGAGCGCCAGCACGACGACCGCCGCCGTTACGCCGGAGCCGCAGCTGGCAATAATCGGCCGTTCAAAATCGACGCCCTGACGCGCAAAAATCTCGTTGAGTTCATCGGTGGTTTTAAGTTCGCCGTTAATCACCAGTTCAGTCCACGGCACGTTTAGCGCGCCGGGAATATGCCCGCAGCGCAGGCCCGGTCGCGGCTCTGCCACCTGGCCATTAAAGCGCCCTGCCGGACGCGCATCGACGATCTGCGCCGATCCTTCATGGCTGACCAGCAGCACATCGGTCAGCCGCTTGATCGCCAGCGGATCGACGCGTCCGTCAAAATCCCCTTCCGGCAGTTCGGGAAGGCCTTGCTCCAGCGGTAGCCCATCGCGGCGCCAGCCTTCCAGCCCACCCGCAACAATCGACACCTTTTCAACGCCGAACGTGCGCAGCATCCACCAGGCGCGCGGCGCAGAGAAGAGATTACCTTCATCGTATACCACCAGGTGCTTATCGCTGCTGACGCCTAGTTCGCGCATGGCGACGGCAAACGCCTCCGCGCGCGGCATCATGTGCGGCAGCGGGCTGGTGTGATCGGAGAGGGCTTCGATATCAAAAAAGACGGCGCCGGGAATATGACCGGCCTGATACTCAGCGTTAAGATCGCGCTCTTCCTGTCCCGGCGGCGCCATCCGCGCGTCGATAATCTGGATTTCCGGGTCATCAATATGCTCTGCCAGCCAGTCGGCAGCGACAAAAAACGAGGTAGACATGAGTGCCTCCGTGTCATCAACAATAGAGTGATTGTTGTTGTTTTTTGCGATATCGACAAGGCATTTTCAAGAAGAGGCGGTGGGAATGTGATGCTCCCCCGAGCAGCGTCGGGGGAGGGGGGGCTTAAAACGCGTTTTGCTGCAGATAGCGCCAGGCGTACTGCGCGTACAGTTCAGCGCCGCTTTTCATCACCTGCTCGTCAATATTAAAGCAGCCGTGATGGTGCGCGTAGTCGCTGCCTTTCTCTTTATTTCCTGAGCCAAGCAGCGCAAAGGCGCCGGGGATATTTTCCATATAAAAACTGAAATCTTCTCCGCCGGTAGTCGGCTTTTCGTTGAAAAGGACGCTATCGCCGAATGCGTCGCGGATAACCGACTGCGCCAGCAGCGCGCTGCGCTCTTCGTTGATCACCGGTAGCGTACCGTAGCAGTAGTCAACCTGAGCGGTCGCCCCATACACTGCGGCAGTATGCTCGGCATAGCGGCTAATCGCCGTCTCCAGCCGCTGGCGCGCTTCAAGACTAAAGCAGCGTACGGTACCGTCAAGAACGGCGTTTTCAGCGATGACGTTAAAGCGCGTGCCGACATCCATTTTGCCGATAGTCACTACCGCAGATTCCAGCGGGGAAGTTTCTCGCGCCACAATAGCCTGTAGATTCATCACGAAAGCGGAAGCGACGACCGCCGCATCGACGCAGGCCTCCGGCATCGAACCATGGCCGCCGCGGCCGCGGAAGGTCACTTTCAGTAAATCGGCTGAGGCAAAGGATGAACCGACGTTACAGGAGATTTTGCCGGACGGCGTGCCCGACCAGATATGCATTCCGAAAACGTTATCCACGTTATCAATCGCTCCCTGCTGTATCATCGCCTTTGCCCCTTCGGCAATCTCTTCCGCAGGCTGAAAGATGAGCCGTACGTTGCCCGTCAGCTGTTCGCGAACATCATATAATGCATGGGCGGCGGTCAGCAGCATGGCGGTATGGGCGTCGTGGCCGCAGGCGTGCATTTTCCCGGGCGTTTGTGATTTATAGTCGAGCGGATCGTTCAGCTCCCGTACCGGCAGCGCATCCATATCGGCGCGCAGAGCCACAGTTTTACCCGGCTTGCCGCCGATGATGTCGGCGATGATTCCGGTGGGATGAGTGCGGCGGTAAGGGATACCGATAGCCTCCAGTTCGGCGGCGACGCGATCCGTCGTGCGCTTCTCCTCCCAGGGAAGTTCCGGATGGGCGTGCAGGTCGCGGCGAAAAGCGATCATCGCCTGTTCTTGTCTGGCGATAATCGCGGTGATATCAGGGTTAATCATCAATGGCTCCATAATTTGCTAAAAATTCAACGCGCTCAACCGAGCACCGGCGTCAGATAGCCGACCAGAATTCCGGCTAACACCACCGAAACCATGGTGACGGAGACGAATCCGCCAACCAGCATCGGGCCCAGCATATGGTGGGTGAGCATCTGGCGCTCTTTTTCATCGTGGGTGAGGGCGTTGATGGCCTCGTTGGTAATAATGTAGTCGGCGGGAAAACCGTACAGCGCGGTCAAAGAGATGGCGAATGCCATCGGACCGCTGACGCCAAGCAGTTTTCCGACCAGCCAGGAGACAACAAACATACCTATCACCGCCGTGGCGATTAACACTACCATCGGGAATAGCAGACGCAGCAGCATCTCCGGCGTGGCTTTGTTCAACGTATCAAAGATAAAGAGCATCAACGCCATAATGGCGAAGCCAAAGCCGTTAGCCTTATGCAGGGTATGTTTTTCAAGGAAGCCTAACGAGGTAAATACGACGCCAAAAAACAGACACAGTACGAAGGGGCTGATATTCACGATTGGCTTTGCGAGGTCAGCGACGATCCAGGCCAGACAGCCGACCAGCGCCAGACGCAGGAATTTAAAGTAATTGCTGTTGTAGCTGACGGGGATTTTACTGAACAGGCGCGGCATTTTCTCCTCGCCGACGGCGAGCATCGCGTGCTCTTCGGCAATGTCATCAGGGCGCTGTTCGCCGCTGCGGTAGCGGGCAAGCAGCGTTTTGCCTTCTCGTTGCAGCATAATCGCGGTCAGCGGATATCCGGCGAACCCCTGCATCACGTAAATCAAAATGGCAAAAACCGACAGGTCTACCAGGCCGGCGTTACTGGCGCCCTGCGACATAATCAGCGATGACACGATACCCCCGACCAGCGGAGGAATGGTGACCAGCGCGGTGTTAAGATCGAATAGCATCATGCTCACCGCAAAGACGGCCACCGCGATCCCGGCAATACCGGCGAGAGAGATGACCACGGTCTTCCACTGCTGCGCCAGCTCTTTCAGCGACAGCAGGGTGCCCATATTAGTGATTAACAAATACATGAGCATTATGGCAACTGGCGTACCGATCCCGGCCCGGCTAATGATATCTGCCGGAAAAAATGTCCAGTAGCCGACTAAAAACAGAACGGCGCAGACAAATACCGAGGGAATCCAGGCTTTTGTGCGGGTAGAAACAACGTCGCCGATATAAAGAATTAAAATAATAATCGACAGTGCGACCATTTGAGACATAAATAACTTCCATATTATTTATCCCATATAAGGAATATGAGATGGGTTGATGTTGTGCTTTCTGGAAGACTGTGGAACGGACAGTCACTATCATCGCCAGGGTAATGATTTATATTTTAAAGGCATTGATATCCCGAACAATAAATAGAAAGCTCGCGCCTTGTCAATTTATATGGCCGGAGAGAGGGGAATTTCAGAATAAAAAGTGCCAATGGTTGAGGATATTAAAGGTCGAGGTAAGAAAAATCGTAGCGCGATATATCCGCTAAATTAATTCACTCCAGCTATCCGTGGTTCGCGGGGTCGCCGCCCCGGTTATCTACCAATATTGCGGGCTGGCGGGCTATTGGTAATTCTGCCGTTAACGCATAATAATGTGTTCACTGAATGTATCTGGCCTGCGGGCCGAGGGGTTAGAAGGATGAAACCATTTCGTTTGGCGGCGCTGTCTCTGGCGCTACTTACCGCGCTATCGATAACCGGCTGCGACGACAGCGGCAAACCGCAGGCGGCCGCGCCGGCGGCATCCGCAGCGGCGGATAACGCGCCCGCGAAGCCGGACAGCGCCCAGCTGGCGGCGCTGGCTGAGAAAAGCAAAGGCAAAGCGTTAACGCTGCTGGATGCCTCTGAAGTTCAGCTCGACGGCGCGGCGACGCTGGTGCTGACTTTTTCTATTCCTCTACAGCCGGATCAGGATTTCTCCCGCAGCGTGCATCTGGTCGACAAAAAAAGCGGCAAAGTTGACGGGGCATGGGAGCTGGCGCCCAACCTTAAAGAGCTGCGTCTTCGCCATCTTGAGCCAAAACGCGAGCTGATCGTTTCGGTGGATCCCACCCTGGCGGCGCTGAATAAAGCGACTTTTGACAGCAGCTTTGAAAAAACCATTACCACCCGCGACATCGCCCCGAGCATCGGCTTTGCCAGCCGCGGCTCGCTGCTGCCGGGGAAAGTCGTGGCCGGACTGCCGGTGATGGCGCTGAATGTCGATAACATCGACGTCAATTTTTTCCGGATTAAACCTGAATCACTTTCGGCCTTCGTCAGCCAATGGGAATACCGGAATTCCTTGAGCAACTGGGAGTCGGACGAGCTGCTGAAGATGGCCGATCTGGTCTACACCGGCCGTTTTGACCTCAACCCCGCGCGCAATACGCGCGAAAAACTGCTGTTGCCGCTGGCGGATATCAAGCCACTGCAGGAGCCGGGCGTCTATATCGCGGTGATGAATCAGGCGGGCCGCTACAGCTATAGCAACGCTGCGACGCTGTTCACCCTCAGCGATATTGGCGTATCCGCGCACCGTTATCACCATCGGCTGGATGTCTTTACCCAGAGTCTGGAAAACGGCGCGGCGCAGTCCGGTATCGATGTGCAGCTGCTGAACGCCAAAGGGCAAACCCTGGCGCAGGCGAAGAGCGACGCTCAGGGGCACGTGACGTTGCAAACGGATAAAGACGCGGCGCTGCTGCTGGCGCGTAAGGACGGGCAAACCACTCTGCTGGATCTTAAACTTCCGGCGCTGGATCTGGCTGAGTTTTCTATTGCCGGCGCGCCGGGCTTTAGCAAGCAGCTGTTTATGTTTGGTCCGCGCGATCTCTACCGCCCGGGCGAAACGGTGATCCTCAACGCGTTACTGCGCGATAGCGACGGCAGGCCGCTTCCCGAACAGCCGGTAAAGCTGGAAGTGGTGCAGCCGGATGGCCAGGTAATCCGCTCGACGGTCAGCAAACCGATCAATGGTCTGTATCAATTTACTTATCCGCTCGATAGCGGCGCGGCGACCGGGATGTGGCATATTCGCGCCAGTACCGGCGATAACCAGCCGCGCGAGTGGGATTTTCACGTTGAAGATTTTATGCCTGAGCGCATGGCGCTGAATCTCACGCCGCAAAATGCCCCCGTTTCGCCGGCTGCGGATGTCAGCTTTGCCGTAAGCGGGGCGTATTTGTACGGCGCGCCGGCCAGCGGCAACTCGCTGCAGGGTAAACTGTTCCTGCGTCCGCTGCGCGACGCGGTACCTGCGCTGCCGGGCTTCCAGTTTGGCGACATTGCCGAGGAGAATCTTTCCCGCAGCCTGGATGAAGTGCAGACCACCCTGGATGACCAGGGACATGCGGAAGTCACCGCCGCCAGCCAGTGGCAGGAGAGCCGCTCGCCGCTGCAGGTGATCCTGCAGGCCAGCCTGCTGGAGTCCGGCGGCAGACCGGTTACGCGCACCGTCAGGCAGCCGATCTGGCCGGCCGAAACGCTGCCTGGCATCCGTCCGGAATTCGCCCTGAAAGAGGTTTATGACTATCGCACCGACAGCACGATCAAGCAGCCGGTAGTGGATGAAAACAGCAACGCCACATTTGAAATTGTCTACGCCGATGCCAAAGGCGAAAAGAAAGCGGTCTCCGGGCTGCAGGTGCGATTAATTCGCGAACGTCGCGACTACTACTGGAACTGGTCCGAGAGCGAAGGCTGGCAGTCACAGTTCGATCAAAAAGATCTTCAGGAAGGTGAGGAATCGCTCGATCTCTCTGCCGGGCAAACGGCGAAAGTCAGTTTCCCGGTCGAGTGGGGCGCCTATCGCCTGGAAGTCAAAGGGCCGGATGATGTCGTCAGCAGCGTACGCTTCTGGGCAGGGTACAGCTGGCAGGATAACAGCGAAGGCCAGGGGGCGGCGCGTCCGGACCGCGTTACCATGAAGCTGGATAAACCGGCCTATAAACCCGGCGATACGATCAAGCTGCATATTGCCGCTCCGGCTGCCGGTAAAGGCTACGCGCTGGTGGAATCAAGCGAAGGGCCGCTGTGGTGGCAGGAGATTGACGTCCCGGCGGAAGGGATGGAATTATCTATCCCGGTGGATAAAGCCTGGAATCGTCACGACCTGTACCTCAGCACCCTGGTGATTCGCCCGGGGGATAAATCCCAGTCCGCAACGCCAAAACGGGCCGTGGGGCTGCTGCACCTGCCGCTTGGCGATGATAACCGTCGCCTGAATCTGGCGCTGGAAGCACCGGATAAAATGCGTCCTGACCAGCCGTTGAAAGTGAAGATTAAGGCCAGCCTCAAAGAAGGCGAGACGCCGAAACAGGTTAACGTTCTGCTCTCTGCCGTCGATAGCGGCGTACTCAATATTACCGACTACGCCACGCCGGATCCCTGGAACGCGTTCTTTGGCCAGAAACGCTACGGCGCCGATATTTACGATATCTATGGTCAGGTCATTGAAGGACAGGGGAGGCTCGCCAGCCTGCGCTTCGGCGGCGACGGCGATGAACTGAAACGCGGCGGTAAGCCGCCGGTTAATCACGTGACGATTATCGCCCAGCAGGCACAGCCGGTTGTGCTGGATGAGAAAGGCGAAGGGACGGTGACCCTGCCAATCGGCGACTTTAACGGCGAACTGCGGATCATGGCGCAGGCGTGGACGGCTGATGATTTCGGCAGCAGCGAAGAAAAAACGATCGTGGCGGCGCCGGTGATTGCGGAGCTGAATATGCCGCGTTTCCTCGCCAGCGGAGATACCACTCGCCTGGCGCTGGATCTCAGCAACCTGACCGATAAGCCGCAGACTCTCAACGTTGCGCTGGCAGCCAGCGGTCTGCTGCAGCTTGCAGGGGGAGAAATACCGCCGGTGCATCTGGCGCCCGGCGCGCGCAGCACCCTGTTTGTGCCCGTTCGCGCCCTACAAGGCTTTGGCGATGGTGAGGTAAATGCCACCATCAGCGGCCTGAACCTGCCGGGTGAAACTTTCACGCCAATGCAGAAGCAGTGGAAGCTGGGCGTGCGTCCCGCCTTCCCGGCGCAAACCGTGAATTCCGGCGCTGTCCTCCAGCCGGGGGAAAGCTGGCAGGCTCCGGCGGCGCAAAGCGAGGGTTTCTCGCCGGCCACGTTGCAGGGGCAGTTGGTGTTTAGCGGCAAGCCGCCGCTGAACCTGGCGCGCTATATTCGCGACCTGAAGGCCTATCCTTACGGCTGCCTGGAGCAGACCACCAGCGGGCTATTCCCGTCGCTCTATACCAACGCCGCCCAGCTTAAAGCCCTGGGGATCGGCGGCGATAGCGATGAAAAACGACGCGCGGCGGTGGATATCGGCATTTCTCGCCTGCTGCAGATGCAGCGCGATGACGGCGGTTTCGCCCTGTGGGACAGAGAGGGGCCGGAAGAGTACTGGCTAACCGCCTACACGATGGACTTCCTCGTCCGGGCGGGCGAGCAGGGCTATAGCGTACCAACCAATGCCGTCAATAACGGCAACCAGCGCCTGCTGCGTTATTTACAGGAGCCGGGGCTGATCGCCGTCCGCTACAGCGATGATGCCCAGGCCAGCCGTTTTGCCGCTCAGGCCTACGCCGCGCTGGTGCTGGCACGGCAGCAGAAAGCGCCGCTCGGCGCGCTGCGCGAAATCTGGAGCCGTCACGACCAGGCGCGTTCCGGTCTGCCGCTACTGCAGCTGGGCGTGGCCCTGAAATTGATGGGCGATGCGCCGCGCGGCGACGAAGCCCTGAAGCTGGCGCTGAGCACGTCGCGGCAGGAGGCGAACCGCTGGCTCGGCGATTACGGCAGCGAGCTGCGCGACGATGCGCTGAAGCTGGCGCTGCTGGAGGAGAACAAACTGCTGCCGGAAGCGCAAAATACGCTGCTCAGCAATCTGGCGGAAGAAGCCTACGGCCAGCGCTGGCTCTCGACGCAGGAGAGTAATGCCCTGTTCCTGGCCGGACGTACGTTGCAGGATCTTCCCGGCAGCTGGCAGGCGCAAACCTCCGTGCAGGCCGAACCGCTCTCCGGCGAGAAAGCGCAAACCCGTAACCTGACCGGCGATCAGCTGGCGGCCTTGCAGGTGACCAATACCGGTCAGCAGCCGCTGTGGCTGCGTCTCGATAGCAGCGGCTACCCGCAGAACGCGCCGCAGCCGGGGGGCAACGTACTGGGCATTGAACGGCAAGTTTTCGATACCCAGGGTCAGCAGAAATCGCTCTCTTCGCTGCGCAGCGGCGAACTAGTGCTGGTGAAGCTGGAGGTGACGGCTAAGCGTAACGTCCCGGACGCGCTGGTAGTGGATTTACTCCCGGCGGGGCTGGAGCTGGAAAACCAGAATCTGGCCAACAGCAGCGCCAGTCTGCAGGAGAACGGCGAGGTGGTGCAAAATCTGCTTAACCAGATGCAGCAGGCCGATATCCAGCACATTGAGTTTCGCGACGATCGCTTTGTGGCCGCGGTAGCTATCAATGAAGGCCAGCCGGTGACGCTGGTTTATCTGGCGCGCGCGGTGACGCCGGGCACCTATCAGGTACCGCAGCCGCAGGTTGAGTCGATGTACGTGCCGCAGTGGCGGGCAACTGGCGCAGCCAGCGGACCGCTAACCGTTGCGCCATAAATGCGGGCGCTGAGGCGTATCAAACGCCGCTGGCGCTGGCTGGCGGCGTTTATTTTTTTGCTGTGGCTATTGCTGCTGGCGGCAGACCGGCTGTGGCCGCTGCCGCTGCGTGAGGTTACCCCTGCCAGAGTAGTGGTGGCGGAAGACGGTACGCCGCTGTGGCGCTTTGCCGATGCGCAGGGCGTCTGGCGCTATCCGGTAACGCTGGCTGATGTTTCGCCGCGCTATTTGCAGGCGCTGATCCACTATGAAGATCGCTGGTTCTGGGAGCATCCCGGCGTTAACCCGTTGGCGATCGCTCGCGCCGCCTGGCAGGATCTCACTTCCGGGAGAGTGATCTCCGGAGGGAGCACCCTGACCATGCAGGTGGCGCGCCTGCTCGATCCTCATCCCCGCACCTTCGGCGGCAAGCTGCGTCAGCTATGGCGGGCGCTGCAGCTGGAGTGGCATCTGTCAAAAAGCGAGATCCTCACGCTCTATCTCAATCGGGCGCCGTTCGGCGGCACGCTGCAGGGGATTGGCGCGGCCAGCTGGGCTTATCTCGGTAAACCGCCCGCACAGCTAAGCTACGGCGAAGCGGCGCTGCTGGCCGTTCTGCCGCAGGCGCCAAGCAGGCTGCGCCCGGACCGCTGGCCGGAACGAGCGCAGGCGGCGCGCGATAAAGTGCTGCTGAGAATGGAAAATCAGGGCGTGTGGCCGCCGCAGCCGGTGCGAGAAGCTATCGAAGAGCCCGTCTGGCTGTTTCCGCGGCAGATGCCGCAGCTGGCGCCGCTTTTCTCCCGCCGCGCGCTGGCGAGCAGCCGGTCTGAGAAGGTAGTAACGACGCTGGATGCCGGGCTGCAGCGGCAGCTGGAAGATCTGGCGCTGAACTGGAAATCGCGCCTGCCGCCGCGCAGCTCTTTAGCGATGGTGGTGGTCGACCATACCAATATGAAGGTGCGCGGCTGGGTAGGATCGGCGGATATCAGTGATGATAGCCGCTTTGGCCACATTGATATGGTATCGGCGATCCGCTCCCCGGGTTCGGTACTGAAACCGTTTGTCTACGGCATGGCGCTGGATGAGGGACTGATCCATCCGGCTTCGCTATTACAGGATGTCCCGCGCCGGTTTAGCGACTACCGGCCGGGCAACTTTGACAGCGGTTTTCACGGGCCGGTAAGCGCCAGCGAAGCGCTGGTTCGCTCGTTGAACCTTCCGGCTGTGCAGGTGCTGGAGGCCTACGGGCCGAAGCGTTTTGCCGCCAGGCTGCGCAATGCCGGATTGCCGCTGATGCTGCCCGCCGGCGCGGAGCCGAATCTATCGCTGATCCTCGGCGGCGCCGGCGCGCGTCTGGCGGATATCGTGGCGGCGTACAGCGCGTTCGCCCGTCACGGTAAGGCGGGGCAACTGCGCATCACTCCTGATTCACCGCTGGTTGAACGACCGCTGCTGTCGCCGGGGGCCGCCTGGATTGTGCGGCGCATTCTGGCCGGCGAAGCGCAGCCGGTTCCCGATGCGTCGCTGGTACAGGTGGTGCCGCTGGCGTGGAAAACCGGAACCAGCTACGGCTATCGCGATGCCTGGGCAATCGGCGTGAACGCCCGCTATCTGATAGGTATCTGGACCGGAAGACCTGACGGCACGCCGGTTGTCGGACAGTTTGGCTTCGCCAGCGCGGTGCCGCTGCTGAATCAGGTCAATAATATGTTGCTGGCGCGGCCGGCAATGAGCCACGGCGGATTGCCGAGCGACCCGCGTCCCTCATCGGTCAGCGCCGGGACGGTTTGCTGGCCCGGCGGGCAGTATTTACCTGCGGGGGATGCGAACTGCCGCCGACGGCTGGCCACCTGGCTACTTGATGAGAGTCAGCCGCCGACCTTGCTGCTCCCTGGACAGGAAGGTATGCGAGGGATCCGCTTTCCGGTCTGGCTGAACGAAAAAGGACAGCGGGTGGCGGCAGATTGCCCCGGCGCGGTAGAGAAAAGCTTCGACGTCTGGCCGCTGCCGCTCGAACCCTGGCTACCCGCAGGCGAACGACGTCGGGTCAGGCTGCCTGCAGTTTCGGCGGCGTGTCCGCCGGTCCAAAGCGCTGATGCCGCACCGCTGGTGCTCTCGGGCATACGCGAGGGCGCAGTCGTTAAACGACTGCCCGGCGAGCAAAAGGTGATGCTGCCGCTGCAAACGACCGGAGGGGAAGGGCGGCGCTGGTGGTTTCTGAACGGCGAGCCGCTGCTGGCGGAAGGGGGCAGTGCGACGCTTGGCATCGATCGCCCTGACCGTTATCAACTGGTGGTGATGGATGAGGCGGGGCAAATTGTTGCCGCGAACTTCACGGTGCAATAAACAGAACTTGCCGTAATGGGCTGGATTTGTTGTTTAAGGTCGCTTTTTTTTAAAAAAATGTTACCTAAACAGATAGGCAATCGCCTTAGATGATGATTATAATTCGCGCCGTATTTATCGGTCTCATCTGCTCATCTGCAAAACAGAACAACATATATAAAGAGGTTATCATGGCTATTGAACGTACTTTTTCCATCATCAAACCAAACGCGGTGGCAAAAAACGTTATTGGCGGCATCTTTTCTCGCTTTGAAGCTGCAGGGTTCAAAATCGTTGGCACTAAAATGCTGCATCTGACCGTTGAGCAGGCTCGCGGCTTCTATGCTGAGCACGAAGGTCGCCCGTTCTTTGACGGTCTGGTTGAGTTCATGACTTCCGGGCCGATCGTTGTTTCCGTGCTGGAAGGCGAAAATGCGGTTCAGCGTCATCGTGACCTGCTGGGCGCAACCAACCCGGCGAACGCGCTGGCGGGTACGCTGCGCGCAGACTACGCTGACAGCTTCACCGAGAACGGCACCCACGGTTCCGATTCCGTTGAATCCGCTGCGCGCGAAATCGCGTTTTTCTTTGCTGAAGGCGAGGTTTGCCCGCGCACCCGCTAATCTCCCGCGTCTTTCACGCCACCGCTTTGTTGGCTTCATTCGCGCACCCCGGTCACATCGTTATCTATACTCCCGGGGATTTGCGAACTCGCCGTCTCGCCGTGACGTAAAATGCTTTGGAGATACCATCCTCGTCGCCTTTTCGACCGTCGCGGTGTTGGCTGCGCGCGTTCACCCCGGTCACGAGGAGCTGCCTGGCAGTTACAGATTTTTTCATCATTGCTGCGTGCAGACGTAGTATTGATGGGCCAGAATTTGTAGAATACAGCGCCCCGGCTGAGCAGTCGCTCCCGGGGCGTTTCTTTTTAACCCTCCAGGGGCCATAACGTGTAATAACGAGGCCGGAATCAATTATGTCTGAACAAATAGTCACACCTGATAGCGCCGCACTGACGGTGCCGAACAAAGATGCCAAAATCAACCTGCTGGATCTGAATCGTCAGCAGATGCGCGAGTTTTTCAAAAACATGGGCGAAAAGCCTTTCCGCGCCGATCAGGTGATGAAATGGATGTATCACTACTGCTGCGATAACTTTGACGAGATGACCGACATCAACAAAGTTCTGCGCGGCAAATTAAAGGAAGTCGCGGAAATCCGTGCCCCGGAAGTCGTGGAAGAACAGCGCTCCAGCGACGGCACCATCAAATGGGCGATTGCCGTTGGCGATCAGCGCGTCGAAACCGTGTATATCCCGGAAGACGATCGCGCCACCCTGTGCGTTTCTTCTCAGGTGGGCTGTGCGCTGGAGTGTAAATTCTGCTCCACGGCGCAGCAGGGCTTTAACCGCAACCTGCGGGTTTCGGAAATTATCGGCCAGGTCTGGCGCGCGGCGAAAATCGTCGGTGCGGTGAAGACCACCGGCGTGCGTCCGATTACCAACGTGGTAATGATGGGCATGGGCGAGCCGCTGCTGAACCTGACCAACGTGGTTCCGGCTATGGAAATCATGCTCGACGACTTCGGTTTTGGGCTCTCAAAACGTCGCGTCACGCTCTCCACTTCCGGCGTGGTGCCTGCGCTTGATAAGCTTGGCGATATGATTGACGTCGCGCTGGCTATCTCTCTGCACGCGCCGAACGATACCATTCGTGACGAAATCGTGCCGATCAACAAGAAATATAATATCGAGACCTTCCTGAACTCGGTACGTGGTTATATTTCGAAGTCCAATGCCAACCAGGGCCGCGTGACGATCGAATACGTCATGCTGGATCACGTCAACGACGGTACCGAGCATGCCCACGAGCTGGCGGCGCTGTTAAAAGATACGCCGTGCAAGATCAACCTCATCCCGTGGAACCCCTTCCCGGGAGCGCCGTATGGCCGCAGCTCTAACAGTCGCATCGACCGTTTCTCCAAGGTATTGATGGAGTATGGTTTCACCACTATCGTGCGTAAAACTCGCGGTGACGATATCGACGCAGCCTGCGGCCAACTGGCCGGCGACGTTATCGACCGAACCAAACGTACGCTGCGTAAACGTATGCAGGGCGAAGCGATCGACGTGAAGGCAGTCTGATAAATGATGCAGCGCACAGCCTGGGCGGTGCGCTGCATATTTATGTTGTATAGCCGGGCGAAATACGCTGTTCTGGTTAATAATTACGGTGCGTTTTTGTCGACTTTGAGGCAGTATGTAGCGGTACAACAACCGCTTAGCATTCAATATTGATAAGTCTCTGTGATAGTACGTCATACGGACTTATACTGTTTGTCTGACGTTGAGCAGATGTCTCGCGGCGCGGGGTCACCGGCGCTGAATTTTAAATTTCACGTACCAGTAGTTGTAGCGAATGAATACTGAAGCCACTCAAGACCATCAAGAAGCAAACACTACGGGCGCGCGTTTGCGTAACGCCCGCGAACAACTCGGGCTCAGCCAGCAAGCGGTGGCTGAGCGCTTATGCCTGAAGGTTTCCACGGTTCGTGATATTGAAGACGATAAGGCACCCGCCGATCTGGCTTCAACCTTCCTGCGCGGCTATATCCGCTCTTATGCCCGCCTCGTGCACATCCCTGAAGAAGAACTGCTGCCGATGATGGCGAAGCAGGCTCCCATTCGTGCGGCAAAAGTGGCGCCAATGCAGAGCTTCTCGCTGGGTAAACGTCGCAAAAAACGCGACGGCTGGCTAATGAGTTTTACCTGGCTGGTGCTGTTCGTGGTGATTGGCCTCAGCGGCGCGTGGTGGTGGCAGGACCACAAAGCGCAGCAGGACGAGATCTCCACCATGGCCGATCAGTCCTCCGCCGAGCTGAACGCTGGCGATAACAACAGCCAAAGTATTCCTCTGGACAATGGTTCGGCGAATTCTTCCGCCGATACCGCTGCTAACAGCGCGCCGGCAGAGACCTCTTCTGCGCCAGCCACCTCGGCTCCGGCTGCGACTGCGGCCCCGGTCGATAACAACGCCGTTGTTGCGCCTTCTCAGGCGAACGTTGACACGGCGGCTACCCCAGCGCCCGCCAGTCCAACTTCGCCGCTACCGACCGACCAGGCAAACGTGGCCGCTGCGCCGGCCTCGGCTCAGGATCTGGTGCTGAATTTCACCGCCGACTGCTGGCTGGAAGTGAGCGATGCGACGGGTAAAAAGCTGTTCAGCGGGTTGCAGCGTAAAGGCGGTAATCTCAATCTGAGCGGCCAGGCACCTTATAAACTGAAAATCGGTGCACCGGCGGCGGTACAGATACAGTATCTGGGTAAACCAGTCGATTTGAGTCGTTTTATCAGAACTAACCAGGTTGCACGTCTGACCCTTAATGCCGAACAATCACCGGCGCAGTAACAGACGGGTAACGCGGGAGATTTTTCATGCATAACCAGGCTCCGATTCAACGTAGAAAATCAAAGCGAATTTACGTTGGGAATGTGCCGATTGGCGATGGCGCCCCCATCGCCGTACAGTCGATGACAAACACGCGCACCACCGATGTGGCGGCGACGGTAAATCAAATTAAAGCCCTTGAGCGCGTTGGCGCGGATATCGTTCGTGTTTCGGTGCCAACGATGGACGCGGCAGAAGCCTTTAAGCTTATCAAACAGCAGGTGAGCGTACCGCTGGTTGCCGATATCCACTTCGATTACCGCATTGCGCTGAAGGTAGCGGAATACGGCGTTGATTGTCTGCGTATTAACCCGGGCAATATCGGTAACGAAGAGCGTATCCGCATGGTGGTGGACTGCGCTCGTGATAAAAATATTCCCATCCGTATCGGGGTAAACGCTGGTTCTCTGGAAAAAGATCTCCAGGAGAAATACGGTGAACCGACTCCGCAGGCGCTGCTGGAATCGGCAATGCGCCATGTCGATCATCTCGATCGTCTCAATTTCGATCAGTTTAAAGTCAGCGTAAAAGCTTCCGATGTGTTCCTCGCGGTCGAATCCTATCGTCTGCTGGCGAAACAGATCGACCAGCCTCTGCATCTCGGGATTACCGAAGCGGGCGGCGCGCGCAGCGGCGCGGTGAAGTCCGCGATCGGCCTCGGACTGCTGCTGTCTGAAGGGATCGGCGATACCTTGCGCGTTTCTCTGGCAGCGGATCCGGTTGAAGAGATCAAAGTTGGCTTCGATATTCTCAAGTCGCTGCGCATTCGCTCTCGCGGGATCAACTTCATTGCCTGCCCGACATGTTCACGTCAGGAGTTTGACGTTATCGGTACCGTTAACGCCCTGGAGCAGCGCCTGGAAGACATCATTACGCCGATGGACATTTCGATCATTGGCTGCGTGGTGAATGGCCCAGGCGAGGCGCTGGTGTCGACGCTCGGCGTGACCGGCGGCAACAAGAAAAGCGGCCTGTACGAAGACGGCGTCCGTAAAGACCGACTGGATAACGACGATATGATCGATCAGCTGGAAGCGCGTATTCGCGCTAAAGCATCGATGCTGGATGAGGCGCGTCGTATCGATATTCAGCAGGTTGAAGCGAAATAACGTGTTGGGAAGCGATACGCTTCCCGTGTATGATTGAACCTGCGGGCGCGAGGCGCCGGGGTTCATTTTTGTATATATAAAGAGAATAAACGTGGCAAAGAACATTCAAGCCATTCGCGGCATGAACGATTATCTGCCGGGCGAAACCGCTCTCTGGCAGCGCATTGAAGGCTCACTGAAGCAGGTGCTTGGTAGCTACGGTTACAGCGAAATCCGTATGCCGATTGTAGAGCAGACCCCGTTATTCAAACGCGCTATCGGCGAAGTGACCGACGTGGTTGAAAAAGAGATGTATACCTTTGAGGACCGTAACGGCGATAGCCTGACCCTGCGTCCGGAAGGTACGGCGGGTTGCGTACGCGCCGGCATCGAACATGGTCTCCTGTACAATCAAGAACAGCGCCTGTGGTATATCGGGCCAATGTTCCGCCACGAGCGTCCGCAAAAAGGCCGCTATCGTCAGTTCCACCAGATTGGTGCGGAAGCGTTCGGTCTGCAGGGGCCGGATATCGATGCCGAGCTGATCATGCTGACCGCCCGCTGGTGGCGTGAACTGGGGATCTCCAGCCACGTTGCCCTTGAGCTGAACTCTATCGGTTCGCTGGAAGCTCGCGCCAGCTATCGCGACGCGCTGGTGGCTTATCTTGAGCAGTATAAGGATAAGCTCGATGAAGACTGCAAACGCCGCATGTACACCAACCCGCTGCGCGTGCTGGATTCTAAAAACCCGGAAGTTCAGGCGCTGCTGAACGATGCGCCGACGCTGGGTGATTATCTTGACGAAGAGTCCAAAGCGCACTTCGCCGGGCTTTGCGCGCTGCTGGACGATGCCGGTATTCGCTATACCGTGAATCAGCGTCTGGTGCGCGGTCTCGACTATTACAACCGCACCGTGTTTGAGTGGGTTACCACCAGCCTCGGCTCACAGGGAACCGTCTGTGCCGGTGGGCGTTATGACGGTCTGGTTGAGCAGCTTGGCGGTCGCGCAACGCCTGGCGTCGGCTTTGCGATGGGGCTGGAACGTCTTGTTTTACTGGTTCAGGCAGTGAATCCGGAATTTAAAGCCGATCCTGTTGTCGATATATACCTGGTAGCCTCCGGAACTGACACCCAGTCCGCAGCAATGCGTCTGGCTGAACAGGTACGCGATGCGTTACCCGGCGTTAAGCTGATGACCAACCACGGCGGCGGCAACTTTAAGAAGCAGTTTGCTCGCGCTGATAAATGGGGCGCTCGCGTTGCGCTGGTGCTGGGCGAAGCAGAAATCGCTGACGGAAACGTGGTAGTGAAAGATTTACGCTCAGGTGAGCAAACTACCGTAACGCAGGATAGCGTTGCCGCGCATTTGCGCACACTTCTGGGTTAATTTCCCGGGAAACATTAGTCAGGAGAAGGACTGCGTGGAACTTTACAATAACGAAAACGATCAGGTCGACGCGCTGAAGCGCTTCTTTGCTGAAAATGGCAAAGCGCTGGCCGTTGGGGTGATTTTGGGCGTTGGCGCGCTGGTTGGCTGGCGCTACTGGACCTCCCATCAGTTGGATACCGCCAGAGGCTCGTCTCTGGCTTATGAAAATGCGATTTCCGCGCTTAAAGCGGATAAACCAGAGGCGCTGAACGCGGCGCAGAAATTTGCCGCCGACAGCAAAAACACCTATGGTGCGTTTGCTTCTCTTGAGCTGGCGCAGCAGTTTGTTGAGAAAAACGATCTGCAGAACGCTGAAAAGCAGCTTCAGCAGGGGCTTGCCGCTGCTTCTGATGATAACCTGAAATCGGTTATCAATATGCGTCTTGCTCGCGTACAGCTACAGCTTAAGCAGCCTGATGCCGCGCTGAAAACCCTGGATGCCGTGAAAGGCGAAGGCTGGACCGCGATTGTCGCCGACCTGCGCGGCGAGATCCTGCTGAGCAAAGGCGATAAGCAAGGGGCGAAAGCGGCCTGGGAAGCGGGCGCGAAAAGCGATGCTTCGCCGGCGCTCAGCGAAATGATGCGTATGAAAATAAATAATTTGTCCATCTGAGAGGGACTCGATGCAATTGCGTAAATTACTTTTGCCAGGGCTGCTTTCCGTTACCTTATTGAGCGGTTGTTCGCTGTTTAACAGCGAAGAAGATGTGGTGAAAATGTCGCCACTGCCGACGGTGGAAAACCAGTTTACGCCGTCCACGTCCTGGAGCACCTCCGTTGGCGGCGGTATTGGCGAATTCTACTCTAACCTGCACCCGGCTTTTGCTGATGGCGTTGTGTATGCCGCCGATCGTAAAGGCACCGTTAAAGCCCTGAATTCAGGCGACGGCAAAGAGGTGTGGTCGGTTAACCTGGCCGAGAAAGACGGCTGGTTCTCCCGCGCGCCTGCGCTGCTCTCCGGCGGCGTGACCGTCTCGGGTGGCCATGTGTATATCGGTAGCGAAAAAGCGAAAGTTTACGCGCTGAATACCAGCGACGGCACCGTCGCATGGGAAGCGAGCGTAGCGGGTGAAGCGATTTCCCGTCCGGTCGTCAGTGACGGTATGGTGTTGATTCACACCACTAACGGTCAGCTGCAGGCGCTGAACGAAGCTGACGGCGCGGTGAAATGGACCGTTAACCTGGATATGCCAGCGCTCTCTCTGCGCGGCGAATCCGCTCCGGCTACCGCATACGGCGCAGCGATTGTGGGCGGCGATAACGGTCGCGTCAGCGCGGTGCTGATGCAGCAGGGGCAGATGATTTGGCAGCAACGTATCTCTACCGCCACCGGTCCGACGGAAATCGACCGTCTTAACGACGTCGATACGACGCCGGTTATCGTGAACGGTGTGATTTATGCGCTGGCCTATAACGGCAACCTGACGGCTTTGGATCTGCGCAGCGGCCAGATTATGTGGAAACGCGAGCTGGGTTCAGTGAACGATTTCATCGTCGACGGCAACCGTATTTACCTGGTTGATCAAAACGACCGTCTGCTGGCGCTCACCACCGACGGCGGCGTGACGCTGTGGACGCAAAGCGATCTACTGCACCGTCTGCTGACGGCGCCTGTGCTGTATAATGGCAACCTGGTTGTTGGCGATAGCGAAGGCTATATGCACTGGGTCAACCCGGAAGATGGTCACTTTGTGGCTCAGCAGAAGGTAGACAGCTCAGGCTTCCTGACCGATCCGGTTGTTGCTGACGGCAAACTGCTGATTCAGGCGAAAGACGGTACGCTGTACGCGATTACGCGTTAACAACAGCGGTAGTCTATTTTTGAGAAACGGCCCCTGGCAGACAGGGGCCGTTTTGGCTTTTTTAAAAACGCCGTGAAAATGGCGTTGTATCGATTTTAGTATGAGGCATTTAACATGATACCTGTGGTCGCGCTTGTCGGGCGCCCTAACGTTGGAAAATCCACGCTTTTTAACCGCTTAACGCGCACTCGCGATGCGTTGGTCGCGGATTTCCCGGGGCTGACTCGTGACCGTAAGTACGGTCGTGCTGAAGTGGAAGGCCGCGAATTTATCTGTATCGATACCGGCGGGATCGACGGTACCGAAGATGGCGTAGAAACGCGGATGGCGGAACAGTCGCTGCTGGCGATTGAAGAAGCGGACGTGGTGCTGTTTATGGTCGATGCGCGGGCGGGCCTGATGCCGGCGGACTCGGCAATCGCTAAACATCTGCGCTCCCGCGAAAAGCCGACCTTCCTGGTGGCAAACAAAACTGACGGCATCGATGCCGATCAGGCGATCGCCGATTTTTGGTCGCTGGGGTTAGGCGAGATTTATCCTATCGCCGCTTCACACGGTCGCGGCGTCACCAGTCTGCTGGAGCACGTCCTGCTGCCGTGGGTTGATGAGGTGAACCCGCCGGAAGAAGTGGACGAAGACGCGGCATACTGGGCACAGTTTGAAGCCGAGCAGAACGGCGAAGCAGTTGAAGAGCCGGAAGAAGATTTTAACCCACAGGATCTGCCGATTAAGCTGGCGATAGTGGGTCGCCCGAACGTGGGTAAGTCAACGCTCACCAACCGTATCCTGGGCGAAGACCGCGTAGTGGTCTACGACATGCCCGGAACGACCCGCGACAGCATCTACATCCCGATGCAGCGCGACGAGCGTGAATATGTGCTGATTGACACCGCCGGCGTGCGCAAACGCGGTAAGATCACCGATGTCGTCGAGAAATTCTCGGTGATTAAAACCCTGCAGGCGATCGAAGACGCCAACGTGGTGCTGCTGGTGATTGATGCGCGGGAGGGGATTTCCGATCAGGATCTCTCTCTGCTGGGCTTTATCCTCAACAGCGGTCGCTCGCTGGTGATTGTCGTTAACAAATGGGACGGCCTGAGCCAAGAAGTTAAAGAGCAGGTGAAAGAGACTCTGGACTACCGTCTGGGCTTTATCGACTTTGCCCGCGTGCACTTTATCTCCGCGCTGCACGGTAGCGGCGTAGGCAACCTGTTTGAATCCGTGCGCGAAGCGTACGACAGCGCAACCCGTCGCGTGGGTACCGCTATGCTGACCCGCATCATGACCATGGCTGCCGAAGACCATCAGCCGCCGCTGGTGCGCGGTCGTCGCGTGAAGCTGAAATATGCCCACGCCGGGGGGTATAACCCGCCGATCGTGGTTATTCACGGTAATCAGGTTAAAGATCTGCCGGATTCGTATAAGCGCTACCTGATGAACTACTTCCGTAAATCACTGGAAGTGATGGGCACGCCAATTCGCATTCAGTTCAAGGAAGGGGAAAACCCGTTTGCCAACAAACGTAATACTCTGACGCCTAATCAGATGCGTAAGCGTAAGCGCTTGATTAAACACATCAAGAAAAGCAAATAAGCTATCCGTCAGCATTAAAAATAGAAAGCCCGCATCCGTCGGGCTTTTTTATTATCGGCCACCGATCATGCGCAGAATAATAAACTCGCTTGAGGCTGCGTTATAAATGTGAGAAAAACCAGGGAGGATAAATATTTTTGTGACAATGAGGTCAGAATGAAAAGCTTCTTAACTCTCCTGATGCTGTTTCTTTTTCCCATAGCCTGTACCGCTGAATCACAACCTGTTGAACCGCGCGTTAAGCCTGCTTATCCAGCGAAAGCCGCAAAAAAAGGGATACCGGGTCAGGTTAAAGCGCAATTTGACGTTGACGAGAATGGGCGGGTGACTAACATTCAGTTATTAAGCTCCGATCCCTCCGGAATGTTTGATAATGAAGTCAGGGCCGCAATGGGAAAATGGCGATACGTTAAAGGGAAGCCTTCCAGCAATAACATCATTACCATTCATTTCACGCCGGGGCCGTGTTCCGTTGAGGTGCCAGCGCCAAATCAGCCCGGCAGTATTCGAAGCGGTGGCGTCCCTTTTCGCTAAGATGAATGCACGTGAAATAACGAAGGGACAATCGAAATAAACGCCGGGAACAGGGATATGAAAAAAACAATCGTGATGTTCGCTTTGGTCATATTAACCAGCAGCTGTACGCCGTTTCATCCTGCTGACTGTCATAAAACCTCAGCGCTTGGGAGCTGTAGCTCTGGACGATTCAGCGATGATGATGAATATGGCAGGCAGGCGAGATCGATAAAAGAGTCTATTGATTCCCGATTATCCAATCGCTACGGCTGGACGGGGAAAAAATGCACGATCCATGTGAGTTTCAGCTATGAGGGGAAACTGAATAGCATCACAACGAGTGAAGGTAATAAAAAATATTGCGCTGCGCTGATTGATGCCGCTAAACGGGCCACCTTCCCGCCGTTCACCGATAAGCAGGTGTACGACGCTTTTGCTCAGTCCCGGTTCAGTATGCAGGGTGAGTAAAATAAACGCGGCGATCCGCTCGGGAGCGAATAGTCTGCTGGAGTTCAGTGGCTGGCAGCAGCCACAGATTGTGCAACCGTGATAAAATAAAGCCACATACCCGTCGTCAGGAGTCACCATGGAATTTGATTGCCCCGTGTGCCATGCGCAGCTTGCTGTGCAGGGCAATAGCGCCCACTGCGCGCATTGCGCGAAAGAGTATGTTGTTGAAGCCCGCTGCCCGGACTGCCACAAGCCGCTGGAAGTATTAAAAGCCTGCGGCGCGGTAGATTATTTTTGTCAGAATGGCCACGGGCTGATTTCAAAAAAACGCGTCGAGTTTGTGCCGGTTTAATTTTTATCGCTGACGCAGCTTTCACCGTCGCGCCAGAGTTCAACCAGTGATTCTGGCGCACGCTCCTCCGGGATGAGAATAATCAGGCTGTGGTAGTGCTGCTCGCTGACGATCTGAATGCGAAAAAAACGCTGGTCGCCGCTGCCCGGCGAGTCGGGCTGCCCCGGCGGCTTGCCCAGCGGTAGCGATTGTTGAAGAATTGAAGCGATCCGCTGCTTCTGTTGCTCGTTGAGCTTCGCAACCACAATCTTACGCATTCCACTGAGCGCCGGGATCCAGGCGACGCCCCCCTCGCGAGCCAGTTCAATAATCGCATCATCGCTAAGATCGGCAAGATTCATAGCACCACTCCGACGCGCCCCCAGGCTTGAGTAATGGCATCAGCGATCTCTTTGCCAAAACGTTTTTCGCCATGGCGAACCGTGAGCCTGGCAAAGGTTGAAAAATCAGCGTCTTTTGCCAGAGAGTTATCACACACCGCGTCATACCAGGCGTGGCCCGCTTTTTGCCACGCAAAACCGCCGATCGCGCGGGCGGCGAGATAAAAGGCGTGATTAGGAATGCCGGAATTGATATGTACGCCGCCGTTATCCTGCTGGGTATGCACAAAATCTTTCATGTGAGCGGGCTGCGGATCTTTGCCAAGGATGGGGTCATCGTAAGCGGAGCCGGGCTGAGACATAGAGCGCAGACCTTTGCCGTGAATGCCTTTCGCGAGCAGTCCCTCACCTATTAGCCAGTCCGCCTTGTCCGCCGTTTGCTGGCGCTGATATTGTTTGACCAGCGAGCCAAAGACGTCCGAGAGTGATTCGTTAAGCGCGCCAGATTGTTCGAAGTAGATAAGACCGGCTTCGCTCTCCGTCACGCCATGGCTTAGCTCGTGCGCGACGACGTCAATGGCGATAGTAAAGCGATTAAAAATCTCGCCATCACCGTCGCCAAATACCATTTGCTGGCCGTTCCAGAACGCATTTTGATATTCGTGGCCATAGTGGACGCTGCCGGTGAGCTTTAGCCCGCGGTTATCCAGAGAATCGCGCTGGTAGCTCTTCCAGAAAAACTCATGGGTGATGCCGAGATAGTCATAGGCTTCATCAACGGCCACATCACCGTTGGAGGGCTGCCCCTCAAAACGGACCTGCGTTCCCGGTAGTTCCTGGGTTTGCCCGGCATCGTAAATGTCGCGCTCAAGCTGGCCCGGCGTGGTGACATGGGGAGCAGCGGGGCGTCCGGGAACATGCGCCATCAGGGACTGAACATGGCTGAGGGTATTCTGCGCGCAGCGCTGCTGCTGAAGCGAGCCATGGTCGACAATGCGGCGTAAAATATAGGGCGGAATCACATAACGAGGATAAGCAACAGGCATATCACGCTCCTTAGCCGGATAGAACCGTTTAAAAAGGGCATGAGAGCAGTATAGTTATCCCCGGTTGAAAAGGCAGAATAATCAGGCTTTTTTACGGGAGCGCGTTTTCTTCGCCGGCGTGATGTTTTTCACTTCGCTCTCCACCCAGCCATCGTTCAGGCGGGTAGTGAGAAGGTCTCCCTCGCGTACCTGTTTGGTCTGCTTCAGCACTTTGCCGTCGCTGGCGGAAGTCACGCTATAGCCGCGGGCGAGCGTCGCCAGCGGGCTGACGGCTTCCAGATGCGTGACCATATTGCCGAAGCGCTCGCGCTGCTCGCCGAGGCGGCTGCGGATATTTTCCGCCAGGCGATATTCCAGCTGTTGAATACGGCTCTGGGCACGGTGAATACGCGGCTGCGGATTTTGCTGATTCAGACGCTGCGTAGCGCGCTGCTGGCGCTGATCGGCGCGCTTCATCTGCGTCTCAAGAGCGAAACGCATGCGCTGACGCAACCTTTCCAGCTCCGTTTGCTGGCGAGCAAGGCGCAACTGAGGATGCTGCTGCTGCAGGCGGTGAAATATCTGGGTAAAGCGACGATGGCGGTTGGCAAGGAAGTAGTCCATCGCCATCTCAAGACGCTGCTGTCCTGACTGGAGCTGGCGCAGCAGCTCCAGCTGGTTACGGCTGACCATTTCTGCCGCCGCGGAAGGCGTTGGCGCGCGCAGGTCGGCGACGAAATCGGCAATAGTGACGTCAGTTTCATGGCCCACGGCGCTGACGATGGGAATCGGACTGCTAAATATCGCCCGCGCCACCCGCTCGTCGTTAAAACTCCATAAATCTTCCAGCGAACCGCCGCCGCGTCCGACGATAAGTACGTCGCATTCGCGGCGCGCGTTGGCCAGTTCAATCGCGCGAACAATCTGCCCCGGTGCGTCTTCGCCCTGAACGGCGGTCGGATAAATAATCACCGGCAGGGAAGGGTCGCGACGCTTGAGCACCTGTAAAATATCATGCAGCGCGGCGCCGGTTTTAGAGGTAATGACGCCTACGCAGTGCGCAGGGGAGGGAAGCGCTTTTTTATGCTGCTGATCGAACAAGCCTTCCGCCGCCAGGGCGGCCTTCAGCTGTTCATACTTCTGCTGAAGCAGTCCTTCGCCCGCAGGCTGCATGCTCTCCACGATAATCTGATAATCGCCGCGCGGCTCGTAAAGGGTGATGTTGGCGCGAACCAGTACCTGCTGCCCGTGCTGCGGACGGAAGGTCACCCGGCGGTTGCTGTTGCGAAACATTGCGCAGCGCACCTGGGCGTTATCGTCTTTTAAGGTAAAGTACCAGTGACCGGAAGAGGGCTGGCTGAAATTGGAAATCTCGCCGCTGATCCATACCTGGCCCATTTCACGTTCCAGCAGCAGCCGGACCGACTGATTGAGGCGGCTAACCGTGTAAATTGAGGGGGATTGAGATGGCAACATGTGAGCAAGATCAAATTCTAAATCAGCAGGTTATTCAGTCGATAGTAACCTGCTGAGATGGGATCGCAAGTATTATTTGCAAAAAAGGGTAGATGCAATCGGTTACGCTCTGTATAATGCCACGGCAATATTTATCCACCCTGGTCGAGATATTGCCCATGCTACGTATCGCTAAAGAAGCTCTGACGTTTGACGACGTCCTCCTCGTTCCCGCTCATTCAACCGTTCTGCCAAACACCGCCGATCTCAGCACCCAGCTGACGAAAACCATTCGCCTGAATATTCCTATGCTCTCCGCAGCAATGGATACCGTGACGGAAGCGCGTCTGGCGATTGCCCTGGCACAGGAAGGCGGCATCGGTTTTATTCATAAAAACATGTCTATCGAGCGTCAGGCGGAAGAAGTTAAGCGCGTGAAGAAGCATGAGTCCGGCGTGGTTACCGACCCGCAGACCGTTCTGCCGACTACGACTCTGCGCGAAGTTAAAGAGCTGACTGAACGTAACGGTTTTGCTGGCTATCCGGTTGTGACCGAAGACAATGAGCTGGTCGGCATCATTACCGGCCGCGATGTGCGTTTCGTCACCGACCTGAACCAGCCGGTTAGCGTATATATGACGCCGAAAGAGCGTCTGGTTACCGTTCGCGAAGGTGAAAGCCGCGAAGTGGTCTTTGCCAAAATGCATGAAAAACGCGTTGAGAAAGCCCTGGTTGTGGATGACAGCTTCCATCTTCTCGGCATGATCACCGTTAAAGATTTCCAGAAAGCGGAACGTAAACCGAACGCCTGTAAAGATGAGCAGGGTCGCCTGCGCGTTGGCGCAGCGGTTGGCGCGGGCGCGGGTAACGAAGAGCGCGTTGATGCGCTGGTTGCCGCGGGCGTCGATATTCTGCTGATCGACTCTTCTCACGGTCACTCTGAGGGCGTATTGCAGCGTATTCGCGATACCCGCGCAAAATATCCTGACCTGCAAATCATCGGCGGCAACGTGGCGACCGGCGCGGGCGCACGTGCGCTGGCGGAAGCAGGCTGCAGCGCGGTGAAAGTGGGTATCGGCCCTGGCTCCATCTGTACGACGCGTATCGTGACCGGCGTGGGTGTTCCACAGATCACCGCCGTTTCTGACGCGGTTGAAGCGCTGGAAGGCACCGGTATACCGGTTATCGCCGACGGCGGTATTCGTTTCTCCGGCGATATCGCCAAAGCCATCGCCGCTGGTGCTTCAGCCGTCATGGTTGGCTCGATGCTGGCGGGTACCGAAGAGTCCCCGGGCGAAATCGAACTCTACCAGGGGCGTTCTTACAAATCTTACCGCGGTATGGGTTCCCTTGGCGCGATGTCTAAAGGCTCCTCCGATCGCTACTTCCAGACCGATAACGCCGCCGACAAACTGGTACCGGAAGGTATCGAAGGTCGCGTCGCCTATAAAGGCCGTCTGAAAGAGATTATTCACCAGCAGATGGGCGGACTGCGCTCCTGTATGGGCCTGACCGGTTGTGGTACCATCGACACCCTGCGGACCAAAGCGGAATTCGTGCGCATCAGCGGCGCGGGTATCCAGGAGAGTCACGTTCACGACGTGACCATTACCAAGGAATCCCCGAACTACCGCATGGGCTCCTGATTTTCATCGCCCGGCCACGCGCCGGGCGATTTATTTAACCTGTATCACTTGCCTCGGAATTATCGTCAATGACGGATAACATTCATAAACATCGTATTCTTATCCTGGACTTCGGTTCTCAGTACACCCAGCTGGTTGCGCGTCGCGTTCGTGAATTGGGTGTCTACTGCGAACTGTGGGCATGGGACGTGACGGAAGCTCAAATTCGTGAGTTCAATCCTAACGGCATCATTCTTTCCGGCGGCCCGGAAAGCACTACCGAAGATAACAGCCCGCGCGCGCCGCAGTATGTCTTCGAAGCTGGCGTGCCGGTCTTTGGCATCTGCTACGGTATGCAGACCATGGCGATGCAGCTGGGCGGCCACGTTGAAGCCTCTAATGAGCGTGAATTTGGCTACGCGCAGGTTGAAGTTCAGACCGATAGCGCGCTGATCCACGGCATTGAAGATGCGCTGAGCGCGGACGGCAACGCTATGCTGGACGTCTGGATGAGCCACGGCGACAAAGTCACCGCCATCCCGTCTGACTTCGTTACCGTTGCCAGCACCGAAACCTGCCCGTTCGCCATTATGGCCAACGAAGAGAAGCGCTTCTACGGCGTGCAGTTCCACCCGGAAGTGACCCACACCCGTCAGGGCCTGCGCATGCTGGAGCGTTTTGTACGCGAGATTTGCCAGTGTGAAGCGCTGTGGACCCCGGCCAAAATTATCGACGACGCCATCGAACGTATTCGTCAGCAAGTGGGCGACGACAAAGTCATTCTCGGCCTCTCCGGCGGCGTGGACTCGTCTGTTACCGCAATGCTGCTGCATCGCGCTATCGGCAAAAACCTGACCTGCGTCTTCGTGGATAACGGTCTGCTGCGTCTTAATGAAGCTCAGCAGGTTATGGATATGTTCGGCGATCGTTTCGGTCTGAACATCGTTCACGTCGAAGGCGAGGCGCGTTTCCTGGCTGCGCTGGCGGGCGAAAACGATCCGGAAGCGAAGCGTAAAATCATCGGCCGCGTGTTTGTTGAAGTGTTTGACGAAGAAGCGCTGAAGCTGGAAGACGTGAAATGGCTGGCGCAGGGGACTATCTACCCTGACGTGATCGAGTCTGCGGCTTCCGCAACCGGCAAAGCGCACGTTATCAAATCTCACCACAACGTGGGCGGCCTGCCGAAAGAGATGAAGATGGGCCTCGTTGAACCGCTGCGCGAGCTGTTCAAAGATGAAGTGCGTAAGATTGGCCTCGAGCTGGGCCTGCCGTACGACATGCTGTATCGTCACCCGTTCCCGGGCCCGGGTCTCGGCGTGCGCGTGCTGGGCGAAGTGAAGAAAGAGTACTGTGACCTGCTGCGTCGCGCGGATGCCATCTTCATTGAAGAGCTGCACAAAGCTGACCTGTACAACAAAGTGAGCCAGGCGTTCACCGTATTCCTGCCGGTGCGTTCCGTCGGCGTAATGGGCGATGGCCGTAAGTACGACTGGGTGGTCTCCCTGCGCGCAGTTGAAACCATCGACTTTATGACCGCTCACTGGGCGCACCTGCCGTACGATTTCCTCGGCCGCGTGTCCAACCGCATCATCAATGAAGTTAACGGTATCTCCCGCGTGGTGTATGACATCAGCGGTAAGCCGCCGGCTACCATTGAGTGGGAATAAGCTGATTTAGCACATTGATTTAATTCAATAAAAATAATGCCATTAATGATTTCTTACCTCATTAATGGCATTTTTTATGGAGTGTGAAAAGGTATGGGCTAGCGCTACAAGGTGATAAGCGTACGTTTTCGCCGATGGTTTGTGAACGATAACGGATTTCAATATTAGGGGATGATCTGCTGCGCAAAGGAATTAATCGCTCCCTCATCACTAATATAAGATGGATAAATCGTCGCGAGGTGCTTCTTCATGGGGAAAACGCTCTTTCCTCCCGGTGCAATCATCCCTCCGTTGGCAACCACTGTTTTCCCTTCTTTATCCTCGGTGATATTCGCCAGGGAGACAAAGTACGGGGTAGGATTTGAACCTTCAATTCCACCATTGACCTTTTTCCAGATGATTGACTTTCCTGCCTGATTGGCGCTGCCGGCTAATCCCTGCGGGCGGTAAAAAATTTTAATTCTTGAACGAACCGCCATTTTTAGCTGGTTTTTATTGTCTTTTTTCGTCGCCGGAATTTCCAGCACGTTTAGCCAGAATAAGGATTCTTTATCACCGGGCAGCTTTTCTCCCGTATATATCATGCGCAGCGTCTGGCCTTTACCGCCGTTGATGCGGTTAATAGGAGGAGTAATCGTAAAGGGCGCTTTGGCCGTCTCCGGCGTGGCATTAGGGTCCCCGGCGTCAATCCAGACCTGTGCGAGAGCCGGCTTATCTCCAACATTATCAATTTTTACCGTTACTTCACGCTCTTTTTCCGGATAGACGAAGCGGGTTCCGGTGATGACAATATCGGCTAAAGCAGAACTTATCCCGCAAAAAGCGAAAATGATTATCATGATATGACTGTAAATTATTTTTCGAGGCATAATATATTTCTCCCTTATAAACTATAGCGTGCAGACCAATGCTAAATCGTAAGGTTATCCTTCATTGTTACGCTTTATCGTGCCTCAGTTTTAATGGGTAAAATTTAAAAAAGAAATTTTACCCACCATATTAAAAAAGAGACGAATATGACTTTACTTTCCTGAAACCACCGTCACAAATAGGTAATAGTAAAAATGACGGAACCATTAGCTGGCCCTGCCGTGACGTTGGTATCAGACTGAACATAGCGAGCTTTTAGCGGGATGGTATAGGTGGCGTTATCTTGTTGTGTAAGATTGGTCAGGTTAAAGCCGCCGGAACCATCCAGCGGTATGCTGCCGGATATATTTCTTTGTGATAATTCAATGCCGACCCCGGTGGCTGCATTGGCTCCAGAATCCAGTTTGGCCAGTGAAGGGTTGCCTTCAATGACGCCGTTAGCGCTTTTAAAGGTAATAGAGACAACGTTTTCGGCATTGGAACCGGTAAGTTTGTCCGTTTTTTCAGTATAGGTGTAATTGCCATAACCATAGAATGGTGGGCATCCCTGCAGTACGATATCAAAATCCTTCCACTCGGTAACCGTTCCCGGGCTGGTAAAATCACCAACCGCATGGTTGTCAAGATTCACATCAATATTGGACGTTGCCAGCTGACAGGTTTTGGTGTGGATCATTGTT
Source organism: Klebsiella sp. HMSC09D12 (assembly GCF_001808475.1). Lineage (NCBI taxonomy): Bacteria > Pseudomonadati > Pseudomonadota > Gammaproteobacteria > Enterobacterales > Enterobacteriaceae > Klebsiella > Klebsiella sp. HMSC09D12. Next base: position 812 of record NZ_KV793388.1, on the reverse strand, counting down.
GAACCCACGAAATTCAAATTGACAAAAACATTGTTTACAATGAAAGGGGAGTTTGAACCAGAGGTAATCTGAAATGTTGGAAAGGATGAACCATCAACCTGCTGAGTACCTCCTGCAATAGGACCGGTCTTGATAAGTTCTACGGTTACTTTCCAAAATTGGCCCAGACCTTGGGTAAGAGTGCCATAGCTTATACTTTGACTTCTCTCCCAAAGGTGAGGGAAGGAAGTATAATCTACCTCTATCCCGGAAAGATAAAAAATAGCCCCAATACCGGAAACGTTGGTTGGGAATATATCTTTACCACCTGACTTCACTGCCGGCCCCGACGGCGTGGATATAACCTCAGTTTTTGTATATGTGTTCATTGTGTATGGCGCGGATGCAATATCTTCAAGCTCAACGGTACATGCGAATGATGTAGTTCTGCTGGCACTTCGATAGTCCTGGCGATATAAAATTTTACCTACCGGAACGTCTTCACCGGCGGTGGATATTCCGAGACCAACAACGGGGATTGAAATGTTATCGGTATATAACTCTGTGAATTCACAATGAAGAGCCTGGGCCTGAGATGTGAATATGCAGGCCAGACCGAGGCTCAGGTATTTTACCGGCCGGAATTGTGTTTTAAAAAAACGAACGACAGTTAATAACACTTTCATTTAAACCCTCACAAATTACCATCAGTGCATATCATGTTCAACCGGATTCGGGAGAAACGGTAAACGTCCATTGTTAACCAGAGAGGCGTTATCGCCGGTGGCTTGAGTGCTTTCCGGCTTTGTTGAATAAATCAGATTTCGGGTAAG